>DASRJM010000153.1:0-12231 GCA_035649475.1 Acidimicrobiales bacterium
CCGGTCAGTAGCCTCGCGTCGTTCCATGGAGCCGGTCGTCCACCTCCGCGCCACCGTCGCGCTGCTCGGGCGATTCCCCGCACTCGCCGGCATCGACCTGGACGTTGTGCGCGGCGAGATCGTCCTGCTCCGCGGCCCGAACGGTGCAGGCAAGACGACGCTCCTGCGCGTCCTGGCGGGCCTGATCCCGCCGGTCCGGGGCGAGGCGGTCGTGCTCGGCCACCGCCTGCCGGACGAGGCCCGGGCGGTGCGCCGGCGGGTCGGCCTGCTGGGGGCCGACGGCGCCCTGTTCGAGGACTTGACCGCGGCCGACAACGTCACGTTCTGGGGGCGGGCCTGCCGGGCCGGAGAGGCCGACATCACCGCCGCGCTCGACCTCGTCGGGCTGGGCGGGCGTCTGCGGGACATCCGGGTGTCGAAGCTCTCGACCGGCCAGCGCCGGCGGGCGTCGCTGGCCTGCCTGCTGGCCCGCCGCCCCGAGCTGTGGCTGCTCGACGAGCCCCACGCCGGCCTCGACAACGAGGCGCGCGACCTGCTCGACGGCCTGCTCCACCAGGCGGTCGACCAGGGGGCCACGGTGGTCCTCTCGTCCCACGAGCTCGACCGGGCCGAGGCCCTGTCCGACCGGGTCGTGACCCTGGTCGCCGGGACCACGACCCGTTCCAGCGTCCCTCCGTCGGAATCCGAGGGCTCACGGACGCCGGAACGCACGGGGGTGTCGCATGTGGCGTGACGCCGCGCTCGTGGCCGGCCGGGACCTGCGGGTCGAGGCCCGCAGCCGGGTGACCCTTCACCAGGTCGCCCCGTTCGCGCTGCTGGTCCTGGTGCTGTTCGCCTTCGCCCTCGACCCCGCCCGCCAGGTGCTGGAGCGGGCCACCCCGGGCCTGTACTGGGTCACCGTCCTGTTCTCGGCGCTGCTGGCCGTGGCCCGCAGCGCGGCGCTCGACGAGTCGGGCGGGGTGCGGGACGCGCTGCGACTGTCCGCCCTGGAGCCGGCGGGCGTGTTCGCCGGCAAGGCGCTGGCCGTGGCGGCCGAGCTGCTCGCCCTCGAGGTCCTGCTCGGCGCGGGCGTCATCGTGCTGTACGGGGCGGAGCCGGCCGGCGTCGGGCTGCTGCTCGCCACCTGCCTGGCGGCGACAGTTGCGGTCGCCGCCACCGGTACGCTGTACGGCGCCCTGGTCAGCGGCCTGCGAGTGCGCGAGACGCTGCTCCCCCTGCTGCTCCTCCCCGTGCTGGCTCCGGTCCTCATCGGCGCGACCCGCGCCTTCGAGGCGGCGCTCGCCGGGGTGCCTGCCGACGGCTGGCCGTGGTGCGGCCTCCTCGCCGTCTTCGCCATCCTCTACTCGGTCGCCGGGGCAGCCGCCTACGGCACGCTCCTGGAGGGCTCGTGACCGCCACAACCCAGCCCGGCGCCGTGGCCGGGACCCCCCAGCCCCGATCCGGGGACACGGCTGGTGCCCCCGCCGGGACCGGGTCCCGGGGCACCCGGATCGTCGGCCTGCTCGCCCTGGCCTCCATCGCCCTGCTGGTCCTCTACGGCCTGGTCATCTCGCCCGCGGACGTCGAGATGGACGACGCCGTGCGGCTCATGTACGTGCACGTGCCGTCGGCCACCTACCTGTACGTCGGCTGCTTCGTCACCACGCTGGCCTCGGGCCTGTGGCTGTGGAAGCGCACCGCCGGCTGGGACGCCCTGGCCGAGGCCGGCGCCGAGGTCGGCCTGGTGTTCGCCGTCATCACGCTGGGCACCGGCTCGCTGTGGGGCCGCCCGACCTGGGGCACGTACTGGACCTGGGACGCCCGCCTGACCTCGACCGCGGTGCTGACCGCCCTGCTCGTCGGCTACCTGGCGCTGCGCCGGCTCGACCTCGACCCGGACGCCCGCTCGGCCCGGGCCGCCGTCCTCGGCCTGCTGCTGGTCCCCAACGTCGTCATCGTCAACCGGTCGGTCGAGTGGTGGCGCTCGCTCCACCAGGACTCGACCCTGACCCGCATCGACCCCACGATCGAGGGCGACATGCTGGTGGCGCTGATGGTCGGCTTCCTGGCCCTGGGCTTGGTCTTCTCCTGGCTGATGATCCACCGGTTCCGGGTGGCCTGGCTGTCCCAGCAGGTCGACCGCATCGACCTGGACGAGGCCCTGGCCGAGCGCCGGGCCGAGGCCGAGGCGGAGGTGGCGCGATGATCGCCATGACCCACGTCGGCTACGTCGCGGCCGCCTGGCTCGGCACGTTCGGCCTCATCGGCGGGTACGCGCTCGCCATGGTGCGGCGCGGCCGCAAGCTGTCGCGCCAGGTCCCGCCGGGGGAGCGCCGGTGGAGCTGACCCCCCGGCACCTCGACGACCCGGACGCCGTCGACGCCGGCGACGACGGCGGCGTCGCCGCGCCGGCCCGGCCCCGCCGGCGCCGCACCCGGCGGCGGTGGCTGCCGCTGGCCGTGTTCGCCGCAGTCGTCCTCGGGATCGGCGCCCTGGCCTACAAGGGCCTGTCCGACGCGTCGCTCTACTTCCGCAACGCCGACGAGGCCGTGGCCCAGCGCGAGAGCCTCGGCACCAAGCGATTCCGCCTCCAGGGCACGGTGACCGGCGAGCCCGTCGAGGCCGACGGGACGCTGCGGTTCACGGTCGTGTTCAACGACGTGCCCGTCGAGGTCGAGCACCAGGGCAGCCCGCCGGACCTGTTCCGGCCGGGCATCCCGGTCGTGATCGAGGGCCACTGGCGGGATGGCGCCGTGTTCGACGGCGACCGCATCCTCGTCAAGCACGACGAGAGCTACGAGTCGAAGGACGAGTACGAGACGCGCACCTCGCAGGCGGAGCAGGGCGACGGATGAACACCACCGTGGGGACGGCGGGCGTCGTGCTCGGGCTGGCCGCGTCGGTCGGGGGCGTCATCACGCTGGCCGTGGCGCTCGCCCGCCGCCGGCTGCACCTGATCGTCGTCGGCCGGTCCTACGTCCTGCTGTGCCTGGTGGGCGCGGTGGTGGCGGTGGCGGCCATGGAGCGGGCGCTCATCACCCGCGACTTCACCGTGCAGTACGTGGCCGACAACGGCAGCACCCGGACCCCGGCGCTCTACAACGTGGCCACGCTGTGGGGTGCGCTCGAGGGGTCGATCCTGCTGTGGACGCTGATCCTGTGCGGCTACATGGCGCTCGTCGCCTACAAATTCCGCAAGCGGATGGACGACCCGCTCGTGGGGTGGGCGCTGCTGACGCTGCTGGTGGTCAGCGGGTTCTTCTTCGCGCTGCTGCTGTTCCCGGCCAACCCGTTCACCAGCTTCGACCCGCCGCCGGGATTCGACGGGCCCGGTCCCAACCCGCTGCTGCAGAACCACCCGCTGATGGCGATCCACCCGCCGATGCTGTACCTCGGCTACGTCGGCTTCACGGTGCCGTTCGCTTTCGCGGTGGCGGCGCTGGTCACCGGCCGGGTCGGCGAGGGCTGGCTGCTGGAGACCCGGCGCTGGACCCTGTTCGCCTGGGGCTTCCTCACGCTCGGCATCGTGCTCGGGGCCTGGTGGAGCTACGAGGTGCTGAACTGGGGCGGCTACTGGGGCTGGGACCCGGTGGAGAACGCGTCGCTCCTGCCGTGGCTGACCGGCACCGCCTACCTGCACTCGGTGATGGTCCAGGAGCGCCGGGGGATGCTGCGCGTCTGGAACCTGTCGCTGGTGTGCGCCACGTTCAGCCTCACCATCCTGGGCACGTTCCTGACCCGGTCCGGCGTGATCGCCTCGGTCCACGCGTTCACCGAGGGCTCGATCGGGGCCTGGCTGCTCGGGTTCTTCGGCCTGACCGTGGCCGTGACGCTGGGGCTGATCGGCTGGCGGGCCGATCGGCTGCGGGCGCCCGGTCGCATCGACTCGCCCGTCTCCCGCGAGGGCGCGTTCCTGGCCAACAACGTGCTGTTCGCAGCGTTCGCGTTCGTGGTGCTGCTGGGGACCGTGTTCCCGCTGATCGTCGAGGCGCTCAGCGACGACCAGCTGTCGGTCGGCGCCCCGTACTTCCAGCGCATGACGATGCCGATCGGGCTCGCCCTGCTGTTCCTCATGGCTGTCGCCCCGGTGCTGCCGTGGCGCAAGGCGTCCGGAGAGCTCCTGTCCCAGCGCCTGTTCTGGCCGGCCTGGGCCGGCACGGCCTCGGTCGTGATCGCCGTCGCGCTCGGGGCCCGGGGCCTGGCCCCGTTGCTCGCCTTCGGGCTCGGCGGGTTCGCGGCCGGCGCCGCCGTTCGCCAGGTGGTGCTGGCCACCCGGCGGCAGGGCTGGCGCGGCCTGGTCGGCCGGACCAACGGCGGCATGGTCGTGCACATCGGCGTCGTGCTCATCGCGGTGGCCCTGGCCGCGTCGGGCAGCTACGACCGTGAGCGCGAGGTCGACATGGCGGTCGGCGACACGGTGTCCGTGTCCGGTCACGAGATCACCTACCTCGGGCCCCGCACGGTCGAGCAGTCGAACAAGACCTCGGTCCGGGCCCGGGTCAGCGTTGACGGCGAGGTCCACGAGCCGGCCATCAACCGCTTCCTCGGCACCGAGCAGGCCGTGGGGACGCCGTCGGTGGCGACCAGCCTGCGCGAGGACGTCTTCCTGTCGCTGGTGCGGGCCCCGGAGGGCGACGCGGGCCAGACGATCGGCCTGCTGGTGGTCGTGCAGCCCCTGGTGATGTGGCTGTGGATCGGGGGACTGGTCATGGCGGGCGGCACCGCCCTCGCGGCGTTCCCCGGCCGGCGCCGCAACCCGATCGACCCCGTGTCGGCCCCGGTCGGCGCCCCGGCGTCCACCGCGGCGCCCGCGGTCGGCGAGCCCCCGGAGGAGCCCGAGGGCGCCGGCGAGCCGGCCGAGAAGGTGGAGGTCCGGGCGTGACCGACGTCGCCGAGCGCACCGACGGCGGCGAGCTGGCCGAGGCGCCGCGGTCCCGCGGCCGCACGGGCCTGATCGTGTCCGTCGTCATCGCCCTGCTGGCGGTGGGTTTCGTGGTCGTGCTCGCCACCAGCGAGCCGGCCAGCGAGCGGCGCGCCAACAGCCCGCTGGTGGGCAAGGCCGTGCCCGCGCTGGCGGGCGAGACGCTGGGCGGTGGCACGTTCGACATCGACGCCCAGCGGGGGCGCTGGGTCGTCGTCAACTTCTTCGCCACCTGGTGCGCCCCGTGCCGGGTCGAGCACCCCGAGCTGACCGCGTTCGACGAGGAGCACCGGGCACTCGGCGACGCGGCCGTGGTCAGCGTCGTCTACCGGGACACCGAGGCGGCCATCACCGAGTTCTTCGCCGAGAACGGTGGCGAGTGGCCGATCCTGCTCAACGACGACGGGCAGGCGCCGGTGGCGTTCGGCGTGGTCAAGGTCCCCGAGACGTACCTGGTCGACCCGAACGGCCGGGTGGTCGCCAAGTGGACGGGCGGCGTCACCCAGTCCGGCCTGGACGGGGCCATCGCCGACATCGAGTCCGCGGCCGCGGAGGTCCGGTCCCGGTGATCGAGCGTCGCGAGCGAACCATCAACACAGCGCGTTGCTCGGCGGGCAGCGCCGATGGCTCATCGCGCGCATCCTTAAGGGTGCGCCAATGAGCCGCCCCGTCGCCGCCCGCCGGCGGACGCTCGGCTGGATCGGACTGGCCGTCGTCCTGGCGGTCGCCCTGGTCGTGGGCATCGGGTCCGACCCCCCGCCCCGCACCGACGCCGACCGGGCGCGGGCACTGGCCGAGACGATCGCCTGCCCCCAGTGCGACGGGCAGTCGGTGGCCGACTCCGACTCGCCGGCCGCCCTGGGCGTGCGGTCGGTGATCGACGAGCGCATCGCCGAGGGGGCGTCCGACGCCGAGATCCGCGACGAGCTGGCCGGGGCCTACGGCGAGCGCGTCCTGCTCACGCCGGGGAGCTCCGGGGTGTCGAGCCTGGTGTGGACCCTGCCGGTCGTGGCCCTGGTGACTGCGGTGGCGGGGCTGGCGTTCACGTTCCGCCGTTGGCGACGCGGGGGCGGGGCCCGGGCGACCGATGCCGACCGGGAGCTGGTGGCCCACGCGCGGGAGTCCGCGCCGTGACGGCCACCGCCAGCCGGCGCCTCGACCCCGACGCGCTGGCGGCGCTGGAGGAGGAGCGGGCCTTCCTGCTGCGCTCGCTCGACGACCTGGAGCGGGAGCACGAGGCCGGCGACGTCGACGACACCGACTACGAGACGCTGAAGGACGACTACACGGCCCGCGCTGCCCGCACGATCCGCTCGATCGAGGCCCACCACGCTCGGGCTGCGGCGGCCCGCGCGCCCCGCAGCTGGCGGCGGCTCGTCGTCGTCGTGGCCGCGGTGGTCGCGTTCGCGGTGGTGTCCGGCGTTCTGGTGGCCCAGGCCGCCGGCCGGCGGGAGGCGGGCGAGACCGCCACCGGCGACATCCGGGAGACGACCAGGTCCAAGCTCGACGCCGCGCTCCTGCGGGCCAGCGAGGGCGACGCCGGGGGGGCGATCGCCCTCTACGACGAGGTCCTGGCCGACCAGCCGACCAACATCGAGGCCATGACCTACAAGGGCTGGGTCCAGTACCAGTCCGGCGACGGCCAGGGCGTGGTCACGCTCGTGGAGGCGGCCGAGACCGACCCCGGGTACCCGGCGACCCACGCCTTCCTCGCCGTGATCTTCGAGCGCTTGGGCCGTGCCGACACGGCCCGGCTGGAGCTCCAGCGCCTCGACGCCCTCGATCCGCCGCCCGACATCGTCGCCCTCACCCAACCCCTCCGGGAGCGCCTCGGGGTGGAGTGACCGATGTCTGTCAGAGCTCGGGCGGCGGGATGTAGCGGGCCCGCGTCCAGCGGCCGTCGTCCCAGGTCAGCACCCAGGTCGAGGCCTTCGGCCACTGGAGAGGGTCCTTGAACCGGGCCGTCGTGGCCTTGAGGATCCGCAGCATGTCGGGGATGACGTCGCCGTGGCTGCACAGCGCCGCGGCGGCGTGCTCCTTGCGGAGCTCGCCGGCGAGGTCGAGCGCGTCCTCGCCCGCCGCGCCTTCCCGCAGGCGGCGATCGAGCTCGACCGGCACGCCGAGCCGCTGGCTGAGCGGCTCCAGCGACTGCACGCAGCGCACCGAGTCGCTGCTGACCAGCCGGTCGATCCCGGCCGACGCCAGGTGGTCGGCGATGGCCTCCGCCTGGCGCCGGCCCTTCGTGGACAGCGGGCGCAGGTCGTCGGGCCCGTCCCACGACGAGCGGTGGCCGGCGTGGGTGTGGCGGATGACGTAGAGCCTCACCGTGGGCGGCCGCGCAGGCGAGACGGGAGGCGGAGCACCGCGCCGAGGCTACCGGCCCAGGGCCCGCAAGTCGGCGAGGACGCGGGGCAACGCGTCGAGCAGCCGGTCGACGTCCGCGTCGGTCGTCGACCAGCCGGCGGACAGGCGGAGGCTGTGATGGGCGTCGACGCCCATGGCCTCCAGCACCGGCGACGGCTCCAGCGACTCGGACGAGCAGGCGCTGCCCGAGTGGGCGGCGATGCCGGCCCGGTCGAGGCCCAGCAGCACCGCCTGTGGCTCGATGCCCTCGACCCCGAGGCACACGACATGTGGCAGCCGCCCGTCGGGGTCGCCGTAGACGACCAGGCCGTCGAGCCCGTCGCCGCCGAGCGCCGCCAGGATGCGCTCGGTCAGCCGGCGCTGGTCCGCCGCCTCGGCC
The DNA here is from genome assembly GCA_035649475.1 of Acidimicrobiales bacterium. Taxonomy (GTDB): domain Bacteria; phylum Actinomycetota; class Acidimicrobiia; order Acidimicrobiales; family VFJN01; genus ZC4RG19. The sequence goes on from DASRJM010000153.1 coordinate 7,644, forward strand.
GCCAACCGATCGCGGGCGGCAAGCGCCGCGCACGCGGCCCCGAAGCCGGCGGCGCCCGGCACGTTCTCCAGACCGGCCCGGCGGGCGCGCTCCTGGTCGCCGCCCACCAGCAGCGGCGGCAGCCGCAGGCCCTGGCGGACGAGCAGCGCCCCGACGCCGGGCGGCCCGCCCAGCTTGTGGGCGCTCACCGACAGCAGGTCTGCCCCCAGGTCCCGGAACGCAACCGGCACGTGCCCGACCGCCTGGGCGGCGTCCACGTGCACCAGCACACCGAGCTCGCGGCAGGCGGCGACGGCCTCGGCCACCGGCTGGGTGGTCCCGACCTCGTGGTTGCCCCACTGGAGGTGGACGAGCGCGGTCTCCCCGGGGCGGACGGCCGCCGCCAGGTCCTCGACCGCCACCCGCCCGAGCCGGTCGACGGGGACGACCGTGACCTCGCCGTGGCGGCCGGCGGCCAGCCGGACCGCGGAGTGCTCGATGGCCGGGACGACCTGGTGCGAGCCCCGGGACGCCGCGCCCCAGCAGGCGGCGGCGATCGCCTCGGTGGCCCCGCTCGTGAGCACGACCTCGCGGGCCCGGGCGCCCAGCAGGCCGGCGACCTGGGCCCGGGCCTCCTCGACCGCCACCCGGGCGGTCAGCCCCTCGGCGTGGATGCGCCCGGGGTCCCCGGCGCCGCCCGCGACCCCGGCGTCGAGCCAGGCCACGATCGCGTCCCGCGCCTCGGGCCGCAGCGGCGACGTGGACGCGTGGTCGAGGTAGGACCGCACGCCGTCGAGGCTACGGGCCGGGCGGTCGGCAGCCGCCCCGGGGGGAGGGGATGAGGAGGGCGGCTGCCGTTCCGCCGTGGTTGGATCAGTGTGTCACCGCGGTCTCGCAGCGCCGGCCGCCCGTAGGCAGCGAGAGGGCGATCTCGGTCATGAGGTTCTGCCCGTAGAGCGACTCGAGCATGCCCTGGACCATGCCGCGGTCGACCGCGCAGATCACCGGGTGCTCGATGGGCGCGCCGCCGAACGGGCAGTGCTCGCTGACGATGCGGAGCTGGTCGCCGTGCCGCTCGGCGTGGGCGGCGAAGCCGTGGGCGGTGAGGGCGTCGGCCACCGCGTGCAGCGCGGCCTGGAACGACCGGTGTGAGTCGGACCCCGGTGACATCGACGCCGCCATGGCCCGTCCGTAGTCGACCCCGACCTCCTCGGCCAGGCGCTCGGCCTGCTCCTCGCCCAGTGCGGCCAGGGCCCGGCCCAGCAGCTCGACCAGCACGGCGTCGTGGCGCACCGGCAGCTCGAGTGCGATCTCGGGCGCGGTCACCCGGTAGCGCTTGGACGGCCGGCCGGCGCCGGCCCCGGGGGCCCGGCCGACGGTCACCTCGACGTACGTGCCGGACACCAGCTTGTCGAGGTGGTGGCGGGCGACGTTGGGGTGGAGCTCGAATCGCTCGGCCACGGCCGCGGCGGTGACGCCGTCGGGATGCTCGTGGACGAAGAGGTAGATCTCACGCCGCGTCGGGTCGCCGAACGCCGACGTGATGGCCGTGACCGCCGAGGCGAAATCGGTCGGGGAGAGGGGCGGGCGGTCCACGGCCGGTATTCTACCTATCTCCGTAGTGCTAATCCCTTGGAGCAGCATGCCCGTCACCGAAGCCCAGGTCGTCGACGCGCTCCGGCCGGTCGACGACCCCGAGCTGCACCGCAGCATCGTCGAGCTGGACATGGTCCGCCGCGTCGAGATCGCGGGGCCACGCGTGGGGGTCACGGTGGCGCTCACCGTGGCCGGGTGCCCGCTGCGCAACGAGATCCAGAACCGGGTCACCGGCGCGGTCACGGCGCTCGACGGGGTCGACGCGGTCGACCTCGACTTCACCGTGATGACCGACGAGGAGCGGGCCGCGCTGCGCACGAAGCTCCACGGCGACCCCGCCTCCACGGCCGGCAGCCAGCCCGCCCACGGGCACGCGGAGGGCCGGGCGATCCCGTTCGCCGACCCGTCGAGCCGCACCCGGGTGCTGCTGGTGGCGTCGGGCAAGGGCGGGGTGGGCAAGTCGTCGGTCACCACCAACCTGGCCGTGGCGTTGGGGCGGCGGGGCAAGGACGTGGCCGTGGTCGACGCCGACGTGTGGGGCTTCTCGATCCCCCGCATGCTCGGCGTCCAGCATCCGCCCGTCGTGATCGACCAGATGCTGGTCCCGCCGGAGACGCACGGCGTGCGCTGCATCTCCATGGGGTTCTTCGCCGCCGAGGACCAGCCGGTCATCTGGCGGGGGCCGATGCTCCACAAGGCGCTGGAGCAGTTCCTGACCGACGTGTTCTGGGACGATCCCGACTTCCTGGTCGTCGACCTGCCGCCGGGCACCGGCGACATCTCGCTGAGCCTTGCGCAGTTCCTGCCCCGGGCCGAGGTCTACATCGTGACGACGCCGCAGCCCGCCGCCCAGCGGGTGGCGCAGCGGGCGGCGTTCATGGCCCAGAAGGTGAACCTCGAGGTCAAGGGCGTCATCGAGAACATGTCGTGGTTCACGGGCGACGACGGCAAGCGCTACGAGCTGTTCGGCGCCGGCGGGGGTGACGACCTGGCCACCCGGCTGGGCGTCCCGCTGCTCGGCCAGGTGCCGCTGGTCCCGCTCCTGCGGGAGGGCGCCGACGCCGGCCGCCCGATCGTGGTCACCGAGCCGGAGGGCGAGGCCGCCGAGGTCTTCGCCCGCATCGCGGCCAGCATCGACGTCGACCTCGCCCCGACCCGCATCTACAAGCCCGAGCTCCGCATCGGCTGATTCAGCCCGTGGCGGCCACGTCCTCGTCCTCTGGCTTGTGGAAGCCGGGGACCGGGCGGGGCTTGCGGTGGACGATGACCTCGTCGACCAGGCCGTAGGCGACCGCCTCGTCGCCGCGGAGGATGTAGTCGCGGTCGATGTCGGCCTCGATGCGCTCCCGGGGCTGCCGGGTGCGTTCGGTCAGGATGTCGACCATGCGGTTCCGCATCGTCACCATCTCCTTGACCGCGATCTCCATGTCGGTCGACTGGCCCTGGGCGCCGCCGTGGGGCTGGTGGATGAGGATGCGGGCGTTGGGCAGGGCCGAGCGGTGGCCCTCGGCGCCGGCGGCCAGCAGCACGGCGGCGGCCGAGCATGCCTGGCCGACGCACACCGTGTGCACGGGCGGGCCGAGGAACTCCATCGCGTCGTACACCGCGAACAGGGCGGTCATGTCGCCGCCCGGGGAGTTGATGTAGAGGTTGACCGGCCGGTCCATGTCCTCGCCCTCGAGGTGGAGGAGCTGGGCGATGATCAGGTTGGCGACGTTCTCGTCCAGGGCGCTGCCCAGGAACACGATCCGCTCCCGCAGCAGCCGGGAGTAGATGTCGTAGGCCCGTTCGCCTCGGTTGGTGGACTCGATGACGGTGGGGATGAGCACGGCTGTCAGCCTCCGTTCGTGCAACCAGTCGGTTGCGCATCGAGCCTAGGGGTGACGGTGCGGACGCGCAACTGTAGAGTTGCGCGTATGGACGAGCAGGTGACCCGCAGCGTGGACCTCGACGCACCGCTCGAGGACGTCTGGCAGGCCGTGGCCGATCCCGCAGAGCGGGCGCAGTGGCTCGACGACGAGGACGCCCGGTCCCGCCACGTGCGCGTCGACGACGCGGCTCCGGGCGAGCGGCTGGTGTGGACCTGGTGGCGCCCGGGCGACGAGGGCGACGCCTCGACGGTCTCGGTGGTCCTGGCCCCGCTCGACGGCGGCGGCACCCGGCTCGTCGTCACCGAGCGCCTGACCCCGCTGTCCGCTTCGCCAGTGACGCTCTCCGCGGCCCGCGCCCGCATCCGCGCCCTGTGGGCCGCCCGTCTGGTGGGCCTCGATGCCCACGTATGCGTGGGCGCCGCCGCCCGTGTCGCCGTCGCCTGAGAACGCGCCGCAGTGGGCCGCTCGGGCCACCGCCCCGCCTGGCGGCGGCGCCTCTGAACCGCCGGACGCCGTCTTCGCCGCCCTGGCCGACGCCACCCGCCGCCAGGTGCTGCGGGCGGTGGCCGAGTCGGGCCCGGTCACCGCCACCGCGCTCGCCGGCGAGCTACCGGTGAGCCGCCAGGCGGTGGCCAAGCACCTGGGCCTGCTGCGGGAGGCGGGCCTGGTGGCGGCCGAGCGCTCGGGCCGGGAGACCCGGTTCGTCGCCCGCACCGACCCGCTTGACGACCTGGCGGCCTGGGCCGGCGAGGCCGGGCGCCGCTGGGACGACCGCCTGGCCCGGCTGGCCGGCCACCTCCGAGGGGTTACGGACCACTGAGCTCGCCGCCGGCCCGAGCCGATCCCGTACCCGGAGGGCGTAGCCTCGACAGGGTGGCAACCGTGGAGCCGGGGCAGCCGGCCGACGCCGCCGAGCCCGATCCCGCCGACTCCGATGCCGACCCCGGCGAGACTCGGGGCACGCCCATCGGCCGCCGCGTCGTCCTCGGGATGATCGGCCTCGGGGCCGCGGGTGTGGTGTTCGGCGACACCATCCAGTCCCGCGTCGAGCGGGCGCTGCGCCCCCTCACCCAGAACGACCCCACCGGCGTCTCGAGCTTCCTCCCCACCGCCGGCCGCTTCCGCATCTACACGGTCACCGG
>DASRJM010000154.1:0-2942 GCA_035649475.1 Acidimicrobiales bacterium
CGGCACGGCCCGGGATCCGGGAACGGGGCGCCGCCTCGTCGAGGAGGGCGCGAGCTACCTCGGAGTGGGCCCGACGTTCGCCACCAGGTCGAAGAGCGGGCTGCCGGAACCCATCGGCGTCGCGGGGGTGCGAGCGGTGGCCTCGGCCGTGTCGGTCCCCGTCATCGCCATCGCCGGGATCACCGCCCAGTCGGTGGACGAAGTGATCGAAGCGGGGGCATGGGGAGTGGCGGTCATCGGCGCGATCTCCGACGCACCCGACCCCCACAGCGCCACCCACGAGATGGTGCTGGCCGTCTCCAAGGCGGTCGACGCGCTCCCCGGTACGGACTTGCCGCACTTGGGGCGGTCATGACCACCCATACCGCCGCGTGTCCGGCAAGGGGGCCGGCGTGAGCCCCGACGTGGTCGTCGTGGGGGGCGGTGCGATCGGCCTGGCCTGCGCATGGCGGCTCGCCCAGCGGGGCGCGGCCGTCACCGTGGTCGACCCCGATCCCGGCGGCGGCGCATCCGGGGTGGCGGCGGGGATGCTGGCGCCGGTCACCGAGGCCCGCATGGGGGAGGAGCCGCTCCTGCGGCTCAACCTGGCGTCGTGGTCGCGGTGGCCGGCCTTCGCCGCCGACGTGGAGGGGGCTGCGGGCGCCGCAATCGGCTACCGGGCCGACGGCACGCTGGTCGTGGCGCTCGACGCCGACGACCGGGTCGCCCTCGACGAACTGGCGACCCGACATCGGGCGATGGGCCTCGACGTCACGCCGTTGCGGGGTCGCGAGGTCCGGCGCCTCGAGCCCGGGCTGGCGCCCGGGGTGCGGGCCGGGTTCCTGGCCGCCGGCGAGCGATCGGTGGACCCGCCCGTCCTGGTGGAGGCGCTGCGCAAGGCGGCTGCCGACGCGGGGGTCGAGTCCGTGCCCGCGGAGGTCGAGCGGGTGGTCACGGGAACCGAGCGCAAGCGCGTGACCGGCGTGGAGCTGGCCGCGGCGGCCGCGCCCCGACGGATCGACGCCGCGACGGTCGTGCTGGCGGCCGGATGCCGCTCGGCCGGCATCGCCGGGCTGCCGGAGGCGGCCGTCCCGCCGGTCCGGCCTGTCAAGGGGGAGATCCTCACGCTGCGCCAGCCACCAGGAGCGCCGCTGGTCACGCACACGGTCCGTGGGCTGGCCCGCGGGTTCACCGTGTACCTGGTCCCGAGGGCCGACGGCCGCCTGATCGTCGGTGCCACGGTGCAGGAGCGCGGCTGGGACACCCGGGTCACCGCCGGCGGCGCCTACGAGCTGCTCCGGGACGCGCTGGTCCTGGTCCCGGGCCTCGACGATGCCGAGATGGTGACGGCGCGCGCCGGCCTCCGGCCGGGGACGCCCGACGACCTGCCGCTGATCGGACCGGGCCCCGTGGACGGGCTGGTGGTGGCGACGGGGCACTACCGCAACGGCATCCTGCTCACGCCGATCACGGCCGAGGCGGTGGCGGCGGTGGTGGCCGGGGAGCCGGTGCCGCCGGAGGTGGAGGCCTGCGATCCGCGGCGGTTCGAGGCGGTGCGGGTGTGAAGGTCATGGCGATGCGCGTCACCGTCAACGGCGAGGCGACCGATCTCCCGGCCGGCACCAGCGTCGCCGACCTGATCGCGCTGTTGGAGCTCGAGCCGCGCGGCATCGCCGTGGCGGTGGACGGCGAGGTCGTGACCCGCCGGACCTGGGGGGAGCGCCCGCTGGCGGCCGGCGAGCGCATCGAGATCCTGTCGATCGCCCAGGGAGGCTGACATGCGAGCGGAGCGAGCAATGCCAGGCCGGCGGCGCGAGCGCATTACGGCGACGTGCCGGCGATGGGTGTGGGGCGCAGCCCCACGGGAGATGTGACGGTGCAATGACCGCGATCGAGCTTCACTCCGACCCCCTGGTCATCGCCGGCGAGTCGTTCCGATCGCGGCTGATCCTGGGCACCGGCGGCGCCCCGAATCTCGACCTGCTCGAGGAGGCGCTGACGGTGTCGGGCACCGAGATCACCACCGTCGCGCTGCGCCGCGTCGACCCCTCGGCACCCGGCTCGCTGTTCGACCTGTTGCGCCGCACCGGCATCCGCCCCCTGCCCAACACCGCCGGCTGCTTCACCGCCCGGGACGCGGTGCGCACCGCGCAGCTGGGGCGCGAGGCGTTGGAGACGGACTGGGTGAAGCTCGAGGTCGTGGCCGACGAGCGCACCCTCCTGCCCGACCCGGTCGAGCTGCTCGACGCGGCCGAGCAGCTCGTCGACGACGGCTTCGTCGTGCTCGCCTACACCAACGACGACCCGGTGCTGGCGCGCCGACTCGAGGACGCCGGCGTCGCCGCGGTCATGCCGCTGGGCTCTCCGATCGGCAGCGGCATGGGCATCCGCAACCCCTACAACCTGGCGATGATCCTGGAGGCCGCCGGCGTGCCCGTGGTGCTCGACGCCGGCATCGGCACCGCCTCTGACGCCGCCCGGGCGATGGAGCTGGGCTGTGATGCGGTGCTGTTGGCGACTGCCGTCACCCGCGCCCGTGACCCGGTCGGCATGGCCGACGCCATGCGCCGTGCGGTCGAGGCCGGCCGGCTGGCGCGCCGGGCGGGCCGCATTCCCCGGCGGCTCTACGCCGAGGCCTCGACCAGCGACGAGGGCCTGGCCGACCTGGGGTGACGGCGTGACCGTGCGCGCCCCGGAGCTGCTGGTCCTCACCGACCGCCGGATGGCGGCGGACGCCGGCCACGACGTGGTCGACGTGGTGGCGGCCGCGGTCGACGCTGGTGCGCGCGCGGTCCTGCTGCGGGAGAAGGACCTGCCCCCGGCAGACCGCCGCGACCTGTCGGTGCGGCTCCGCGCGGCCACGGCGGGGGCCGCGGCCCTGATCGTCGCCGGTGACCCGGCACTGGCCCGCGCGGTCGGGGCCGACGGCGTCCACCTGGCCGCCGCCGATCCCTGGCCATGCG
>DASRJM010000155.1:0-4683 GCA_035649475.1 Acidimicrobiales bacterium
GGGACAAGACCCGCACCCAGGTGTTCGAGATCTCGGAGCTGGGCCTGTGCGAGATGACGCGGAAGCGCATCGGCGAGGGCCTCCTCGAGTCCTTCGCGGGCCGCTGCCCCAACTGCGACGGCCGCGGCGTCATCATCGACAGGGAGCTCCTGCCGGATTGACGTCGCGCTAGCTTCGCCCGCCGTGGACAAGTCGGGCGCCGTCCGGGTCGACGCGACTGACCCGAGCGGCCGGCAGATGTGGGAGATCTACCGCTTGGTCGCGCGGGTGCACCCCGGCCGCCGGCGGGGCCGCGCCGTGGCGCGGGTGACGCTCGTGGCGATCGTGGCCTTCGTCGTCGCGAGCGAGCGCTGGGGCGACGGCGTGCCCGGTGCCCTGCTCCTGATCCTCGGCCTGGTGGCCGCGTACGCCGCCCTCCGGACCACGGACCGGGGCTGGGCCTGGGCGGCCGCTCGCCGGTGGGCCCGCACGTCGCCCCCCGGCCCCTGGCAGATCCGCGTCGACCCGTCCGGCATCGAGTGCGCGGTCGCGGACCAGTCCTTGGCGCACGGGTGGTCCAAGGTCACCCGGGTCGTCGAGGGTGACGCCGCCATCGTCTTCGTGATGGGCGCGACCCGCCGCCGCGTCCCGTTCGTGAGTGTGCCCGGCGAGCAGCTCTCCGCCGCCGACCGGGCCAGCATCCGCCGCTGGGCCGAGACCGCCCCCGGCGACCGCCCGTGGACCACCATCCCGGGCCCCCACCCACCCCGCCGCCTACGAGTGTCGAGCACTCCCGGCTGACCTGGACCCGCCGCGTGACGACGTTGCTGATCATCGCTCGCACGAATCGCCGGTGGTCGGGTAGGCTGTCTCGTCCCCTTTGAGGTTGGCGGCGCTCCGTGGCGCCCCGGACGAGGCAGAACGCATGTACGCAGTCATCAAGAGTGGTGGCAAGCAGTATCGGGTCGAGAACGGCCAGCAGCTCCAGGTCGAGCTGGTGGGCGGCGACGACGACGAGAACGTCGAGCTGACGCCGGTGCTGCTGGTCGACGGCGACACGGTCCTGGCCGGCCCGAAGGCGCTGTCCAAGGCCAAGGTCACGGCCAAGGTCGTGGGCGAGGCCAAGGGCCCCAAGGTCACCGGCTTCACCTACAAGAACAAGTCGAACAACCGCCGTCGCTGGGGCCACCGCCAGCGGTATTCCACCATCGAGATCACGGGCATCAGCAAGGGCTGAGGGAGGTCGACGACATGTCCAAGACCAAGGGCGCCGGCTCCACCAAGAACGGCCGCGATTCCCACGCACAGCGCCTCGGCGTGAAGGTGTACGACGGCACCGCCGTCACCGCTGGCGCGATCATCGTCCGCCAGCGGGGCACCCGCTTCCATCCCGGCGAGAACGTGGGCCGGGGCAACGACGACACCCTGTTCGCGCTCACCGCGGGCAAGGTGAAGTTCGGCCAGCGCAAGGGACGCAAGCTGGTCGACGTCCTCCCCGGCGACTGATCACGCATCCCGCGCCTCACTCGTCCAGCGCGGCGAGCACCGGGGCGTACAGGTCGCCCTTGAGCTGCGCGGCCATGCCCCGGTCCTTGCCGGTGAACGGCTCCAGCAGCGCCGCGGCGGTGGGGACCAGGCCGGCCTCGTCCGCCTCGGCTTGGGCGATGCCCAGAGCGAGCGCGCCCGCCGCGTCGTAGCGGCTCGCCGTGAGGATGGCCTCGTGCGCCGCGCGCTCGCCCAGGCGGGCCACGATGAGGGCGAGCATGAAGGGCGAGAAGCGCATCCCGAGATCGATCTCGGGCAGGCAGAACCAGCCCCGGTCGCGGCGCGCCACCCGCTGGTCGTGCGCCAGGGCCAGCATGGCCCCGATCCCGAAGGCGTGACCGTTGAGCGCGGCAGCCGTGGGTAGCGGGAAGGTCAGCACCCGCGCCAGGACGCGCCGGCTGCGGTCGAGGAAGTCGCCCAGGTCGTCCCCGGCCAGGCTGCCCAGGTACTCCAGGTCGTAGCCGTTGGAGTAGTGCTTGCCCCCGCCCGTGGTCACGACGGCCCGAGCCTCGGGGTCGGCCTCGATCTCGTCGAGCGCCCCGTCGAGGGCGGCCACGAACGCTCCGTCGAAGGCGTTGGGCCCGTCACCCAGCCGCACCACCGCCACCCCGCCGTCCTTCTCGATCTTCATCGCGCGCAAGCTAGTGGACAGCACTGCAACACTTCGGGGGCCGCGGACAGAGATCGGGCATGGATGCCGCGACGCACTTCCGGGCGCTGTTCGAGGCGCATTACCCGCGGCTGCGGCGCTTCGCGCACCACCGGGTGGTGGGAGCCGACGCCGAGGACCTGGTGGCCGAGGTGTTCACCGTCGCCTGGCGCCGGCTCGACGACGTGCCGGACGACGACCCCTTGGCCGTGGCCACCAACGTGTGGCGCAACCAGGCCCGGTCGGCCCGGCGCTACCGGGCCGTCCTGCGCCGGCTGCCCGCGCCCGAGCCGGCGCCTCCGCCGCCGGACCCCGCCGACACCGAGCTGGTGCGGGCGCTGGCGGCCCTGACTCCCGACGAGCGCGAGATCCTGCGCCTCGTGGCATGGGACGGCCTGACCTCCCGCCAGCTGGCTCTCGTCCTGGCGGTGCCCGAGGGGACGGCCCGCTCCCGCCTCCACCGCGCCCGGCGCCGGCTGGCGGCGCGGCTCGCCGAACCGCAACGCCCGCCGGGGAACGGACAGTACGCCGCAGCTGCTCCCGAGCGCGAGGAGATCCCTCATGCCGTCGACCGACACCCTCGACGAGATCTGGCCGGACGACGACGACCCGGTCATGCAGCGCCTCTGGGCCGCCCGCCCCGAGACGCCCGCGGCTCGGCTGGACCCCGGTGACCTGGCGGACCGCATCGTCGCCGCCCACGCCCGGCGCCCCCGGGTGCCCCGGTGGGCGGCGGTGGCCGCCGCCGCGGCCATCGTGGCGGCGGTCCTCGCCGTCGCCCCCTTCGGCTCGCCTCAGCCCCGGGCGGCGGAGGCCATCGTCCGCGACGCGGCCGTGGCGTCGGACGAGGCGCTCCGCTCGGGCCGCGCGGTCATGACCGGCGACGTGTCGTTCGGCAGTGAGGTCACCTACACGTTCGCGGGCGACGACCTGGAGGTCGACTTCGTCGGCACGGTCGCCGGCACTCCGTTCACCGCGGGGCGGCGGGTGGTCGACGGGGAGCTGTATTTCTTCTGGAATCCCGGCGGCACCGGTGAGCCGGACTGGTTCCACGATGTGACCCCGCGGTCCGGGCATCACTCCAGCCTCGTCTCCGATCCGCGGGGGCTCCTGGCCGTGCTGGCGCCCGACGCGGGGTTCGAGCTCGTGGGCGACGACACGGTCGACGGGGTCGACGTCACCCGCCTGCACGCCCGGACACCCGAGGCCGTCGCGGCCGCCGACCTGAAGCTCGGCGACTCCACCATGCCGGACGCCACCGTGACCGCCCTTGACGTGTGGATCGACCGGGGCGACGTGGTGCGCCGTATCGACGTCACGCAGACCGCCAATCGGCGCGAGACCGAGATTGACATGAACACCGGGACCTCGCGACTGCTGCCGGCGATGGTGAGCCGCATCTCCGTGCGCTTCACGGACATCGGCGTGCCCCAGACGGTCGAGGCGCCCGCCAGCAGCCGCGATGCGGACATGAGGTACCCGCCGCCCGCCTGACACCCTCGCCGTCCACGGTTCGCATGAGGCGGACCGCCCCGTCATACTCGGCTCGTAGTGGCCCAGTTCGTCGACGAGTGCAACCTTCACGCCAAGGCAGGCGACGGCGGAGCGGGCGCCGTCGCCTTCCGTCGGGAAGCGCACGTGGCCAAGGGCGGGCCCGACGGGGGCGACGGGGGCAAGGGCGGCGACGTGTGGCTGGCCGCCGACCACAACGTCGCCTCGCTGCTGGCGTTCAAGGACCAGCCCTTCCGCCGCGGCGGGAACGGCACCCACGGATCCGGCCAGCGCCGCCACGGAACGTCGGGCGCCGACGTGGTGGTCCCGGTGCCCGAGGGCACGGTGGTCCGTGACCACGAGGACGGCAGGGTGCTGGCCGACCTGGTGCGCGGGGGCGACCGCTACCTGGCGGCCGAGGGTGGCCGGGGCGGGCGGGGCAACGCCCGCTTCCTGTCCAACCGCCGCCGGGCGCCCGCCTTCGCCGAGCAGGGCGAGGAGGGCGAGGAGCGCTGGCTCCGCCTCGAGCTCAAGCTGCTGGCCGACGTGGCGCTGGTCGGGTTCCCCAACGTGGGCAAGTCCACCCTCATCAGCCGCATCTCGGCGGCCAAGCCAAAGGTGGCCGACTACCCGTTCACCACCCTGGAGCCGCACCTCGGCGTGGTCCGCATGGACGACGGCGTCGAGTACGTGGTGGCGGACGTGCCCGGGCTGATCGAGGGGGCCAGCGAGGGCAAAGGCCTCGGCCACCGCTTCCTGCGCCACATCGAGCGGGCGCGGGTGCTGTGCGTGCTGGTGGACCTGGCCCAGGTGGCCGAACGGCCGCCCGCTGAGCAGCTCGCGGTGCTGCTCGACGAGCTGGAGAGCTACGACGCCGAGCTGGCCGGGCGCCCGCGGCTGGTGGTGGGCAGCCGGGCCGACCTGGCCGGCAGCGACGGGGACCGGGACAGGGACGTGGACCCGGGCGTGGACCTGGACCTGCGGATCTCGGCCGTCACCGGCGAGGGGATCCCCGAGCT
>DASRJM010000156.1:0-4177 GCA_035649475.1 Acidimicrobiales bacterium
TCGGTATCCTGATCCTGCTGTGGGCCGACCTGTCCTGGTTCGGCCTGCTGGTCCTGCTGGCGCTGGTGGCGGCCGTGGTCGTCGGTGCCCAGCGCATCGCGGACGCCGGCGGCGAGGGCGAGGACGAGGCCGGCCCCGTCACGCCGGAGCCGGAGGCGCCTCCGGCCGTCCAGCCGCAGTGATGCGCCCGGTCAGCCGGTCGTGATCGGCTGGCCGACGCAGAACGCGACGATCTCGTGGCGCCGCTCCCCGGGCGAGACGGCCCGGTCCCCGCTCTCGTCCCGGCCGCCACCGCCGTCGCCCTCGCCGGCCGTCTCGCGGGCCGTCTCGTCCGCCGGCGTGGCCATCAGTGGGAGAAGGCGGCGCCGTTCGAGCGGGGCAGGGGTGCGGGCAGCTGCTCCAGGTAGTCGACGTGGCGGCGGAGATCGGCGACGAGCAGGTCGGCCAGGTCCCGGGACACGCCGTTGCGCACGACGATGCGGAGCGCCGCCAGGTCGGTGCGGTTCTCCGGGAACGTGTAGGCGGGCACCAGCCAGCCCCGGTCCCGCAGCCGCTCGGACACGTCGAACACCGTGTAGGGGCGGTCCTCGCCATCGAGGGAGAACGCGAACACCGGCAGCTCGCTGCCGTCGGTCAGCAGCCGGAACGGGCCGATCGCGCCGATCGAATCGGCCAGGTACCGGGCCACGTCCCGCGACGCCTGCTGGATCCGGCGGTAACCCTCAAAGCCCAGCCGCACGAAGTTGTAGTACTGGGCGGCCACGTAGTTCCCGGGCCGCGAGAAGTTGAGGGCGAACGTCGGCATGTCCCCGCCGAGGTAGTTGACCTTGAACACCAGGTCGTCGGGCAGGGCCTCGGGATCCCGCCAGACGACCCAGCCGACACCCGGGTAGACCAGGCCGTACTTGTGGCCGGAGGCGTTGATCGACTGGACGCGGGGCAGGCGGAAGTCCCACACCAGGTCGGGGTCGACGAACGGGGCGACGAACGCGCCCGACGCGCCGTCCACGTGGACGGGGACGTCGAGGCCGGTGTCGGCCTGGAGGCGGTCGAGCGCGGCGCAGATCTCGGCCACCGGCTCGTAGGAGCCGTCGAAGGTCGAGCCCAGCACGGCCACGACGCCGATCGTGTTCTCGTCGCAGGCCGCGGCCGCCGGCTCGGCGGTGAGGTGGTAGCGCTCGCCCTCCATCGGCACGAGGCGGGGCTCGATCTCCCAGTAGCGGCAGAACTTGTCCCAGCACACCTGGACGTTGGCGCCCATCACCATGTTCGGCCGGTCGGTGGGCTTGCCGGCGGCCTTGCGCCGGTCCCGCCAGCGCCACTTGAGCGCCATGCCGGCGAGCATGGCGGCCTCGCTCGACCCCGTGGTCGACGTGCCGGTGGCCTGCTCCTCGGGCGAGGAGCCCCACAGCCGGCTCAGCATGCTCACGCACCGGTTCTCGAGCTCGGCCGTGCGCGGGTACTCGTCCTTGTCGATCATGTTCTTGTCGAACGTCTCGCTCATGAGCCGCTCGGCCTGGGGCTCCATCCACGTCGTGACGAACGTGGCCAGGTTCAGCCGGGCGTTGCCGTCCAGCATCAGCTCGTCGCGGACGAACTGGTAGGCGGTGTCCGGATGCATCTCGCGGTCGGGCAGCTTGTGGCGCGGCGCCCGCGACTCCTCACCGGCCCGGGTGAAGATGGGGTTGAAGGAGACGGGCGACGGATCCAGCTGCTGCTTGCTGTGCACGGCCATGTGCCGATGACACGCCCACGAGGCGTGGCCGGCATCCCCCGCGGAGGATGAATCCGCTATTTCTCGCTCTGGCGCCTGCGGACGTCGTACTGGGCCAGCAGCCGGGTCGTCTGGGCCGACGGCGACGACGCCAGCAGCGCGGTGACCAGGTCGGTGAGGTGGCTGGTGAACAGCCGGTCGTCCTCGCGGGGGTCGCCGGCGGCGCGCCGGGCCAGCTCCACGAACGCGAAGCGGATGGCCGGGTAGCGGGTGTGCAGCGAGGCCCGCTCCTCATCGGGGACCAGTGGGTCGAGCAGCTTGTGCCAGCGCATGATGCTGTCGTCGGGGCCCAGGATCGGCGTGCGCTTCCCGTGGCGCGACGGACGGCTGTAGAACTCGGCCGCGATCTGGAGGTAGTCCCGGCCGCCGTCGGGGTCCGACAGCTTGGCGGCGAGCGGCGAGACCAGCGCCGCGGCCAGGGCCCGGAGGTCGTCCTCGCCCGCCTCCTCGTACCGGTCGAGCAGCGCATGGCGGCGCGGCTCGCTGTCGCGCCGGTGCTTGTCGATCAGCGCCCTGACCAGGCCGTCCCGGTCGCCGAAGTGGTACTGGACCGCCCCGGTGTTGCTCTGGCCCGCCGCCCGGTTGATCTCGCGGAGGGAGACGCCGTCGATGCCGTGCTTGGCGAACAGCGACTCCGCCGCCGAGATGATCTGCTCGCGTGTGTCACCCTGCACGCTCGTGCTCATGGCCCCGCTCGCCGTCCCTTCCCTGCTCCGCCTCCGGATGCTCCGGACATGCGAGAGTTTAAGACAAATGTGTGCGCTGTGGTGTCATTCGTGACAGAGGAGCACCAGCCGATCGCAGTCCTCCCCGCGAACCGGGTAGGCGTGCGAGCGTGAAGCTCGTCGTCGGGACGTCCGGGTGGCAGTACCGGGACTGGCGGGAGGTCGTGTACGACCGCCGGCCCCAGCGGGAGTGGCTGGCCAGCTACGCGCGCGAGTTCCCCACGGTCGAGGTCAACAACGCGTTCTACCGGCTGCCCGAGCGCGCCGTGTTCGAGCGGTGGCGGGAGGAGACCCCGGACGGGTTCGTCATGGCCGTCAAGGCCAGCCGCTACCTCACCCACATCCGCCGGTTGCAGGATCCCGGGGAGCCCGTGTCCCGGCTCACGGAGCGGGCCGCGGGGCTGGGCGACCGGCTCGGCCCGTACCTCCTCCAGCTGCCGCCCAACCTGCGCGCCGATGCCGGGCGGCTCGACGCCTGCCTACGGGCCTTCCCCCGGTCGGCCCGCGTCGCGGTCGAGCCCCGCCACGAGTCCTGGTGGAGCCGGGAGGTGCGGTCGGTGCTGGAGCGCCGAGGGGCGGCGCTGTGCTGGGCCGACCGTCGCAACCGGCCGGTCACGCCCCGGTGGGTGACCGCCGACTGGGGCTACGTGCGGTTCCACGAGGGGGCGGCTTCGCCGCCGCCGTCGTACGGGCGGACCGCGCTGGCGTCGTGGCTCGACCGCATCGCCGCCGCCTGGCCGGGCCCGAGCGCGGAGGTGTTCGTCTACTTCAACAACGATCCCGGCGGGGCGGCGGTCCGCAACGCCCGGACGCTCCGGCGCCAGGCGCAACGCCGTAGCCTCGCGGCGTGACCACCGGGACGCCGCCGCCGATCGCCGTCCAGCCCGACGGGCCGCGCAACTTCCTCCGCCCGGCCGTGGAGGCCGGCGGTGCGCGGATCGTCGAGCCGGGCGAGGCCGAGGCCCTGGTCTGGACCGCCCCCGCCGACTCCGACGGACTGGCGGCCGTCCTCGACGCGCACGCGAACATCCGCTGGGTACAGCTGCCGTGGGCGGGCGTCGAGCCCTACGTCGAGGTCATCCGGGCGCACGCCGAGCGCACCTGGACGTGCGGCAAGGGGGTCTACGCCGAGCCGGTGGCCGAGCACGCCCTGGCCCTGGCGCTGGCCGGCCGCCGCCGCATCGACCGCTTCGCCCGGGCCGGCCGGTGGGGCCGGGCCCAGGGCGAGAACCTGCTCGGCGCCCGGGTCACGATCCTCGGCGGGGGCGGCATCACCACGTCGCTGCTGCGCATGCTCGGCCCCTTCGACTGCGACATCACGGTCGTGCGCCGCAACCCCGAGCCGATGGCCGGTGTCGCCCGGGTCGTGGCCGACGACGAGGTGGACAAGGCGCTGACCGGCGCCGACGTGGTCGTGCTGGCGCTGGCGCTCACGCCCGACACCGAGGGCGTGATCGACGCCCGCCGGCTGGCGCTGCTGGCGCGGGGCGCCACGCTGGTCAACGTGGCCCGGGGGCGCCACGTGGTCACCGACGACCTGGTGGCGGCGCTGCGCGACGGCACGCTTGGCAGCGCCGGCCTCGACGTCACCGACCCGGAGCCGCTGCCGGACGACCACCCCCTGTGGAGCCTGCCCAACGCGGTGGTCACCCCCCACACCGCCAACACGCCGGAGATG
>DASRJM010000157.1:0-25890 GCA_035649475.1 Acidimicrobiales bacterium
ATCGCGACGGCGGCGGCGGCGCCCCCGCCGGACCCGGCCTGGCGGGCCTCGGCGTCGGACGCGGCGCCGGTCACCCGGACCGTCACGACCTTGGTGTGGCCCTCGGCGTCACCCACCATCTGGGTGGCGAGGTCGAGGCACACCTCGGCGACGGCGGCGGCGAAGGCCGCCGGGTCCGGCGCGCCGGCCCGGCCGTTGGCCAGCAGCAACACGGTGTCGTTGGTCGACGTGCAGCCGTCGACGGTCATGGCGTTGAAGCTGTCGGCCACGCCGGCCCGCAGCACGTCCGTGAGCACGGCGGGCTCGACCGCGGCGTCGGTCGTGACGACCGCCAGCATCGTGGCCATGTCGGGAGCCAGCATCGCGGCGCCCTTGGCCATACCCCCGACGACGAACCCGTCGCCCCGGGCCACCGCCTCCTTGCGGCGGGTGTCGGTCGTCATGATCGCGACGGCGGCGGCGGCGCCCCCGCCGGACCCGGCCTGGCGGGCGGCGGCCGCGGCCGGGATCCCCGACCGCAGCGCGTCCATCGGCAGCGGGTAGCCGATCAGCCCGGTCGAGCACACGAGCACGTGCTCGGTCCCGCAGCCCAGCTCGGCGGCGGCCAGGGCACACATCTCGGTGGCGTCGGCCTCGCCCTGCTCGCCGGTGGCGGCGTTGGCGTTGCCGCTCGACAGGACGACGGCCGCGGCCCGCCCGCCGGTGGCCGCCAGGTGCCGGCGGCTGACCACCACCGGCGCGGCGACCACGAGGTTCTGGGTGAACACCCCGGCGGCGGCGACCGGCGTCCCGTCGTCGGTGGCCACGAGCGCCAGGTCGGCGTCGCCCGAGGCCTTGATCCCGCACGCCACCCCGCCGGCCACGAAGCCCAGGGGTGCGACCACACTCACGGGTACACCGCCACGGTCGGCAGGCCGGCGGTCTCGGGCAGGCCGAGGACGAGGTTGGCGGACTGCACGGCCTGGCCGGACGCCCCCTTGACCAGGTTGTCCAGGGCCGCGATCGCCACCACCCAGCCGGTGCGCGCGTCGGCCCGGGCCGTGACATGCACGGTGTTGGCGCCGAGCGTGGCCTTGGTCGCGGGCGGGTCGTCGGTCACGACCACGAACGGCTCGCCGTCCCACGACTCCCGCAGCACGTCGAGCACGGCGGCGGTGGTCAGGCCGGACGCCGCCGGGCGGGCGTAGCAGGTGGCCAGGATGCCCCTGTTCATCGGCGCCAGGTGGGGGGTGAACAGCACCTGGACCTCGGCCCCGGCCACCCGGGACAGGCCCTGCTCGATCTCGGGGATGTGGCGGTGGTCGAGCAGGCTGTAGGCGGTGAGGTTCTCGTCGACCGCGCAGAACGCCGTGGTCGGCTTCAGGCCCCGGCCGGCGCCGGTCACGCCGCTGGCGGCGTCGACCACGATGCCCTGCGGCTCGACCAGGCCGGCCCGCAGCAGCGGGGCCAGGGCCAGGATCGACGTCGTCGGGTAGCAGCCGGGGGCCGCGATGCGCGTGGCGCCGGCGATCTGGTCCCGGAACAGCTCGGGCAGGCCGTAGACGAAGCTGTCGAGCAGCTCGGGGTGGGCGTGGTCCTCGCCGTACCACTGTGGGTAGAGCCCGGCGTCGGCCAGGCGGAAGTCGGCCGCGAGGTCCACGACGGCGCCGACCCGGTCGACCAGCTCGGGGACGACCTCCTGCGAGGCGCCGTGGGGCAGGCCCAGGAACACCAGGTCGAGGCCGTCACACGACGCCGGGTCGTACTTGTCGAAGGCCATGCCGCCGTAGGCGGCGGCGAGGCTCGGGTACAGATCGGCCACCCGCGTCCCGGCCTGGGTGTCACCGGTGGCGTAGCGGACGTCGAGGTCCGGGTGGCCGGCGCACAGGCGCAGCAGCTCGGCCCCGGTGAAGCCCGACGCCCCGACGATCCCGACCGAAGTCACCGGAAGAGCATACGCACCCTTGCATACTCATGCAAAGATTCGAGGATTTGGCGGCGTATACGGCGAGATCTCGGCGCATACGCCGCCAAATCGTGTGAGTCACCCCCGAAGGGTCGCCGGGTGGCGCGCCTCCACCGCCTCGATGCAGCGGTCGCGCACCTCGGCCACCTCCTCGTCGGTGAGCGTGTGGTCCGGGGCGTCGAGGCGCAGCGTGTAGGCCAGGCTGCGCCGGCCCTCGGCGATGCCCGCCCCCCGGTAGACGTCGAACAGCCGCAGCGCGGCCAGGCGCTCCCCCGCCGCCGAGGCCAGGGTCGCCTCGACGTCGCCCGCGGGCACCGCGTCGTCGACCTCGAACGCCAGGTCCACGTCGCTCGACGGGTACACGCTCACCGGCCGGTACAGGTGCGGGTCGCGGGCCATGCCGGCTGCCGTCGTCAGGTCGACCTCCAGCCAGGCCACCCGCTCGCCGATGTCGTGGGCGGCCAGCACCTCGGGGTCGACCTCGCCGACCGCGCCCACCGGCTCGCCCGACGGGCCCACGAGCCGGGCCGACCGCGTGGGGTGCAGGCCGGGGACGACGTCGTTGCGGACGGAGACGCCCTGGAGGCCGAGCGTGTCGGCCACCGCGCGCCACTCGTGGACGGCCTCGGCCGCGTCCCGGCCGCCCATCGCCACGCCCAACACCTCGCGCTCGTCGGGCAGCGGGGCGTCCTCGGCCACCGGCGGGCGGAACACGTGGCCGATCTCCCACAGCCCGACGCCCGTGTTGCGGCGGGCGGCGTTGGTGGCCAGCGCCTTGACCAGCCCGGGGAGCAGCGATGTGCGCAGCACCGACTCCTCGGCCACCAGCGGGTTGGCGATCGTCAGGCCGTCGTCGGGCAGGCCGCTGCGGGCCAGGTCGCCCGGGGCCAGGAACGGCATCGGCAGCGCCTCGGCCAGCCCCCGGCCGACCAGCAGCGCCCGCAGCCGCCGGCGCTCCAGCTGGGCGTCGGTCAGGCGGCCGGCGTGGGCCGAGGGCGGCAGGTGGGTGCCGATGCGGCTGTAGCCGTACATCCGCGCCACCTCCTCGACCACGTCGATCTCGGTCGAGGAGTCGTAGCGCCAGGTCGGGATCGTCACCGAGGTGTCCGCACCCTCGACCGTGGTGGCGAAGCCGATGGGATCGAGCAGCTTCTTGACCTCGGGCGCGGTGATGGACGTCCCGAGCAGCCGGTTGATCCGGTCGGTGCGCACCCGGACCGGCGCCCGGTCGGGCAGCTCGCCCCGGACGTCGACCGCCCCCTCCTCCAGCCGGGCGCCCGAGGGCGCCACCAGCTCGGCGAAGCGCCGGTGGGCGAGGTCGATGACCTCGGGGTCGGTGCCCTTCTCGAACCGGGCCGAGGCCTCGGACCGCAGCCGCAGCCGGCGGGAGGACCTGGCGATGCCGATCGGCAGGAACCAGGCCATCTCCAGCAGCACGTCGGTGGTGCCGGCGTCGATCTCGGTCTCGGCGCCGCCCATGATCCCGGCGACGCCGACCGGCCGGTCCTCGCCGTCGCAGATCAGCAGGTCATCGGTCGTGAACGTGCGCTCGACCCCGTCGAGCGTCACCAGCGACTCGCCGGCCCGGGCCCGCCGCACCCGCAGGCCCCCGCCCCGGACCTTGGCCAGGTCGTAGGGGTGGTTGGGCTGGCCCAGCTCCAGCATCACGTAGTTGGACACGTCGACCAGCGAGTTGATCGGCCGCATGCCGAGCAGGGTCAGGCGCCGGGCGACGGTCGGGTCGGAGTCGCCCACCGTCACGCCGCGGAGGACCCGGGCGGTGAACCGGCCGCACAGGTCGGGGGCCTCGACCTCGATCCCCACGTCCGGGATGCGCTCGGCCGGCACCTCGGTCACCACCGGCTCGGGCACGGCGAAGGGCACACCCCGGCGGGCCGCCAGGTCGCGCGCCACCCCCGCCACCGACATGGCGTCGGGCCGGTTGGGGTTGATCTCCAGGTCGTAGAGGACGTCCTGCTGGATGCCCATGGCCTCGGTGACGTCGGCGCCCACGGGCAGGTCCGGCGGCAGGACGAAGATGCCGGCGTGGTCGTCGCCGAGGCCCAGCTCGCGGGCCGAGCACAGCATCCCGTTGGACCACTCGCCCCGCATCTTCCGCCGGCCGATCTCGATCCCGCCCGGCATGACCGTGCCGACCGTGGCCAGCGGCACCAGGTCGCCGGCCTTCATGTTGAACGCCCCGCAGGCGATCTGGAGCGCCTCGCCGTCGCCGGCATCGACGTCCACCAGCTGGATGCGGTCGGCGCGGGGATGGGGCCGGGTGGCGAGCACCCGGGCCACGACCACGCCCTCGAGCCGCTGGCCCAGCAGGCCGACCTGCTCGACGGCCATGCCCAGGTCGCTCAGTTGCTCGGCGAGCGCGAAGGGGTCGCCCTCGATCGGCGCGAAGTCTCGGAGCCAGGACAGCAGGACCTTCATCGGTGCCCTCGGTGGGTGGAACCGGGCCCGGCCCTAGAACTGGGCCAGGAACCGGATGTCGTTGGTGAACAGGTCGCGCAGGTCGTCGACCCCGTGGCGGGCGATGGCCAGGCGGTCGATGCCGAACCCGAAGGCGTAGCCCTGCCACTCCTCGGGGTCGACCCCGCAGGCGCGCAGCACGTTGGGGTGGACCATGCCGCACCCGCCCAGCTCCATCCACGAGCCGTCGGGCCGCTGGATGTCGAACTCGGCGGACGGCTCTGTGAACGGGAAGTACGACGGGCGCAGGCGGGACGCGAAGTCGCCGCCGAAGTACGCCTTGGTGAAGGCGTCGATGGTGCCGGCCAGGTCCGCGAACGTGATGTCGCGGTCCACGGCCAGGCCCTCGATCTGGTGGAACACCGGCATGTGGGTGGCGTCGGCCGTGTCGGACCGGAACACCCGGCCGGGCATGACCGAGTAGTAGGGCGGCGGGCCGGCGGACATGACCCGCACCTGCACGGGTGAGGTGTGGGTGCGCAGCACCGTCGACCCCGGCTCGCCGTGATTCACGTAGAGCGTGTCGTACATGTCCCGGGCCGGGTGCCCGGGCGGAAAGTTGAGGGCGCCGAAGTTGTGCCAGTCGGTCTCGACCTCCGGGCCCTCGGCCACGGTGAAGCCGAGGCCGACGAACACGTCCTCCAGCTCCTCGATGGCCTGTGTCACCAGGTGGAGGTGGCCGGACGGCCGACCGGGCATGACCTCGGTGAGGTCGAGCCGCTCCTCGATGAGCTGGGTGGCCCGGCGGGCGGCGTCGAGCACGGCCCGCCGCTCGACCAGCGCGGTGGTCACCGCCTCGTTGGCGGCGTGGAGCACCTTGCCCACCGTGCGGCGGGCCTCACCGTCGAGCCCGCCGAGGCGCTTGCGGAGCTCGTTGAGCGCCGAGCGCTTGCCCAGCACGTCGATCTCGACCGCCCGCAGCTCCTCCGGCGTGGCGGCGGCGGCGATGCGCACCCGCGCCTCGTCCTCCAGCCGGCCGATCTCGGCGATGAGGTCGTCGCCGTGACCTGAAGAGACGTCGTTGTCCGTCATGTCGTCGTGAACCCTGCCGCTCGCGGCGTGGCGCCGTCCAGTCGATTCGCCCGCCGCTGGCGCAGCGCCTCGAAGCAGAGGACGGTGCCGGCCATCCCCACGTTCAGGGACTCGGTCCGCCCCGCCATGGGGATCGTGACGGACCGGTCCACCGCGGCGGCCACCGCCGCCGGCAGGCCGTGCGCCTCGTTGCCCAGCACCAGCGCCACCGGACCAGCCAGGTCGGCGGCTTCGTAGGGCGGGGCATCCCGGGCCAGGGTGGCCACGGTCCGGATGCCCCGCGCCGCCAGCGCAGCCAGGGCGTCGTCGCTGTCGGCGGCCCGGGTGACGGCCAGCCGGAACAGCGAGCCCGCGGAGGACCGCACGCACTTGGGGCCGAACGGGTCGACCGAGCCGTCGCAGAACAGCACGGCCCCGGCCCCCGCGGCCTCGGCCGAGCGCAGCAGCGTCCCGGCGTTGCCGGGATCGGACACGCCCACGAGCACCAGCGCCAGCGGGCCGGCGGCGGCCGCGGCCTGGGCCGGAGTGCGGTCGTCGATGCGGGCGATGGCCGCCACCCGCTGGGGCGTGACCGTGTCGACGAACCGGCCGAGCGCGCCGGCGCTGGCCCGGTAGACCGCAGCGCCGGCCAGGGCGGCCCGGTCGAACAGCTCGGGCGGGCAGTCGGGCTCGGCCACCACGTCGGTGACCTCGACGCCGGCGTCGAGCGCCTCGGCCAGGAGGGTGGGGCCGTCGATCACGTAGGCCCGCGCGCCGCTGCGCGCCTCGCGCCGGCGGGAGAGCCGCCGCAGGCGCTGCAGCGTGTGGTGGCGGGCGCCGATCGGTTCGGCCATCGATCGCCCTTGGGCGGCGCTGACCCGTCAGGCCTTGGCGGACGAGGCCTCGGAGCCGGCGGCCTCGAGGGCCTCGCGTGCGGTCGTGACCAGCGCGCCGAAGGCGGCCCCGTCGGTGACCGCCAGGTCGGCGAGCACCTTGCGGTCGATCTCGACGCCGGCGACCCGCAGGCCGGCGACGAAGACGCTGTAGCTCATGCCGTTCTGGCGGCAGGCGGCGTTGATCCGCTGGATCCAGAGCCGGCGGAAGTCGCCCTTGCGGGCACGGCGGTCGCGGTAGGCGTACTGCAGGCTGTGCATCACCTGCTCGTTGGCGGCGCGCCGCGAGCGGCTCTTGTTGCCGTAGTAGCCCTTGGCGCGCTCGAGTGTGACACGTCGCTTCTTCTTGGCGTGGACGGATCGCTTCACCCGGGCCATGGGGAGCTCCTTTCGTCGATCGGGGGTGGGGACGGGCGCGGGCGGGGCTCAGCGGCGGCCGAGCAACCGCTTCATGCGCGCCTCGTCGCCGGGGGCGAAGGTCTCGTCGCGCTTGAGTCGGCGGGTGCGCTTGGTCGGCTTCTTCTCGAGGATGTGCTTCATGTTGATCTGGCGGCGGCGGAGCTTGCCGCTGCCGGTGATCTTGACGCGCTTTGCGGCGCCGCTGTGGGTCTTCATCTTGGGCATGGCTGGTCCTTGCTCTGGCGGCGACGCGGCCCCCGGTCGGGGGTCAGCCGTCGCTCGACTGCGTCTGCGGCTCGGCTGCCGGACCCGGTTCGGCGGCGGGCTCCGCCGGCGCTTCGGCCGGGCCGCCCTCACCAGGGGACTCGCTGTCGGCCTGGCGCCGGGACCGCTCGAACGCGGCCTGCGCCTTGCGATCGGGGCCCAGCACCATGGTCATGTTGCGACCGTCCTGGCGGGGGAAGATCTCGACCTTCCCCAGGTGCTCGACCGCGCTCACCACGTCGTCCAGGATTCGCCGCCCCAACTCGGGGTGGTGCATCTCCCGGCCTCGGAACGTGAGCGTCACCTTGACCTTGTGCCCGTCCTGGAGGAAGCGCTCGACCTTGCGGGTCTTCGTGTCGAAGTCGCCCCTGGAGATCTTGGGGCGGTACTTCATCTCCTTGATGGAGACGTTGCTGGCCTTGCGCCTGGACTCCTTCGCCTTCTGCGCCGCCTCGTACTTGTACTTGCCGTAGTCCATGATGCGGCACACGGGCGGGTTCGCCTGAGCCGCCACCTCGACCAGGTCGAGGTCGTTCTCGCGGGCGATGGCAAGGGCTTCGGGCAGGGGCTTGATGCCGATCTGCTGACCGTCCGGACCGACGAGTCGCACCTCGCGGGCGCGGATGCGGTCGTTGATCCGGGGTTCGTTGTTCGCCGGCGTAGCTATCGCCGATCACTCCTCATCGATGCGCAGACACCTCCGTCGCATGTTTCCTGGGATCCACCGACCCGGTGCCCTGCGCCAAAACGACGAACGGACGCCGGAGGAAGCCGACGTCCGCGACGGGCAGGGCCCGATACGATCGATCGACCCGGACGCACGCCCCCGAGGGAGGTGGCCGGGTGGGGGCGACATGCTCACGGCGTGAACCGGCCCCGCTTCCGATGGAATTGTCCGACGTAGGGTACCAGGGGTCGGGGACGAGTCCACAACCCCGGGGATCTAAGGTTCTACGCCGATGAGTCTCTGGACACCAGGGGGCGAGCACCCCGTCGATCGGCCCCAGCCGAGCGAGCCGGCCGGACCGCCGCCCAGCGCCGCGGGCGGGCCCTCGCCCGGCCTCGACGACCTGTCCCCCGAGGAGCGGGCCGCGGCCGAGGAGTACGCCCGGGAGCTCGACCAGATGCGCCGCCAGCTGCTGGAGCTGCCGGCCGGCGTGGTGGTCGGGCAGCACGCCCTCCAGTTCTTCGACGTGCGGGGCTCTACCTGTCCCAGTCCCCGCCCCGGGTCGAGGACGCCCGGGTCGCCATCGACGCCCTGGCCGCGGTGATCGAACGGCTCGGGCCCCGGCTGGGTGAGGCCGAGGCACCGCTGCGGAGCGCGCTCAACCAGGCCCAGCTGGCCTACGTCGAGGCCGCCCGGCGGGCCGGCGAACCGGCGCCCGCACCCGACGCCGGCGACAGCAGCGACGACGACGGCTGAGCGTCCCGCCGTGCCCGCCTGGCCCCGCCCCGGACGCCGCGCCGCCGTGGCCTGGATCGTCGTGGGCGTCACCGTCGCAGCCGTGGCGGGCTTCGCCGTGGCGCGCAGCCGGTCCTCGGCCACCTCGACGGGGGACGACCTCGACATCGCGGTCGTCGGCGACTCGTTCATGGAGCAGTCCGCCACCCAGTTCGTCGGCCTCGCCGGCGACCAGGGGCGGTCGGCCGAGGTGGACGCCTTCGGCGGCCTCGCCGCCTGCGACCGGCAGGAGGCGCTGGAGCGCTTCGCCCGCTCCGAGCCCGACGTGCTCATCATGTCCTTCGCCGGCAACGACCTCACCCCGTGCATGCTGCGCACCGAGGTGCCGTCGTCCGCGACCGAGACGGCGGCGGAGTACAGGGAGGACCTCGACCGGCTGGTCGGCGACTTCATGGCCACCTCACCCGAGACGCGCGTCTACCTGGTGCCCCCGCCCCCGGTGCAGCCCCCGCAGTACGAGGCCAACGCCGCCGCCATGCGGGACATGTACCGGGGCTTCGCGGCGGACCACCCCGGCATCGCGGTGATCGACGTCACGCCCGCGCTCAGCCCCGACGGCGCGTTCCACGAGCGCCTTCCCTGCGAGCCGTGGGAGGAGCAGACCTGCGAGCCCGACGGGACGGTCAAGCTCCGGGAGGACGACGGCGTCCACCTCACGCCGGCCGGTGGGGAGCGCTACGCGCGGGTGCTGGCCGACGCCGTCGGCGCGAACTGAGGCTCAGCGGGGGCGACGTGGTCGGCCTCCCACCGGCCGAGGCGGCCGGCGACCACCGAGAAGCGCACGGGCCGGCCCACCGGTATCGTCCGGGTGCCGTCGGCGATGGCCGTGCAGTGGAACGGCACCTCCTCGCCGCCGTCGGCGAGGATCGTGCCCAGGCCCCGGTGCTCGTCGAACGCGGCCACCACGCCCGTGGCCTCGGCGAAGGGTCGCACGGCCTCAGTGCACGATCTTGGACAGCGGCAGCTCGAGGATGTCGGAGGCGCCGGCCTCGCGAAGCGCGGGGATCAGCGTGTTGATCTCCGACTTGGCCACCACCGTCTCGACCGCATACCCGCCCTGGCCGAACAGCTCGGAGACGGTCGGGGCCTTCATGGACGGCACCAGCGCGATCACCCGGTCGAGGTCGTCGCGCCCGACGTTGAGCTTGACCAGCACCTTGCCTCGGGCCTCGAGCGCGCCGTCGAGCAGGGTCTTGACCTGATCCATCGCGCGGCGCTTGGCGTCGTCGGCGTAGGACGCCGGGTTGGCGATGAGCTCGGTGTAGCTCTGGAGGATCTCGTCCACGACCTTGAGCCCGGCAGCTCGGAGCGCCCGACCGGTCTCGGTGATCTCGACGATGCAGTCGACGATGTCGGGCACCTTGGCCTCGGTGGCCCCGTAGCTCAGCCGGATGTCGGCCGCGATGCCCTTCTTCTCGAACCAGCGCCGGGTCGACTCGGGGTACTCGGTCGAGACCTTCACGCCCTGGGGCAGGTCCTCGACCCGGGACACGGGGCTGTCCGCCGGCACGGCCACCACCATCCGGATGGGGCGGGCCGTGTTCTTGGAGTAGTGCATCTGGCCGAGCGACACGACCTCGGCCCCCGTCTCCTCCACCCAGTCGCGCCCGGTAATGCCGAGGTCGAACAGTCCGTCCGCCACGTACCGGGGGATCTCCTGCGGACGCAGGATGCGGACCTCGTCGATGCGGGGGTCGTCGATCGCGGCCTTGTACTCGACGGCCGACGACCGGTTGACGGCCAGGTCGGCCGCCTCGAACAGGTCCAGGGTCGCCCGTTCGAGCGAGCCCTTGGGGATCACGAGCTTGAGCACGCGTCGAGGGTAGGCGGCGGCGTGCCGATCACGGCAACGCGATAGCGGCTTTACCGGCGAGGACTCAGACCGGCGGCGTGTAGCGGCGGGCGATGCGGGCCATCTCGACCGCCACGGTCGCGGCCTCCTCGCCCACGTTGTGCCCGCCCGGCCCCTCGGACCGGGCCAGTGCCTGACGCTCGTCCTCGGTGGTCAGCACGCCGAAGGCGATCGGGACGCCCGTGGAGAGCTGCACGTCCTGGACGCCCCGGGCGCACTCCCCCGCCACGATGTCGTAGTGGGTGGTCTCGCCCCGGATCACGGCGCCGATGCAGATCACCGCGTCGACCCGGCCCGAGGTGGCCAGCGCCCGGGCGCCGAACGGGATCTCGAACGACCCCGGCACCGACACCTCGACGATGTCGTCGGCCACCACGCCGAGCGCCTTGAGCCCCCGCTCGACGCCCTCGGCCAGCCGCTCGACCACACGGGCGTTCCACCGGGCCCGCACGACCCCGACCCGCAGGCCGGAGCCGTCGAGCCCCTCGGGCACCGAGGCTCGGTCGTTCCCCTCAGCCACCGCGCACCGCCACGTGCGGGGTGAGGCGGTGCACCTCACAGGACATCGTCGAGTCCCTCCAGCAGGTGGCCCATGCGCTCCCGCTTGGTGCGCAGGTAGGCGATGTTCTCGGGGTTGGGGGCGATCTGGAGCGGGACCCGCTCGGTGATCGTGATGCCGAAGCCGGCCAGGCCGCCCTTCTTGGCGGGGTTGTTGGTGAGCATCCGCATCGTGGTGATGCCGAGGTCGACGAGGATCTGGGCGCCGATGCCGTACTCGCGGCTGTTGACCGGCAGGCCCAGCTTGAGGTTGGCGTCGACCGTGTCGTGGCCCTGCTCCTGGAGCCGGTAGGCCTGGAGCTTGTGGCCGATGCCGATGCCGCGGCCCTCGTGGCCCCGGTAGTAGAGGACGACGCCCAGGCCCTCCTCGGCCACCTGGCGCATGGC
This sequence comes from Acidimicrobiales bacterium, assembly GCA_035649475.1. GTDB lineage: Bacteria > Actinomycetota > Acidimicrobiia > Acidimicrobiales > VFJN01 > ZC4RG19. Next base: position 11,250 of record DASRJM010000157.1, read on the forward strand.
CGCCTGCAGCTGGGGGCCGCAGTCGCAGCGCAGCGAGCCGAACACGTCGCCGGTCAGGCACTCGCTGTGCACCCGGACCAGCACGTTGTCCTGGCCCTGGACCGCGCCCTTCACGAACGCCAGGTGCTCGGTGCCGTCCAGCGTCGACTCGTAGGCGTAGCAGGTGAAGTCGCCCCACTGGGTCGGGATGCGCGCCTCTCCGACCCGCCGGACCAGCTTCTCGGTCTGGCGCCGATAGCGGACGAGGTCGGCGATCGAGATGAGCAGCAGCCCGTGCTCCTCGGCGAAGAGCTCCAGCTCCGGGCGGCGCGCCATGTCGTCCTTGGTCTCGTTGACCAGCTCGCACAGCACGCCGGCCGGGTAGAGGCCGGCCATGCGGGCGAGGTCCATGGCGGCCTCGGTGTGGCCGGCCCGCTTGAGCACGCCGCCGTCGCGGGCCTCCAGCGGGAAGATGTGGCCGGGCCGCAGCAGGTCGTTGGCGCGGGTCGCGGGGTCGACGAGCGCCTGGATGGTGGCGGCCCGGTCGTGCGCGGAGATGCCGGTGGTGGTGCCGTGCCGGTAGTCGACGCTCACCGTGAAGGCGGTGCGCATGCTCTCGGTGTTGTTGGCCACCATCAGCGGGAGGTCGAGCTCGCGGGCCCGCTCGCGGGACACGGGGGCGCAGATCACGCCCGACGTGTGGTGGAGGAAGAAGGCGATGGCCTCGGGCGTGGCGAACTCGGCCGCCATGATGAGGTCGCCCTCGTTCTCCCGGTCCTCGTCGTCGATGACGATGACGATCTCGCCCCGCCCGATGGCGGCGATGGCGTCGTCGATCTTGGCGAGCGGCATCAGCTCTCCTCCCGGGACGGGCCGGCCGGTTGGTCATGCTTCCATGTCAGCAGCCGCTCGACGTACTTCACGGTGACGTCGACCTCGAGGTTGACCAGGTCGCCCCTGCCCTTGCCGCCGAGGGTGGTGACCGCCGAGGTGTGGGGGATCACCGCCACGGTGAACCCGTCGTCGAGCACGTCCACCACCGTGAGGCTGACGCCGTCCACGGTGATCGAGCCCTTCTCCACCACGTAGCGGAGCAGCTCGCCGGGCATTGCGACCCGCAGATCGGGGGCGGGGTCGACGATCTCGCCCACCCCGTCGACGTGGCCCTGCACGATGTGGCCGCCCAGGCGGTCCTGCGCCCGCACCGGGCGCTCGAGGTTGACCGGGTCGCCGGCGCCGCGCTCGCCGAGCGTGGTGCGCTTGCGGGTCTCCTCCGACACGTCGGCCTCCCACCAGCCGTCGCCTCGGGCGACCACGGTGAGGCAGCAGCCGTCGACGGCGATGGAGTCGCCGATGCCGGCGTCTTCCAGCACGCGGTTGGCGGCGATGCGGACGCGGTCGCCGGTGACCGAGTCGACGGCCCCCAGCTCTTCGACGATGCCGGTGAACATCAGATGCTCCTCGCGGGATGCAGGTCGACGCGGATGTCGTCGCCCAAAGGGGTGACACGGGCGATCCGCCCGCGCCACACGCTGGCCATCGTGGCGGCTCCGGGGCCGGCAAACAACCCGCGGGCGTCGTCGCCGCCGAAGAGGGCGGGCGCCAGGTACAGGACGTAGGCGTCCACGAGGCCCGCTCGGTGGAAGGCGCCGGCCACGGTCGCGCCCCCCTCGACCAGCACCTGGAGCGCGCCCCGGGCGCCCAGGTCGTCGAGGATGTCGCCCAGGTCGCCCGTCACTTCCAGGCAGGGGTGGACCCGGGCGCCGGGCGGCGCGGTGCCGAGCACGACCCGCAGCGGGTCGGGCCCCTCGACGTGACGGACGGTCAGCGAGGGGTCGTCGGCCCGGACGGTGCCGGCGCCGACCAGGACGGCGTCGCTCTCGGCCCGCAGCCTGTGGGCGTCGGCCCGGGCCGCCTCGCCGGTGATCCACCGGCTCGTGCCGTCGGGGGCGGCCGTGCGCCCGTCGAGGCTGGCGGCCAACTTCAGCACGACGTGGGGCCGGCCGGTGGTGCGGTGGGTGACGAACGGGGCCAGCTGGTCGGCCACGACGTCGGCGGCCACGCCCTCGGCGACGTCGACGCCGGCCTCCCGCAACCGGGCGAGGCCCCGCCCGTCGACCTGGGGGTCGGGGTCGCGCACGCCGACGACCACCCGGGTCACGCCTGCGTCCACCAGGGAGTCGGCGCACGGCGGCGTGCGGCCGTGATGGCTGCAGGGCTCGAGCGTCACGTAGGCGGTGGCGCCCCGGGTGTCGGCTCCGGCGGCGGCCGCCTCCGCCAGGGCCACGACTTCGGCGTGGGCACCGCCGGGCGGCCGGGTGGCGCCCTCGAACACCTTCCCGGTCTCGGTCACCAGCACGCACCCCACCCACGGGTTGGGCGAGGTCGTCGTCCGCACCCCTGCGGCGAGCTCGACTGCTCGGAGCATGTGCCGGTGGTCGTCGTCGACCGTCATCGGGAGTCCAAATTAGAACACGTTCTAATTCTGGTCCAGGATCTCAGTGGGGCCGGCCTCCGCTCAGCAGGTCGAGTGCGTGCGGCACCACGTCGATCACCGCGTCGAGGGTCTCGACGGCGCCCTTCGACGACCCGGGCGTGTTGAGCACCAGAGCCGAGCCCATCGTGCCGGCCGCCGCCCGGGACAGCCGGCCCAGCGGGCTGACCAGCCGCATCGCCTCGGCGAGGCCCGGCGCGTCCCGGTCGAGCACGGCCCTCGTCCCCTCGGGCGTCAGGTCCCGGGGGCCGAACCCGGTCCCCCCGGTGGTCACCACCAGGCCGGCGAACCCATCGGTCAGGTCCCGGAGCGCGGCGGACACGGGCTCGACACCGTCGGCCGTCACCCGCCGCTCGACCACCGCGAAGCCGGCCTCGATCAGCCGGGCGGTGAGCGCCTCGCCCGAACGGTCCTCGCGGGTGCCGGCCACCACGCCGTCGGACACCGTGAGCACCTTGGCCGTCCACGCCTTCACCGGCCACCGCCCCGCACCCGCTCGACGGTGCCGGCCACCCGCCGGGCCCGGGTCTCGGGCTTGCGCGCCTCGGTGATCCAGTTCACGTACTCGCGGCGGTGGGTGAAGGAAAGCCGGTCGAAGGCCGAGGCCGCCTCGGCATCGGCGGCCAGCGCCTCGGCCAGGTCGCTCGGCACCTCGACCGTGCGGGGCGCCTCGTCGACGGCGATGACGACGTCGAAGCGGTCGCCGACCTCGACCCCGGCCGCCGCCCGGTTGGCCTTGGACACCCCCACCATCGGCTGCCCGCCGTACACCGCGAGGCGGGTGCGGAACTCGTGGTCGCCGATCGTGACGACCACCGGCGGACGCTTGGCGTCGCTGAGCGCCGCGGCCACCTCGTGGGGCACGTCGAACCCGGCGCCGCCGGAGTCGCCGGCGGCGCGCAGCTCGGCGGCGAAGGATCGAGGCTCTGTCACGACCGAACTCTACGGTCGTAGCGGAATAGGCACATGCCGTCGGTGCCCGCCGCCTGGGGCAGCAGGATGGCGCCCCGCCCCCACGGGCGCCACGGCTCGGCCGGCGGGTCCAGCGGCGCCAGGTCGGGCCGCTCCCCCGCCAGCCAGTCGTCGACGTCGGTCGACTCGTCGGCGGTGAGCGTGCACACCGAGTACACCAGCGTCCCGCCGGGGCGGACGAGGTCGGCCGCGACCGCCAGCAGCCGGCGCTGCAGGGCCGCCAGGCGGTCGACCGCCTCCGGCTCGATCCGCCAACGCAGGTCGGCCCGCCGGCGCATGGTCCCGAGGCCCGAGCACGGGGCGTCCACCAGCACCCGGTCGAACGACTCGGGCCGCCAGGGCGGGGCCGTCCCGTCGGCGGCGACGACGTCCACCCGGTCGGCGAGGCCGAGGCGGGCGGCGTTGCCGGCCACCAGCCGGGCCCGCCCGGGGCGGACGTCCGCGGCCACGACCAACCCGCCGGCATCGGCCAGCGCGGTGGCCTTGCCGCCGGGCGCGGCGCACAGGTCGAGCACCCGCTCCCCCGGCACCACGCCGACCGACGCCGCCACCTGCTGGGACGCCAGGTCCTGGACGTAGCCGTCGGGCCGCTCGGCCAGCGTTGCCGGCTCGTTCATGGCCACGAGGGCGCCGGCCGCGTCCTCGGGGCCGAGATCCGCCTCCAGCTGCCCGGCCACCCAGTCGGGGACGCTGAGCCGGACGGCGTCGTCGGGCCACACCACCGGCGTCTCGGCCACCCGCCGAAGCACGGCGTTGACGAGGCCCCGCGCCCGCCGGGGCGCGACCTCGACCGTCTCGCCCACCGCGGCGTGGGGCGGGACGTGGGCGAACACCAGCTGGTAGGCGCCGAGCCGCAGCGCGTTGCGCACCCGGGGCTCGACATCCCCGGCCAGGAAGCGGTCGACCAGGAAGTCGCAGGCCCGCCGCATGCGGGTCGTGCCGTAGACCAGGTCGGTGGCGAAGCCGCGATCGGGGCCGGCCAGCCCGGACCGGTCCAGGGCCGCGGACAGGGCCAGGTTGGCGTAGGCGCCCTCGCTGTCGATGCGGTCGAGGACGTCGAGGGCCACCGCCCTGGCGCCTCGCTCACTCACCGTCCCAGGCCGGCGGTGACGTCGCCGGCGACACCCCGGGCCCAGGCGCCGGCCGGCATGCGCCGGCGGCCCTCGGGCTGCACTTCGGCCAGCCACAGCGGGCCCGACCCGGTGGCGACCTCGACGTCGTCACGGCCGGTCCGCTCCCTGCCCGTGCGCCAGACCTTGAGCCGGTGGCCGTCGTGGGTCGTCCACGCCCCGCCCACCCGCACCAGGCGGTGGATGGCGATGGCGGGCGCCGACCAGTCGATGGCCAGCTCGGCCGGGTCGATCTTGTGGGCGTAGGTCGGCTCGCCCACCTGGGGCCGCGGCTCGTCCAACCCCTTGGCGAGGTTGTCGAGGACGAGGTCGCGGCCGAGCTCGGACAGCCGGGCCCGCAGCTCGTCCGCCGACTCATCGGGGCCGATGACGACCTCGGCCCGGTCGTAGATGCCGCCGGTGTCGAGGCCCTCCTCCACCACCATGAGGTCGACGCCGGTGCGCTCGTCGCCAGCCAGGATGGCCCGCTCCACCGGGGCGGCGCCCCGCCACCGCGGCAGCAGCGAGAAGTGGACGTTGGCCATCGGCAGCTGGAGCAGCACGTGGGGCTTGATCAGCCGCCCGAACGCCACCACCACCCCGAGGTCGGCGCCTACGGCCAGGGCATCGTCGACCCGGTCGCTGACCGCCAGCCCGAGGTCGAGGGCCGCGGCCTTCACCGGCGAGGGCGACAGCGCGCCGCCCCGTCCCCGGCGCCGGTCGGGCTGGGACACGACGAGCGCCACGTCCCAGCCGGCCTCGACGAGGCCCCGCAACGGGACGACCGATGCCTCCGGCGTCCCCAGGAACACGAGGCGCTGCGGGTGGGCGGGCGCTGGTGGCAGCTCCACCGGGCTACTTGAAGGTGAGGCCGCCGGGCCGGGGCTCGGCGTCGGCGAGCACGGACGGGCCGATGCCGAGGTCGCGGATGGTCCGCAGCGCGGCCCGGCGGGTGTCGGCGTCGAGCCGCTCGAGCAACAGGACGCCGTCGAGGTGGTCGATCTCGTGCTGGAAGCAGCGGGCCAGCAGCTCGTCGGCCTCGATGCCGACCTCGTTGCCGTCGAGGTCGAGGCCGGTCAGCAGCACCTGCTTGGGGCGGACGATCTGCCACGACAGGCCGGGCACCGACAGGCACCCCTCCTCGTAGGCCCACTCGCCGTCGGACTCGCTGAGGACGGGGTTGATGAGCGTGCGGGGTCCCTCGCCGACGTCGTAGACGAACATGCGCTTCTCGACGCCGACCTGGGGGGCGGCCAGGCCGACGCCGGGCGCCTCGTACATGGTCACGATCATGTCCTCGGCCAGCTTGGCCAGGCGCCCGTCGATGGTGGTGACCTCGGCGGCGCGCTGGCGGAGCACCGGGTCGCCGACCACACGGATGCTGTAGGGAGCCATGGCCCGCCAGGCTACCGTCGCTCGACGTGGGGTCATCGCCGCCACCGGAGCACTACTTCTCCACAGCGCCGGCCGCGCCGTCCCGCCCGTCCGAGGTGCGCCTCGACCTGCCCGACAGGTCGTTCGTGCTGCGCACCGACCGGGGCGTGTTCTCGGCGGGTCGGGTCGATCCCGGCACCAAGGTGCTCCTGCTCACCGCACCGGACCCGCCGCCGGCCGGCGACCTCGTCGACCTCGGCACCGGCTACGGGCCGATCGCCCTGACCATGGCGGCCCGGTCGCCGGGCGCGACGGTCTGGGCCGTGGACCCGAACGAGCGGGCGCTGGCGCTCACCCGGGCCAACGCCGATGCCGCCGGGCTGGCCAACGTGCGCGCGGTCCGGCCCGACGAGTTCCCTCCCGATCTGCCGCTGGCCGGGCTGTGGTCCAACCCGCCGGTGCGGGTGGGCAAGGCCGCGCTCCACGACCTGCTGCGGACCTGGCTGCCCCGGCTGGCCGGCGGCGCCCACGCCGTGCTGGTCGTCCAGAAGCACCTCGGCGCCGACTCCCTCCAGCGCTGGCTGCGCCACGAGGGCTGGGCGGCCGAGCGGCGGGCGAGCCGGATGGCGTACCGCGTGCTCGACGTCTCCCGGCCCGGGGACGAGGTCCCGTCGTGAGCCGGCAGCTCGACTCGACCGGCCTCAAGCGCCTGCACCGGGCCTGGCGCCGGCGGCCGGCGGAGCCGCTGGGGCTCGTGCTCGACCACGTGCAGTCGCCGTACAACGTGGGCGCCATCCTGCGGACCGCGGCGGCCTTCAACGTCGACCACCTGTGGCTGGTGGGCGACACCGCCTCGCCGACCGACGCCAAGGCGTCCAAGCTCGCGCTCGGCACGCAGCGCTACGCCGACTGGACCTGGCACGACACCGCGCCCGAGGCGGTCGCCGCCGCCCGGGAGGACGGCTACCGGATCGTGGGCGTCGAGCTGACCGACGACGCCGTCCCGCTGGACGAGGTGGGTGTCGACGGACCGATCGCGCTCGTCCTCGGCCACGAGGACCGGGGCCTGTCGCCCGCGGCGCTGGCCGCCTGCGACGCGGTCGGGTTCATCCCGCAGCTCGGCAAGGTCGGCTCGCTGAACGTCGCCACCGCGGCCGCCATCGCCGTCTACGAGGTGCGCCGCCGCGGGTGGGCGGCAAATGCGGTCGGTGACGGGAACGGCCCCGGCCTACCCTCGGTCGGGTGACGGACCCGAACGTACGCGTCATCACCGACGACGAGCTGGCGACATCGCTGAACGTGGTGCGGTCCGCGTTCCTGGGCCCGCCCGTCACCGACGAGCAGGTGGCCGCCCGCCGGCCGTACACGGAGATCGACCGCTGCCACGGCGCGTTCGACGAGGACGGCCGCATGGGCGGGTTCGCCCGCGCCTTCGCCACCTCGCTCACGGTCCAGGGCGGCGAGCTGGCCTGCGGCGCGGTCAGCGCCGTCGGCGTGCTGCCCACCCACCGCCGGCGCGGCTACCTGAGCCGGCTGATGGAGGTCCAGCTGACCGACATCGCAGCACGGGGCGAGCCGGTGGCCGCCCTCATCGCCGCCGAGTACCCGATCTACGGCCGCTTCGGCTACGGCCCGGCCACCGAGGCCGTGACCTTGCGGGTCGACGCCGGGTCGGTGCGGTGGCTGGACGAGGCCACCGGCCGGGTCGAGCTGGTCGACAACGACACCTTCGCCAAGGAGGTCGACGCCCTCTACGACCGGGTCCGGCGGACCACCCCGGGCCACATCGTCTGGGAGACCGACCGGTGGCGGGTCTACGCCGGGGTCCAGCACTGGCCCGACGGCGAGGAGGAGGCGCGGCGCAACGCCGCCAAGGTCGTATGGCGCGACGAGGCCGGCGAGGTCCAGGCGGCCGCGGCCTACCGGGTCGAGGGGAAGTGGGAGCAGAACCGGCCGGCCGGCCACCTCACCGCCGAGATCCTGGTGGCGGCGTCGGGGCGGGCGGAGGTCGAGCTGGTGCGGTTCCTGGGCGCGGTCGACTGGGTCCGGGACGTCACCGTGCACCTGCGCCCGATCGACGACCCGGTGCCCCTCGCGCTGGTCGACGCCCGCATGGCCCGCCTCCAGGACCGCTCGGACCACCTGTGGGTGCGCATCCTCGACGTCCCGGCGACGCTGGGCGGCCGCTGCTACGCCACCGACGGGTCGGTCGTCATCGAGGTGGTCGACCCGATGGGCTTCGCCGGCGGCCGCTTCCGGCTCGACGGCGGGCCCGACGGCGCCGAATGCGTCACCACCAGAGACGAGCCCCACCTGGTGGTGCCCGCCCGGGCTCTGGGTGCCGCCTGCCTGGGCGGCCACTCGTGGGGCCGGCTGGCGGCCGCCGGCTGGGTCGACGAGGCCCAGCCCGGGGCCATCGAGCGGGCCTCGGCCCTGTTCACCACGGCCAGGGTGCCGTGGTGTGCGATGACGTTCTGAGCCCGGTCAGATCACTCGGTCGTTGCCGCCGTCCACCGCGACCTGGGCCCCGGTCGTGCGGGCGAAGGCGTCCCCGCACAGTGCCAGGATGGCGGCGGCCACGTGGCGGGCCCCGACCTCGGACCGCAGCACGTTGCGCCGGCGGTACTCCTCGGGCGTCAGTCCGTAGGCGGCCGCCCGCTGAGCCACCAGGTCGTCGTCCCACAGCCCGGTGTCGAACACGGCATCGGGGTGGACGACGTTGACGCGGATGCCGTCGGCCCCCCACTCCAGCGCGGCCACGCGAGCCAGCTGGGTGAGCGCCGCCTTGGACGCCGAGTAGGCGGCGGCCCCGGCGCCGGGAGCCGGCACGTTCTTCGACGCCACGACCGCCACGCTGCCGCCGGCCGGGGACACGCGCAGGTACGGGTGCGCCGCCCGCAGCGCCAGGGCAGCGGCCCCGGCGTTCACGGCCAGCACCCGCTCCCACTCGGCCGGGTCCAGGTCGGACACCGGCCGAGTGGGGGGAAACACGCCGGCGCACACCACTAACACGTCGAGCCCGCCGAAGCCGTCGACGGCGGCGTCGATTGCCGCGGCCACCGTGTTGGCCTCGGCGGCATCACCGGCGACGGCCGCGAACGCCGGCCCGGGCGCCACCTCCCGCACCTCGGGGTCGATGTCGAGGCCGACCACGGCCGCACCCGCGTCCAGCAGCGCGAGGGCGCTTGCCCGGCCGATCCCCGAGGCCGCCCCGGTGACCAGCGCCACCCTGCCGGTGAACGGGGCGGGAGCCGGCCGGCGGGCCAGCTTGGCCTGCTCCAGCTCCCAGTACTCGACGGCGAAGGCCTCGGCCTCGGTCACCGGGGCGTAGCCGCCGAGCGCCTCGGCCCGCTCGACGACCCAGGCGGTGTGTGCGTAGATCTCCGCGGCGGCCCGAGCGTCCGCGACCCGCTCGCCGGCCGCCACCACGCCGAGCTCGGGGTCGATCACCACGCGGGGTGCCGGGTCCATCTCCACCACCGCCCGGCTACCCAGAAGCCGACGGTGACGCTCGACGTGGTCGCGGTAGGCGGCCGCGTAGCTGTCGACGTCCCGGCCGAGCAGGGGAACACGCTTGGTCCGCAGCACGTGGTCTGGCGTGGCCGGGCCCGCCTGACTGACGCGTTGCAGATCGGTCCGGGCCGCGAAGCGGGCCGCGTCACCGCCCCGCCAGCGATGGAGCACCTGGGGCCGCCCGGCGGCCGCCGAGAGGTCCCGGCGCAACCTGGCGAGGGCCCTCAGCTCGCCGGCCGGCGCGGGGAGCGGCGACCGATCGCCGGTGCCGAAGGCGCTGTCGTCCTCCGGACCGCCGCCACCGCCGGCCGGCGGCGGCCCGGCAAGCGGCGCCGGCGTGCCGGCCCACGCCGCCTCGACCCGCTCTCTGGCCTGCTCCACCAGCGCGATGTGCTGCTCGTATGCGGTCCGGGCGTCGTCGCCGAAGGTGAAAAGGCCGTGGCGGGCCAGCACCAGCCCTGCGATCGCCGGGCGGTTGGCCAGGCCGGCCAGGCACTCGGCGCACCGCTTGGCCAGCACGAACCCGGGCATGACGTAGGGGACGACCAGGACGTCCGGCCCGAACGTCTCTGCGGCCAGTGCCTCGCCTTCGGGCGTGTCGGTCAATGCCAGCACGGCGTCGGCGTGGCTGTGGAGCACGAACCGCTGCGGTAGCAGGGCGTGGAGGATCGACTCGACCGATGGGTCCGGCGCCCGGGGATCGAGCGACGCGGCCCGCAGCTCGGCGGCCATGCGGCCGTCGTCGAGCTCGTCCAGCGTGGCCAGGAGCGCTACCCGGTCGAGCCGCAGCGGGGCGAAGCCGCCCCGCTCGATGGTGGCCATGTCCCACCCGCTGCCCTTGACGTGCAGCACGGCCACCTGTTCGCCGAACAGGTCGTGCTCGGTGGTCTTGACCGAGCTGTTCCCGCCGCCCGCCAGCACCAGGCTCGGGTCGGCGCCGAGCAGGCGGGAGGCGTAGACCAGCTGCCCCAGATCGTCGCGGCCCCACTCGCCGGCAGCGTTGTCGTCCCAGGTCGGGCTCACCGGTGCACCATCCTCGTGTCGGTCGCGGTCAGGCGGGCGGAACTCGGGCTCACGGCCGCTCTCCCGCCTCCGGGCGGACCACGCGGCGCTCGGTGACGATCGCGGTGACGAGGTCGGCCGGCGTGACGTCGAACGCGGGGTTGACCGCGCGGGCGCCGGCCGGGGCCACCGCCCGGCCGCCCCATGCCAGCACCTCGTCCTCGCTCCGGTCCTCGATCGCGATGGCGGCGCCGTCGGGCGTGGCCGCGTCGACGGTCGAGGTCGGCGCCACCACCACGAACGGCACGCCGGCCCGGGCCGCGGCCAGCGCCAGCGGGTAGGTCCCCACCTTGTTGGCCACGTCGCCGTTGGCGGCGATGCGGTCCGCCCCCACCACCACCGCGTCCGCGAAGCCGCGCGCGATCAGCGACGGGCCCGCCCCGTCCACCACCAGCCGGTAGTCCGCCCCCATGCCCTCCAGCTCCCATGCGGTCAGCCGGCTGCCCTGCAGCAGCGGCCGTGTCTCGTCCGCGTAGACCCGGCCGAGGCGGCCCCGGGCCTGCAGTGCCCGGGCCACCCCGAGCGCGGTCCCCACCTCGACGCAGGCCAGCGCCCCCGTGTTGCAGTGGGTGTGGAGGCGCAGCGGGCCGGACGACCGGCACAACTCCTCCAGCAGGTCGGCGCCGCGCTCGCCCATGGCCCGGTTCGTCGCCACGTCCTCCTCGACGACCGCCCGGGCCTCGGCCTCGACCGCGTCGTCGCCCTCCGGCAGTCGCGCGGCCACCCGGTCCACGCCCCAGGCGAGGTTGGCGGCCGTGGGCCGGGCCTGGCGGACCTCGGCGATCGCGGCGGTCAGCGTGGGTCCGTCCCACCCCTCGGCCCGGGCCTGGCGGGTCGCCAGCAGGACGCCGAGCGCCCCCGCCGCGCCGAGCGCAGGGGCGCCGCGCACCGCCAGCCGGCGGATGGCGGCGGCGAGCCCGTCCACGTCGGTGATCCGCAGCGCCCGCACCTCGTGCGGCAGGGCGGTCTGGTCAACCAGCACCACCGCGCCGTCCACCCAGTCGATCGTCCGCACGTCGCCACTGTACGGGCGCTCAGATGCGGGGCGGGTCCACCGCCACCCGCAGCCGCCCGGGCGGTCGCTCGGTGGCGGCGAGGGCGCCGCACAGGGCCGCGTGGTCGGGCGCCCGGACGAGCCAGCGACCGTCCGCCGGGCCGAGCACCTCGACGCCGAACGGGGTCCCCAGCGCGGCCACGAACGCCTCCGCCGCCGGGCCGGACACCTCGGCCAACGCGGCGGACGGCGGGAAGCGCAGCAGCTCGCGGCGGCGGGACTCGGCGTCGGCGACGCGGGCAGGGTCGCCGTGCAGCGCGGCCTGCACCACCTCGTGTTGCGGCAGGAAGGTCTGGACGACGAGGCGTCCGCCCCGCTCCTTGCCGCCCACCAACCGGGCCGCCCGGGCCACCAGCCCCAGCGCCTGCTCGGCCGCCCGGTAGCGGGGCGCAAGCAGCTCCTGGTCGACGTCGAGGAATGCCACCACGTCGGCCCGCCGGACCTGATGGAGGCCGGCCTCCGTGCCGACGACCACCCGGGTCCCCGGGTCGCCGGCGCCGGGACCCGGCGCACCGCTGATCTCGGCCACCGCCTCGCCCACCAGCGCCTCGAGCTCGTCGCGGACGCGGGTGACGCCCTGGCGCAGCGCCTTGAGCCGCACGCCACCGCAGGCCGAGCACACGACAGGCCGCTCCGCCCCGCACCGCAGGCACACCAGCCGGTGCTCGTCCGGCTGGGTGACGTTGGCGTCGCAGCGCTCGCACCGCGCCAGTTCGCCGCAGGCCGCGCAGGCCAGCACCCGAGCCCGGCCGGTGCGGTTGAGGATGCACACGACCCGGCGATCGCTGCGCAGCACCGCAACCAGCCGCGGCGGGAGCAGGCCCGTGCGGGGATCCTCCCGCCGCATGTCGACCACGTCGACCACGGGCCAGCCGGCCCGCTCGGCCGTTCGGGGCAGGGTGAGCAGCTCGCCCCACGCCAGCGCCTCCAGCGACGGGACCGGCGAGGTCAGCGTGCACGGCACGCCGGCCCGCCGGGCCCGCTCGGCCGCCACGTCCCGGGCGTGCCAGGTCGGCGCCTGCTCCTGCTGGTGGGCCTCGTCGTGCTCGTCGATCACCACGACCGCGGCCAGGTGCCCCACCGGGGCCCAGGCCGCGGCCCGGGTGCCGACGACGGTGGCGCCCGCCGCGCCCAGGGCCCAGTCGTGCGGATGGCGGGCGACGGCGACCCCGACCCGGTCCAGGCGATCGGCGACGTGGCGGGCCAGCGCCGCGGTCGGGCACAGCACCAGCGTGTGGCCGCGCCGGGCGGCGGCCAGGGCCACGTCCGTCGGGTCGGTCGCGGGCGGCAGCCGCACCACCGACCGGGGACGGGCCAGCGCCTCGGCGGCCAGGCGGCCGACCGGGCCCGGTTCGCCGCCGCCGGAGGGGCCGGCCCACGGCGCGGCCGGCGACGGCAGCCCGGTCACCACCCGCTCCGGCGATGCCGTGCGCAGGAACGACGCCGGCCGGCCGGCCCACCGCCACGCGGCCCAGCCGGCCAGCTCCAGCAGATCGGGCGTCGGCCCGCGGCCCGACCACCGGGCCAGGGGCCGCAGCTCCACCCCCGGTGGCGGGTCGACGTCGAGGTCCATCACCCAGCCCCCGACCCGCCGGCCGGCCAGGGCGATGCGGACCCGGTCGCCGACGCGCACCTGGTCCCCGACGGACTCGGGGACCAGGTAGTCGAATCGCTTGTCGATGGCCGGTTCGTCGACCAGCACGCGGGCGACGCGCCCGCCGTCCATCAGAGGCCGAGCGCGCTCTTGACGTCGTCGACCCGGGTCGTTAGCTCCCAGGTCAGCTCCTTGTCGTTCCGCCCGAAGTGGCCGTACGCGGCCGTCTTCTTGTAGATCGGCCGGCGAAGATCGAGATCGCGCACGATGGCGGCGGGCCGGAGGTCGAACACCTCGCTGACCGCGGCACCGAGCTTCGCCGGGTCGACGTTCTCGGTGCCGAACGTCTCGACCAGCAGCGACACCGGGCGGGCCACGCCGATGGCGTAGGCCACCTGGACCTCGACCTTGCGGGCGGCGCCTGCGGCCACGAGGTTCTTCGCCACCCACCGGGCGGCGTAGGCGGCCGAGCGGTCGACCTTGGACGGGTCCTTGCCGGAGAACGCACCGCCGCCGTGGCGGGCGGCGCCGCCGTAGGTGTCGACGATGATCTTGCGGCCGGTCAGGCCGCAGTCGGCGTGGGGCCCGCCCAGTTCGAAGCTGCCGGTCGGGTTGACCAGCACGCGGAAGTCGTCGTCCTGGAACTGCGGCGGGACCAGCGGCCGGATCACGTGCTCGATCAGGTCGGGCTTGATCAGCGTCTCCGCGTCGAGTCCGGGCTGGTGCTGGGTCGAGATCAGCACGGTCTTGAGGGCGACGGGCAAGCCGTCGTCGTAGTCGAACGTGACCTGGGTCTTCCCGTCAGGGCGCAGGTACGGCAGGATGCCGGCCTTGCGGACCTCAGCCAGGCGGTGCGCCAGGCGGTGCGCCAGCCAGATCGGCAGCGGCATGAGGTCCTCGGTCTCGTCGACCGCGTACCCGAACATCATCCCCTGGTCGCCGGCACCCTGGCTGTCGAGGTCCTCGTCGGCGCCGGTTGTGCGCATCTCGTAGGCGGTGTCGACGCCCTGGGCGATGTCGGGCGACTGCGGGTCGATCGAGGTGACGACGCCGCAGGTGTTCCCGTCGAAGCCGACCGACTCGCGGTCGTAGCCGATGCCGCGAATCGTGTCGCGCACGATCGACGGGATCTCGACATAGGCCGAGGTGGTGATCTCGCCGGCGACGATGGCCAGGCCGGTCGTCACCATCGTCTCGCAGGCCACGCGGGCCTGGGGATCCTGGGCCAGGATCGCGTCGAGGATCGAGTCACTGATCTGGTCGGCCATCTTGTCGGGATGGCCCTCGGTGACTGACTCGGACGTGAAGGTCCAACGGCTCACGATTGGTCTCTCCTGTCTAGGACGGCTGTGAACACGGCACGGGCGACGGCCCGCTTGTCGGCCAATGGCACCTCGCGCTCAGTGCCGTCGGCATCGAGGATCACGACCTGGTTGGTGTCGTGCTCGAACCCAGCGCCCGGGGCCGTCACATCGTTGGCGACGATGAGG
>DASRJM010000158.1:0-27899 GCA_035649475.1 Acidimicrobiales bacterium
GGGCCGGTCGGTGTTCGCCACGCTGACGGTCGAGGAGAACCTACGCCTGTCGTTCCGGCGTTCGATGGGCCGGGCCGGGGTGGTCGGCGCCCTGCGCCGGGCCTACGAGCAGTTCCCGGCCCTGGCCCGCCGGCGGGGCCAGCACGCCGCCACGCTGTCGGGCGGCGAGCAGCGCATGCTGTCGCTGGCCCGGGTGCTGGTCGAGGCGCCCAAGCTGCTGGTCGCCGACGAGCTGTCCCTGGGCCTGGCCCCGATCGTCGTGGACGAGATCTACCGGGAGCTCGCCCGCCTGCGCTCCGAGGGGACCGCCCTGCTCATCGTCGAGCAGCAGGTGGCCCACGCCCTCGACCTCTGCGACCGCGTCGTCCTGCTCGACCGCGGCACGGTGACGTGGGAGGGCCCGGCGTACGAGGCCGGCGACCGGGTGGTCGAGTTCCTCGCCCCGGGCGACGCGGTGGCTTAGGCCGCGTCCCGCGGCAGCCTGCGGGCTGCGGCGAGCGCGGCGTCCGCGGCGCGGCGGGCCGCCAGGGTGGCGTCGCGGCCCATGCGCACCAGGCCGGGGATGCGGCCCGGGTGGCGGACGAGGTAGCGGGCTACCGCCGCCGGGTCGGGGCGGCCGTCCTGGCGGGCCAGGTGGAAGACCTCGTCGTCCACGCTGCCGTCCGTCGCCCGGTCGCTGATCGCCCGGAACACCGCCCACGGGACGCCGCGCTCCTCGCAGGCCCGGGCGATCGCCGCGGTCTCCATGTCGAGCGCCACCACGCCCCGGTCCCGCAGCGCCGGCAGCTCGGACGCCGGTGTGATGACGTCGGTAGTCCACAGCGCGCCCGCCGGCTCGCCGCCCGGGCCGAGCGGGGCGTGGGCGTGCTCGCGGCCGGTGGCGTGGTCGATCACCCGGGCGGGCCGGATCACCGTCCCGATCGGCGTGTCGTCGTCCACCGCACCGGTGATCCCCACCACCAGCACGTGGCCCGGGGTGACCGCGCCCAGCAGCCGGTCGATCCCGTCCGCCGCCAGGCGCGTCCCCATGCCGGTGACGACCGCGACCACCGGCCGGCGGTCCAGCGTGCCGGTCCGGACCTGCACGCCGCCGACCGTGTCCCGCCGCAGCCCGAGCGGCCGGGCCAGCGGCCGGAGCTCCATCGGCATGGCGCACACGAAGGCGAGCGGGGCCTCACCCATCGCAGTGCTCGGGCGGCGGGACGTCGAGCGCGGGGTTGCGGTCGAAGAACCCGCTCGGCACCAGCTGGAACCCGGTGCTCTCGACGGGCATGACCGGCCAGTCCTCGGGCCGGGGGACGTGGGTGACGCCGAACGTGTGCCACACGACGACCTCGGTCCCCACCAGCGACCGGTCGGCCGCCGTCCACGCCGGCAGACCCGCGCCGCCCGGGTGCTGGCTGGGGAAGTCGCCGGCCGCCCGCCGCTCGTCGGGGGCGTACGGCGTGACCCACAGGTTGCGGGTGGCGAACGCGGCCCGGGCCGTCACGCTGGCGTCGTCGCCGGCCAGCAGGGTCGGGATCGCCCGGGGGATCAGCCGGTAGGCGACCGGCTGGCCCAGGCCGTTGCGGACGTCCGGGTTGACGATGCGCCACGTGCGGTCGCGGGTGGGGTCCGCGACCCGCTGCGCGGCCCGCTCCGACGCCAGCAGGGTGGCGGCCGGGGCGAAGCCGTTGGACCACGGGTTCCCCTCGCCGGCCGGCAGGGGGACCACGTCCACCTCGTGGACCTCGTTGCGCGGCCCGTCGACCGCCGGGTCGAGCCGGGCGCAGAACAGGTGCTGGTGCACCGGCGCCGCCACGCCGGGCGCCACGAGCGGCGAGGATGGGTCCACGGCGCCGTTCGCCACCGCGGCCGTGGACAGGATGCCGGTGAGCTTGACCTCCAGCTCCAGCGAGCCGTCCTGGTAGAAGCACCAGTAGAAGCCGTAGTCGTAGTTGCCGACGGTCGAGATCGACGACACGACCAGCCGCCGCCGGCGCCGGACCTCGGTGCGGCCGCCCATCAGGTCGTGGTGCTTCCAAGCGATGCCGGCGTCCTCCTCGTGGAGGCAGATGGCGTTGGCCGCGGTCCCGGGCTGGCCCTGCTCGTCGGCCAGGACGGCGTCCAGGTAGCGGATCTCGCCGAGGCAGTCGCAGCCGTTGGTGAGCGAGTTGGCGAGGCGGCCGAGGCCCCACTCGCCGACGTCGAACGCGTTCTGCCAGCCGTGCCCGGGCGTGGGGTCGCCGTAGGGAACCACCATCTCGCTGATCGACGCACGCCGCAGGATCGACCGGCCCCCGCAGGCGACATCCCGCAGCACGATGCCCTCGAGCGGGTCGAGGCTCACGTGGAGCGACCAGCCCTGCCACCCGACCTCGTGCCCGTCGATCGTGAAGCCCACGCCGTCGGGCTGGGCGATCACCAGCGGCGCCTGGCCCGGCCGGGGCGGGTGGTGCTCGGCGAAGTAGCTGCCACGGTCGTCGGGGATCGGGACCGGGCCGGTGTCGATCAGATCCACCACCTCGCCGGTCGCCATGTCCACAAGCGCCTGGAGGCCCTCGATCGGGCGGGCGTAGCCGTTGTCGTCCTTCTGCTCCCGGAGATAGGGCAGGCAGCGGGCGACCCGCCGCCCCTCCTCGGCGGGGCTGCCGAAGTTGCCGGCCGGCCAGGGGTCGATCTGCACGGTGTCGGGGTCGGTGATGCCCCGGGCCTTCAGGGCAGTGACCCAGCCCGCGTGCTCGCGCAGGGCGAGGATGACGACCAGGCTCTCACCGAACCCCAGCGCCGGCCGGACGCCGTCGTGGACGGACCAGTCGACCACCTCGCCGGACCCGAGGTCGACCGTGGCCACGACCACCGCCGCTTGCGGGCCGGGGACAGCCACCACCCGGGCCCGGCGGCCGTCCACCCCGGGCCGGCGGGCGTCGTCGGGGGTCACCGTCGAGAACCAGGCGCCGTCGCCGACGCGGCCGGTGGCGCGCACGGCGGCCGTCGCCGCCGTGATCTCGTCGGGGGTCAGCGGGTCGAGTGGGTGGGTCATCGCTGCACCTACCGGGTGGGGTCGAGGGCGACCTTGACGGCGCCGCTGTGCGCCTGGTCGGCGAGGGCGGCGAACGCGTCCCGCCAGGCCGACAGGCCGAACGTGTGGGTGACGAGGGGGGCGAGGTCGACGCGGCCGGACGTGGCGAGGTCGAGGTAGTGCGCGATGCCGTGGCGGCGCACGCCCTCGACCTCCTCGACGCCGAAGGCGTTGGAGCCGACCAAGCTGATCTCCTTGAAGTACAGCGGGCTCCACTCCCAGCGCCCCGGTGGGTGGACGCCGCTCTTGACCAGCGTCCCCCGCGCCCGCAGCACCCGGACCTCCACCTCGAACGTCTCCGGCTTGCCCACGGTGTCGTAGGCGACGTCGACCCCGCCGGGGTGGCACATGGGCAGGCCGTCGAGGCCCTCCATCGTGGGGCGCAGGACCCCGCCGGACCAGGCGGCGAGCCGCTCGACCATCTCCTGCTGGGGCGCCAGGCGGAACACGGCGTGGGCGCCGAGCCGGGCGGCCAGGTCGGCCTGGGCGTCGTGGGCGGCGACGACGCCCACCTCGACGTCGGGGCGGAGGGCCCGGAGGAGGGCGACCGCGCTGCAGCCGAGGGCGCCCGCGCCCCACACCAGCGCCCGGCCGCCGGGCGGCGGCGGGTGGCGGGTCACGCTGTGGAGCGAGACCGCGCACGGGTCGGCCAGGATGGCCCGCTCGTCGTCGAGGGCGTCGGGCACCGGGAACAGCATGGTCGAGTGGGCGGGCATCAGCTCGGCGTAGCCACCGGTGGCGTCGCGGGCCACGCCGGTGTGGAGGCCGGTGCTGATCGGTCCCGTCGTGAAGCTCCAGCACAGGCTCAGGTCGCCGGCGTCGCAGGCGGGGCAGACCGGCGACACGCCCCGGGGCTCGCACGACAGCCAGGGGTTGAGCACGACCCGCTGGCCGACGTCGAAGCCCCGGGCCTCCGGGCCCAGCTCGGCCACGTCGGCCACGACCTCGTGGCCCGGGACCTGGGGGAACGAGCACAGTCCACTGAGCGCACTGTCGCTGTCGCCCTCGAAGTCGCCGAGGACCTGCTTGGCGTCGGAGCCGCAGATGCCCGTGAGCCGGGGCCGGACCACCAGCCAGTCCGGGCGGAGGGGACGGGAGTCCGGGACGTCCTGCAGGGCGCAGGGCGTCGTGGCCAGGTTGCGGAGCAGGCGGTTGTCTGCGGCCCCGGGCGGCGGGTCCCAGGGGTCCGGGCGGGTGCCGTAGACGAGCGCCCTCACCGCCGCCGCCGGTCCTCTGCCAGCTCGCGGGTGAAGCTGCGGCGCGTCCCCCACCGGAAGAGGGGCGGCACCAGGTGGCGGATCGCCACCGCCGGCCGGAAGGACCCGGGCACGTACTGCTCGGCCCGGTCGCCCTCGACCGCCCGGACGACGGCGCTGGCCACGTCCTCGGCGGGGACCGGCCGGGGCCGGGCGCGGTCGTAGGGGTGGCCCCGGGCGTCGGCGAAGCCGGTCGCGACGGGACCCGGGTTCACCAGCGAGACGCCGATCCCGTAGGGCGCCAGCTCGACGGCCAGGGCCTCGGTGAGCCCGACGCCGGCGAACTTGGACGCGGAGTAGATGGCCTCGAACGGGGTCCCGATGCGCCCGGCGATCGAGCCGATCGTCACCAGGTGGCCGCGGCGGCGGGCGATCATCCCGGGCACGACCGCACGCAGGGCGTGGACGGTGCCGAGCACGTTCACCCGCACGACCCGCTCGGCCTCCTCCTCCGACAGGTCGGCGAACGCCCCGTAGGCGCCGATGCCCGCGTTGGCCACCAGCACGTCGGTCGGACCGAGCGCCTGCTCCAGATGGTCGATGGCGGTGGCCAGCGCCGCGGGGTCGGCGACGTCGGCCACGGCATAGCGGGCGTCGGTGACGGCGGCGGCCGACCGGAGGTCGTCCTCGTCGCGGGCGATCAGCCCGACCAGGGCGCCCCGGACCGCGACCGCCTCGGCCACGGCGCGCCCGATCCCGCGCGAGCCGCCGGTCACGATCGTGGCGGCGCCGGCCCACTGCACGGCGGCGACCGTAGCGCAGACCTGACACGACTGTTAGGAAGTGTCCGTGCGCGAGGTCACGGTCGGGATCGACATCGGGACGACGTCGGTGAAGGCGGTCGCGGCCGCAGGCGACGGGACCGTGCTGGCCCGGGCCCGCGTCCCCCACGACGTGCGCACGTCGCAGCCCGGATCGTTCGAGCACGACGTCGACCAGGCGTGGCGCGCCGGGGTCCTCGACGCGCTCGACCGGGTGGCCGGCGCCGGCGAGGTGGCGGCGGTGAACGTGGCGGCGATGGTCCCGTCCCTCGGGGCGGTCCGGCCCGACGGAACGGCCGCCGGCCCCGGTCTGATCTACGGCGACCACCGGGGCGATGCGGCGGCCGGCCGGGACGCGACCCAGCCCGGCGACAGCGGCGAGCTGCTCGCCTTCCTGGCCTGGCACACCGGCGCGTCGGCCGGCGCCGCCGGGTACTGGCCGGCCCAGGCCGTCGCCAACCACGCACTGTGCGGCCTCGGCGCCATCGACACGGCCACCGCCATGACCGCCTACCCGCTGTTCGACGGCGTCGGCTGGGACGCCCGGCTGGCCGCGGAGGCCGGCGCCTCGCCCGACCAGCTGCCGGCGCTCGTCCGCGGCACCGAGGCGGTCGGGCGGGTGGGAGACGGGCTGCCGGCTGCCGGGGCGCTGGTCGGCGGAGGCACGATCGACGCGCTGGCCGAGCAGCTGGTGGCCGGAGCCGACGAGCCCGGCGACGTGCTGGTCCTGTGCGGAACGACGCTGATCACCTGGGGCGTGCTGCCCGAAGTCGCGGAGGCGCCCGGCCTGTGGACCATCCCGCACACCGCCGCGGGCCTCTGGCTCGCGGGCGGTCCCAGCAACGCGGGCGGGCTGTTCCTGGAGGCGGCCCGCCGCTGGCTGAGCTTGGCCGCCGCCGCCGGCGTCGACGCCATCGCGCCGGAGGACCTGCCCGTGTGGCTGCCCTACGTGCGGGGCGAGCGGACGCCGCTGCACCGCCGCGACCTGCGGGCGTCGGTCGAGGGGCTCGGGCTGCACCACACGCCGGCCCACGTACTGCGGGCGGCGTACGAGGCGTCCGGCTTCGTGGCCCGCCACCACATCGATCTCGCCCGGGAGGCGGGCCTGGCGCCGCGCCGCGTCGTCGCCACCGGCGGCGGCACCCGGGACCCCCTGTGGATGGGGGCGCTGGCCGACTGCACCGGCCTCCCGGTCCACGTCGCCGCCGTCCCCGAGGGCGCCGCCCTCGGCTCGGCGTACATCGCTCGCTGCGTGGCCGGCCTCGAGCCGTCGACCGCCGGCGCCGCCCGCTGGGCCCGCACCTCCCGGGTCGTCGAGCCGGACCCGGCCTGGGTCGCCGCCGCGGACGCCCGCTACGACGTGTTCCGGGTGCGCACCGCGGCCGCCGCCGCCCGCCCGCTGAGCACCGCCGACCGGCTGGCCCACGACGCGTCGACCAGCTGATCCCGCAGCCCGGCCCCGCCGGCCACCTGCTCGCACACCCAGTCCAGCTCCTGGGCGAGCGTCACGCCGAACACCCCGGGATCGTCCGCCCCGACCACGACCGGCAGGCCCGCGGCCAGGAAGCGGTGCACGGGGTGGTGGGCGGGGTCGGTGATGTCACCGATGCGGCGGTTGGAGGTGGGGCAGACCTCGACGACGGCTCCCGTCCGGCGGACCCGCTCGATGGCGTAGTCCTGCCGGCGTCGCACGGCCGCCAGCCGGTCGCGGTCGTAGGCGAGGTCGAGCTCGTGGTCGCCCGGCAGGCCGGCGAGGCTGGCCAGCTCCGAGTGCAGAGCGTCGGGGTCGACGCTCACGCCCGCGGCCCGCAGGCCGGCGCGGTGGGCGAGGTCGTAGGCGATCTGGTCCCGGCGCTCCCGCACCGTCTCGGTCCGGGTGTGGGGGCCGAACGTCGCGGGCTCGATGCCGAGGGCGATGGCGTGGCCCAGCCGGTGGGCGCCGAGCTCGGCGGCCTCCTGCACCCAACGGACCGCGCTCTCCAGGCTCTTGTCGGTGAAGCTCTCGCCGACGTGGTGGAGGATGGCGACCGCCCGGTCGGGGTGCCGGTCGTTGAAGTCCAGCACCGCCGCGAACAGGGCCGCGACGCCGGTGGGCGGGTGTCCCTCCTCGACCCCGCAGAGGTCGATGCCGGTCACCGCCGCCCCATGCGGCCCGGCCAGGACGTCCACCACCTGCTCCCAGTGCGGCCACGGGTCGTCGCGGTCGAGGCTCACCGCCATCCGCAGCGTCGGCCCGGTGCCGCTGCCGGCCGCGAACGCCGCCGGCAGGACGGCGCTCGGCTGGCACCGCAGCTCGGCGTGGGCGACGCCCTGGCGGGCCAGGTCCTCGCGGACCGCGGCCAGGAAACCGAGCGCGATCCGGTCCCGCCGCTCGGGCGTGCCGTCGTCGGTCGCCCACACGAGCCGGCCTTTGGCCGAGAACCGGGCGAAGTCCCCGGCGTCGGCGTCCCCGACCACGTAGACCTCGGCGAACGCGTCGCCGACGCCGTCGTCGCCGGCCCGGAACCGCTCGACGAGCTCGCGGGTCGGCGGCCGGGCGCCGTAGACGGCCGCGAACCCCTCCTCGTACCAGTCCCAGTCGACCTCGTCGTAGTGGTCGGCCAAGTGCCGGAGGGCGGCGTCCGGGGCGACCGAGCCGTACAGGTGGGCGTGCAGCTCGGCCGGGCCCGCGGCCATGGCTCAGACCAGGTACTCGAAGTGCTGCGTCTCGACGGTGAGCGGCAGGCGGTAGCGCACGTAGAAGCTGTGGAGCCGCAGCGCGCCGGCGTACTCCTCGACGGTCGGCCCGACGAGGTCGACGGACTCGGGCTCGCGGTCCTTCCAGGCGGCCGCCCGCCGGTGGACCTCCTCGAACTCGGGCAGCGAGGAGACCGACAGGCCGAAGTGGTCCATGCGAGGCGCGGCCATCGGCGACTCGTCGGCGACGAGGAACACGAACTGCTCGTGGGTGTGGGCCCGCAGCACCAGCCGCCGGCGGTTCTCGGTCAGGTCGGGGTACTCCTCGAAGCCGAACACGTCGCCGTAGAACGCGGTGATCGCGCCGCGTCCCTCGGCGTCGAGGGCGTCGCCCGGCAGCGACAGCGCGACGTGGTTGAGGCGGGGCGGCTTGACGAACTCGGGCCCTGTCACGGCTTCACCAATACCTTTCCCGCCAGCCGGCCCTCGGCCAGGCCGCGCATGGCATCGAGGAGGCCGTCCAGGGGGACGACCTCCGGCTCCAGCAGGTCGTCGACGGGCAGCGAGCCCGCCGCCAGCAGGCCGAGCGCCCGCTCGAACCCGCCCTGGTCGTAGGTGAACGCCCCCGTGACCACCAGCTCGTTGAGCAGGATGCGGTTGGGGTCGAACCGGGGCGCCTCCATGCCCGCCCCGACCAGGACCAGCGTTCCGCCCCGCACGAGCTGGGCGAGACCGGCCTCCATCGCCGCCGCCCGGCCCGAGCACTCCAGCACCGCGTCCACCGCCCCGGCCACGATCCGGCCGGGCTCGGCGATCGACGGGACGTCCAGGTCGTCGGGGTGGCACACCGCGGTCGCCCCCACGGTCCGGGCCAGCGCCCGGCGGGCCTCGCCGGGCTCGGCACACGCCACGTCATCGACGCCGAGGGCGCGGAGGGCGGCGATCGTCAGCGCCCCGATCGGTCCGGCCCCCAGCACCAGCGCCCGCCGGCCGGGAGCGACGCCCGACACGGTGATGCCGTGCAGCGCCACCGCCAGGGGTTCGGCCAGGGCCGCCGCCCGGGGCGCCAGCCCGTCGGGCACCGCCACCAGCTCGTCGGCGCCCGCCACGGTGTAGGTGGCGAAGGCGCCCTGCTCGGGACCGATCCCGGGGGTGTCCCGGGCGGCGCACAGCGACGGCCGCCCGTCCCGGCACGCCGCGCACTCCCCGCACCGCGCCGCCGGCCCGCCGACCACGGCGTCGCCCGGTTCCCACCGGGTCACCTCCGGCCCCACCGTCGCCACCCGGCCCGTCCACTCGTGGCCGCCCCAACTGCCCCGCTCGCCCCAGCCGTCGAGCACCATGTGGAGGTCGGTGCCGCACACGCCGCACAGGTCCACCTCCACCAGCACCTGGTGCGGCCCGACGTCGGGGACGGGCACCGACGCGACCTCGAGCCGCCCCGGTCCCCGCAGGACCGCGGCGTCCATCCGTGCGGGCGCCAGCGGCGGCGTCACGGGTTCTCCCTCAACCACCGGTACACGCCGGCCATGTCGGTGACGACCTTCTCCGGGAGCGGGTGGAGCGTGGCCCCCATGGCCCGGGCGCCCCACACGATCTTGGCGGTCCGCTCGGCGAGGGCGGCGTTGTGCAGCGCCTTCTCGGGCGTGGGACCGCAGGTGACCAGGCCGTGGTTGGCGAGCAGTGCCGCGCCCCGGTCGGCCAGCCGACTGGCCACCTCCTCGCCCAAATCAGCCGTGCCGGTGCCCCGGTACTCGCAGCACGGCACGTCGCCGCCCAGGTAGACGACCACCTCCTCGATGACCGCCGGGATCGGCTGTTGGGCCAGGGCGAACATCGTGGCGTACACGGCGTGGGTGTGGATCACCGCGCCCAGCTCCGGGTAGCGCCGCAGCGCGGCCAGGTGCAGGTCCTTCTCGGTCGTGGGCGACCGGCTGCCCTCGACGACGGCACCGTCGAGGTCGAGGATCACCAGGTCGTCCAGCGTCATCGTGTCGTAGGCGACCGACGACGGCGTCACGCACACGTGGCCGGACGCCAGCCGGCCCGAGATGTTGCCGGCCGTGCCCTCGACCAGGCCGTCGGCCAGCATCCGCTTGGCGGTCGCCAGCACAGCCTCCGGCGTGGTGGTGGGGGAGTCAGCCACGGGCGAGGACCTCCGGGTTGGCCAGGTTGGCGGGGACCTCGCCCCGCAGCAGCGCCCCCAGGCCCTCGGCCATGAGCGCGGTGTGGTTGGCCTCGGTGTCGTAGGTGGCGCCGCCGATGTGGGGGGTGAGCACGACGTTCGGCATCCCGGCGAGGGGATGGTCGGTGGCCAGAGACTCGCCCTCGAAATGGTCGAGGCCGGCGGCGGCCAGGTGACCGGACGCCAGCGCGGCCGTGAGCGCGTCGAGGTCGTGGAGGGCGGCCCGGGCGGCGTTGACGTAGACCGCGCCCTCCCGGAGGGCGGCGAAGCGCTTGTCCGACATCAACCCCACGGTCTCGGGCGTGACCGCGGCGTGCATCGACACGACGTCGGCCTCGGCCAGCAGATCGTCGAGCTCGTGGGTGCCGTCGGGGGCGTAGGGGTCGCTGGCGATCACCCGCATGCCGAGGCCCTCCAGCCGCCAGCGGGTGGCCCGGCCCACGGCCCCCAGCCCGACCAGCCCCGCGGTCCGACCGGCCAGCTGCCAGGCCCGGAACCGCTGGTAAGGGATCGTGCCGTCCCGGTAGACCTCGCCGGCCCGCACGTCCCGGTCGGCGGCCACCAGCCCCCGGGTGGCGGCCAGCAGCAGCCCCACCGTCAGCTCCGCCACCGCGTCGGCGTTGCGGCCCGGCGCCCGCAGCACGGGGATGCCTGCGGCGGTGGCGGCGGCGACGTCGACGTTGGTCGGGTCGCCGCGGGTGGCGCCGATGGCCTCCAGGGGCAGGTCGAGGACCGGTCCCGCGCACCGGTCCGCCTCGCAGATCAGCACCGTGGCCCCGACATCGGTCGCCCGCGCCGCCAGCTGCTCGGCCGAGTACAGCCGCAGCGGCCGCTGGTCGATCCAGGGGTCGAGGACGACCTCGCCGAGCTCGCGCAGAGCGTCGAGGCCAGGCCCGCGCAGCGGGGCGGTGGCGAGGATCACGCGGTCAGCCATCGGTGCTCATCGGTCGCCCCTCCCTACCTGACACGGATGTTAGTCACCGGGCTACGTTGCCCCTCATGCGTGCCGTCCCGCCTTCGGTCGCCCGCGTGCTCGACGGCGTGCTCGCCGCCGACCCCGGGCGCGAGGCCCTCGTCACGCGGTCCGGCCGCCTGACATACGCCGACCTCGACCGGCTCGCCGACCGGGCCGCCCGGGCGCTGCGGGACCTCGGCGTGCGGACCGGAGACCGGGTGGCGGCGTCGCTCCCCAACGACACCGACGTGGTCGTCGCGTTCCACGGAGCGATGCGCCGGGGCGCCGTGTGGGTCGGGGTGAACCGGGCCCTCGCCCCGCCCGAGAAGGCCTACCTGCTGGCCGACTGCGGCGCCACGCTGCTGCTCCACGACGACGAGGACCCGGACGACCCCGGCGACCTCGGCGTCCGGGTCGTCGGGACGGGGGAGTGGCGAAGCGCGGTGGACGCGGCCGCCGACGGGCCGGTCGGCGTCGACGTCGACCCGCTCGCCCCGGCCGGCATCGCCTACACGAGCGGGACGACCGGACACCCCAAGGGGGCGGTCCACAGCCAGCACAACCTGCTCACCCCGGGCGCCGTGCTGGTCGAGTCCCGGGGCTACGGGCCGGACCTGCGCAAGGGCGACTGCTTCCCGTTCACGATCCTCAACATGGCGGTGCTCACCACGCTGCTCGTGTCCCAGGCCGGCGGGTGCTCGATCGTCATGGACCGCATCGACGCCGCGGGCGTGACCGAGTGGATCCGCCGGGAGCGGGTGACGACCTGGAACGGTCCGCCGGCACTGCTCCACGACCTGGCCACTCGGGACGAGATCGCGGCGTCGGACATGGCCTCGCTGACCGAGGTGTGGACAGGGGGCGCCGATTGCCCCGAGGTCATCCGCGAGCGGTTCGCCGCCAAGTTCGGCGTGCCGGTGACCGCCACCTACGGGCTGAGCGAGGCCCCGACCGTCGTCGCCATCGACCCCCCGGACGGCGGCCACGTCGCAGGGGCCAGCGGCCGGCCCCTGCCGCACCTGGGCGTCCGCGTCGTCGACGGCGAGGTGTGCGTGGGACAGGCGCCGGGCGACGGCCGCTACCGGACGATGCTCGGCTACTGGGGGCGACCGGAGGCGTCGGCCGAGGCGCTGGCCGGCGGCGTGCTGCACACCGGCGACCTCGGCGAACTGGGGGAGGACGGCTACCTCCGCATCCGGGACCGCAAGAGCCTGCTGATCCTGCGGGGCGGGGCCAACGTCTACCCGGCGGAGGTCGAGCGGGTGCTGCTGGAGGCGCCCGGGGTCGCCGCCTGCGCGGTGCTCGGCGTGCCCGACGAGCGGCTGGGGGAGCGGGTGGTGGCCGTGGTCGAGGCGGACGGGCCGCTCGACGAGGAGGCGGTGCGGCGGCACTGCCTGGCGCAGCTGGCCCGCTACAAGGTCCCCGAGCGCTTCGTGGCCGTCGCGGCGCTGCCCCGCAACGCCATGGGCAAGGTCATCCGGGCCGAGCTCCCCGGTCTAATCTGACAGCGGTGTCACTTTTCGGCCCGGGGGAGGGGACCGCGACCGTCGGCGGGCGCGAGCTGCCCGTCGACGCGGACCGGGCCCGGATGCGGGCCGAGCGCCACGCCCGGCTCCAGGACCAGCTGGCCGCCCAGGAGCTCGACGGCCTGGTCCTGCTGGGCACCAGCGCCGTCGCCTACGCAACCGGGGCCGCGATGCCGGGCTGCGACAGCGGGCGGGCCGCGCTCCTGCGGGCGGTCGCCGTGGTGGTGGCCGGGGACGAGCACCCCCACCTGTTCACGCCCTGGCCCGAGGGCGCGCCGCCCGGGCTTCCGGCCGACCACGTCCACCCCGCCGCCGCCCCCGACCTGGACGACGGCGCCGCGGCCCTCGCCGCCTCGCTGGGCGTCCTGTTCGCCGGCGGATCCCGGCTGGGGTGCGACGAGGTGCCCCACCCGCTGGCCCGGGCGCTCGACGGCGTCGGGGCCCGGCTGGTGCCGGCGTCGGGCGTGCTGGGGCCGGCCAAGCTGTGCAAGACCGTGGACGAGCTGGCCTGCATCCGGCGGGCCCAGCACGTCAACGAGCAGGCGATGCTCGACGTCCAGCCGCTGCTGCGGCCGGGCGTCACCCAGACCGATCTCAGCGCCACGTTCCTGCGCCGGGTCGTGGAGCTGGGCGCCGACCTCAACGGCATCGACCCCATCTGGCAGGTCATGCCCCGTTCGCTGGCGGACGGGCCGTGGACCGTCCACGGCGACGTGGCGTTCCCGACGGCGAGCGCGCCCCGGGCGCTCGCCGGAGGCGACGTGATCTGGGTCGACACCGGGATCCACGTCGGCGGCTACGCCTCGGACTTCGGGCGCACCTGGATCGTCGGCGACGACCCCCGGCCGTCCGCCCGCCAGCTGGAGCAGTTCGACCGGTGGCGGGCGGTGATGGCGGCGGTGCTGTCCGTGTGCAAGCCGGGCGTGTCCGCCCTCGACCTGGGGCGGGCGGCCGTCGCCGCCGACGCCGCCCGGTCCGGCGGGCGCCGGCCGTGGATCGAGCACTTCTACCTGGCCCACGGGGTCGGGACCGAGAGCGCCGAGATGCCGCTCGTCGGCACCGACCTCGGCGACGCGTTCGACGAGCAGCTGGTGCTGGCGCCCGGCATGGTGCTGGTGCTGGAGCCGGTGATCTGGGACGACGGCGCCGCCGGCTACCGGTCCGAGGACATCTTGGCGATCACCGACGACGGCTGGGCGGCGCTCAGCGACCACCCCTACGACCCGTTCGGGCCGGCATGACGGTCCTGGAGGATCCCTCCCGCGTCGACGACGAGGCGCTGCGGGCCGACCGCCGCGGGCGCCTGTTCGCCGCCATGGGGGACGCCGGCCTCGACGCGCTGGTGCTGGGGCGCCCGGCCGAAGTGGCGTTCGCGTCCGGCGCCCGCCAGCTGTGGACCGCCGGGTCCCGCCCGTTCGGGCCGGCGTGCGTGGCGGTGCGCTCGACCGGCCGGGTCCACCTGCTGTCGGTGTGGGACGAGGACGTGCCGCCCGAGGTCGGACACGACGACCTGTACGGCCTGTCCTGGAACCCGGCCACCATCGCCGCGTCGCTGGCCGCCATCCCCGGGCTGCGGAACGCCCGACGGTTGGGGACGACGTCGTCCAGCCCCGGGTTCCCCCGGCTGCTGGCCGCGGCCGCGCCCGACGCCGAGGTGGTCGACGGCGGCCCCGCGCTGCGGACGGCCCGGGGGCCGAAGTCGGCGGCCGAGGTCGACCGGATCGCCGCCGCGACCGGCATCGCCCGCACCGCGCTGGCGGCAATGGAGGCGGCGCTGCGCCCCGGCGTCACGGAGCGGGACCTGCTGGCGGCGTACCTGGCGGGCATCGCCGCGGCCGGCGCCCCGACGCCGCCGACCGAGGGCGTGGCCTGCGCCACCCCGGCGACGGGCCCCGTCGCCCTCCGCCGCATCGCCGCGGCGGTGCCGATCGAGGCCGGCCAGCTGGTGGCGCTCGACCCCGGCGGGTTCTTCCGCGGCTACGAGGGCGGCCTCGGCCGGACCCGGGCCGCGGGTGGCGCCCCGTCGCGGCGCCAGGCCGAGCTGGCGGCCCGCTGCCGCGAGGCCGTGGGCGCGGTCGTCGCCGCCTGCTGGCCAGGCGCCACGGGGTCCGACCTGGTCGCCGCCTGGGAGCACAGCGGCGCGCCGCTGCCGCCGGAGCCGCTGGCGGTCGGCGTCGGGCTCGGGCTGGAGCCGCCGGTCGTCGGCGCGGGCCTCGGGGCGGCCGCGGTGCTGGCGGCGGGCACGGTTCTGGCCGTCACCGGGTGGATGGCCGAGGAGGGCGCCGGCGGGGTCCTGCACCGGGACCTGGTGCTGGTGACCGAGGCCGAGCCCCGACTGCTCACGGAGGATGCGTGACGACCGACCGGGTGAGTGTGGACTTCGACCACCACGACCGCGCCTGGCACGCCGGGCGGGTCGAGCGCTGGGCCGAGCTGCGGCGGTGCCCGGTCGCATGGAACGAGCGCTACGGCGGGTTCTGGGTCGTCAGCAGTCACGAGGAGGTGGCGGCCGTGTCCCGGGACGGGGACACGTTCTCCAGCCGCCACGTCCCCGAGCCCGAGGACGGCGTCCAGTGGCTCGGCATCGCCGGCATCCCCCGGGCCCGGACGATCCCGACCCAGGGCATCGCCGAGGTCGAGGGCCCGGTGCACGCGTCGCTGCGGCGGGTCATGAACCCGTACCTGGTGCCCCAGGCGATCGAGGGCATGCGGCCGCTCATGGAGGCCGCCACCACGTGGTTCCTGGACGAGCGCATCGAGACCGGGTCCATCGACCTGGTGCTCGACCTGGCCAACCCGGTGCCGGCGATCCTGACGATGGCGCTCGTGGGCCTGCCGCTCGACGGCTGGCGGCCGTACGCCGACCTGTTCCACGGCACGATCGCCAACCGGCCCGGCGAGCCCGAGTTCGACCGGGCGGTGGCGGGGGTGCCGGGGATGCTGGCCCGCCTGGGCGACGTGGCGGCGGCCCGTCGGGAGGACCCTGGCGACGACCTGCTCAGCGCGCTGGTCACGCTGGAGGTCGAGGGCGGCCGGCGGCTGACCGACGCCGAGATCCAGGGCGTCCTGTGGAACCTGATCGGCGGCGGCCTCGACACCACCACCTCGCTCACGTCGCTGTCGCTCCACCACCTCGACACCCACCCCGACCTGCGGGCCCGGCTGATCGACGAGCCCGGGTTGCTGGACACCGCCACAGAGGAGTTCCTGCGCTACTTCTCGGTCAACGAGACCCTGACCCGCACCGTGGCCCGGGACGTGACCCTGGGGGGTCAGGAGCTGTGCCGGGGCGACCACCTGATGCTGAGTTGGCTGTCGGCCAACCGGGACGAGGCGGTGTTCGAACGGGCGGGCGAGGTCGTGCTCGACCGGGAGGTGAACCCCCATCTCGCCTTCGGCGTCGGCCCCCACCGCTGCATCGGCATGCACATGGCGCGGGTGATGTTCAAGGTCCTGGTCGCCGCGGTCCTCACCCGCATCCCCGACTACGCGATCGACCATGACGCGACCCGCTTCTACGCCGGCAACCCGGAGCTGAACGGCGTGGTCACCATGCCCGCCACCTTCACACCCGGCCCGCGCGTCGGCCCGCGTGAGCGCCCGTTCTGACCGATTTGGCGGCGTCCACGCCGAATATCCGGCGTAAGCGCCGCCAAATCGTCTAGGCGATCCCCGGGCGGCCGGCGAGGAGCTTGGCGGCCGCGCCGCCGAGGAACAGGGCCATGCCCTCGTCCGACAGGGGGAGCTTGCGGGCGGCGTCGAGGGCCTTGCCCGCCGGGATCACCGGGTGGTCCGACGCGAACAGTACCCGCCCGCGGCCCCGGGACGAGTCCATGAACCGTACGAGGCCCGGGTCCATGTAGGTCGCCAGGTAGGCCGACGTCATCAGGTGCAGCTGGGGCCACTTCAGCATGTACTGGATGAGCAGCGCCTCGTAGGGGTGGCCCATGTGAGCGCCGATCACCGTGAGGCCCGGGAAGTCGATCAGCACGTCCTCCAGCAGCACCGGGTCCTGGCACCGCGACCGTACCTGCGGGCCGGGCACGCCCACGTTGATCGAGACGGGCAGCCCCAACTCCTCGCAGGTGGCGTAGACGGGGTAGTAGAGCCGGTGGTTCAGCTCGTACTGCTCGACGAGGGGCGTGATCCGCACGAGCGCCACCGCCGCGTGCTGGGCCAGCTCGCGGACGCGGGCGCAGTTGCGGGTCGGCTTCGCCGCCCGCTCGACCGTCGGGGCGACCAGGAAGCGGCCCGCGTGCTCGTCGGCGATGGCCAGGAAGTCCTCGGGCGGCTGGCCGCCGGCCCGGTGGGCCCGCTCCGGGTCGGCCAGCCCGCACGTGAGCACGCCGAGGTCGATGCCGGCGCCGTCCATGGCCTCCAGCAGGCCCTCGACGCTGGGGCCCTTGGCCAGGTCAGGACCGAACAGCTGGACCACGCCCCGCTGCGACTCCTGCGCCACCCACCGCTCGGCGAAGCCCGCCGGGATCAGGTTCACCCAGCCGTCGACGATCATGGGCGGGGACGATACCTGACACGAGTGTCAGAAGTCGGGGTACGCTCCGGCCATGGTGGACCTCGGGTTCCGGCCGTTCGACGCCGACAACCACTACTACGAGGCGGAGGACGCCTTCATCCGCCACATCGACCCGGCCATGGCCAAGCGCTGCATGCAGTGGGCCGACGTCGGCGGCAAGCGTCGCCTGCTGGTGGGCGGGAAGATCAACAAGTTCATCCCGAACCCCACGTTCGACCCGATCGCCCGGCCGGGCAGCCTCGAGGACTACTTCCGGGGCCGCAACGAGGCCGGGCTCGACATGAAGACGATGTTCGGCGACCTCGAGCCCATCGCCGACCACCCCGGCTACCGCCAGCGCGACGCCCGCCTGGCGTTGCTCGACGAACAGGGGATGGAGGGCGCGCTCCTGTTCCCGACCCTGGGCGTCGGCATGCAGGAGGCGCTGCGCCACGACCTGCCCGCCCTCCACGCCGCGTTCAGCGCCTTCAACACCTGGCTCGACGAGGACTGGGGCTTCGCCCGAGGCGACGGCCGGCTCTACGCCGCCCCGATGATCGCCTTCGCCGACCCCGAGCGGGCGGCGGCCGAAGTGGCCAGGGTGCTCGGGCTCGGCGCCCGCATCCTCGTCACGATCCCCGGCCCCGTGCCCGATGGGGACGGCGGCTACCTGTCGCCCGGCCACCCCCGCTTCGACCCGGTGTGGGCGCTGATCGCCGAGGCCGGCGTCCCCCTGGCGCTGCACGCCGGGCTGAGCGGCGTGAGCCACTACGGCAGCTTCTGGAAGACCGGGGCCGAGCGCGGGGGCGGCTTCTCGGCGTTCAAGCACGCGGCCTTCCCGCTGGTGGCGTTCCAGGACCGGGGCATCTCCGACACGTTCGCCGCCCTCATCTGCCACGGCGTGCTGGAACGCTTCCCGACCCTGCGGCTGGCGTCGATCGAGAACGGGGCGATGTGGGTGCCGGACCTGGTCCGCAACCTGCGCGACGCCCGGGGCAAGATGCCGTTCGCCTTCGACCGCCACCCCGTCGACCAGTTCCGCGAGCAGGTGTGGGTCGCCCCCTTCTACGAGGACGACATGGCGCTGCTCAAGGACGTGCTCGGCGCCGACAGGCTCCTGTTCGGCTCGGACTTCCCCCACACCGAGGGGCTGCCGGAGCCGACGGCGTTCGTGAAGGACATCCCCACCTTCACCCCGGAGGAGACCCGCCGGGTCATGCGGGACAACGTCCTCGACCTGCTCGCCGTCACGCCACCACGAGGTTGACCCCGGCCGGCGTCTCGGTGAGGCTCACGGACCTGCCGACCCACTCGTCGGCCTCCAGCGCGTCCAGCAGCCCGGGATCCTCGACCCGGCCGTAGGCCCGGGCGCCGGCGGCCACGTCGGCCAGAACCAGCCCCCACGCCGGGGCGCCGTCGCGCCCGTGGGCGACGGTGTACGAGGCGACGGTCGCCTCGCCGGTGTGGTGGTCGGCGATCGTGACCCGCGGGGTCGCGTCCAGGCGGGCCTGGACCGCGGCGGTGTCGGGCGGGGCCAGCAGGGCGGCCGGCGGGGTCGTGGAATAAACGCCGAAGGCGTGCTTGGTCATGTGCATGCCGACGCCGCTGACCAGCCCGACCGAGCCCGGGTCGGCCCGCAGCACCTCCACCATCGTCGCCAGGCTGTGGAGCACGTAGTTGCTCCCGGCGCCGCCGGCGAACGGGAGGCCCCCGGTGACGGTCAGGCCCCGGTCGTCGTCGGGGGCCAGGCCGAGGGCGTCGCAGGCCAGGTGCACGGAGCTGGCGAAGCAGCTGTACAGGTCGAGGTGGGCGACGTCGTCGACCCCGATGCCCGCGACCCGCAGGGCCTCCGCCCCGGCGGCCGCCATGGCCGGCGAGGCCGACAGGTCGGCGTGCTCGGCCACGTACACCGGGTCGGTCGCGTCGCACCAGCCACGGAGGTAGACGCGCCGGTCGGCCGGAACCCCGAGGGCGTCGGCCGCGGCGTGGCTGGCCACGATGACGGTGGCCGCCATGTCGACGTCCATGACCGAGATCGCCCGCTTCGTGTACGGGTAGCCCACCAGCCGGTTGTCCCGCGACGGCGTGGCCAGCGTCTCCGCGGGGACGGCGGCGGGGAACCAGGCGTAGGGGTTGGCGGCGGCCACCTCGCTGAACGGGGCCAGCAGGCGGCCGATCGCGGCGGCGTAGTCCGCGGGCGCCACGCCGAGGCGGGCCCGGCGGGCGATGTCGAACACCGGGAACGTCAGCCACGCCTGGAACACGTCGTGGGCCACCTCGGCCGGGTGGAACGGGGCCTCGAACGGGAACGGCGGCGGCTCGGGCGCCCGGTGGCTCCACGGCAGCCGCTCGCCCGCCCTGCGGGCCCGGCGCCGGGTGTCCAGCGCCTCGGCGCCCGTGATGACAGCCACGTCGCAGCGGCCGGCGAGGATGGCCCCGGCGGCGTCCTGCACCAGCACCTGGGGCGTCGTGCCGCCGATGCCCGAATAGAGGCCGTGGCGCGGGGTGATCCCGAGCGCGCCGGCCAGCCGGTCGACGGGTGCGTCGTAGGGCCAGGCCATGCAGTACACGACCTGGAGGCTGTCGCCGGCCGCCAGCACCCGCTTGCCCTGTCCCGGCACGGCGTCGTCGGCCGCCCGCCGGGCCGCGTCCTCCCACAGGACCAGCGGTTCCGGGCACGGCCCCTCGCCGGGCCGCACCGTGCGCTGGGCGACCCCGACGAGGCACGGCGTGCGGGGGTCGACCGTCACCGGCCCTTCCACACCGGGGGACGCTTCTCGGCGAAGGCCCGGGGCCCCTCCTGCGCGTCCTCGCTGGCGAACACCCGGGCGGCGAGCTCGTCCTCGATCCGGTAGGCCTCGCGCTGGTCGACGGCCAGGCCCCGGAGCACGCTCTCCTTGGTGGCCTGCACCGCCAGCGGGGCGTTGGCGGTGATGCGGCGCGCCCAGTCCAACGCGCGCTCGGGCAGCCCGTCGCCGGGCACGATCTCGTTGAGCAGCCCCAGCGCCTGCGCCCGGGCGGCGGGGAGGGCCTCGGCCGTCAGCAGGAACTCCATCGCCGCCGGATAGGCCAGCTGGCGGGGAAGGCGCACCGTGGTCCCGCCGCCGGCGAACAGGCCCCGCCGCGGCTCCATCACCCCGAACGTGGCCCGCTCGGTGGCGAGGCGGATGTCGGTGCCGCCCAGCATCTCCATGCCCCCCGCCACGCACGGGCCGTCCACCGCCGCCACGATCGGCTTGTAGATCCGCAGGCTGCGCAGCACCGCGTCGGTGCCGTCCCGCAGCCTGCAGCCGTCGATCTCGTCGATCTCGCCCGCCTGGATCTGCGCCTGCAACGCGGTGACCTGGGGGATGTAGGTCTTGAGATCGGCGCCCGTCATGAACTCGCCGGGCACGCCGGTCACGATCGCCACCCAGTCCTCGGGGTCGTCACGGAACCGCCGCCAGGCGTTGGCCAGGTCGCGGAAGTGGTACAGGTCGAGCGCGTTGCGGGCCGCGGGGCGATCGATGGTGATCCGGGCCACGTGGCCGTCCAGCTGCTCGTAGTGGATCGTCATGACGACGGCGAGGCTAGCTAACGTGACGTGATCGTTAGATGGGTCGGGGGGACTGCCCGTGAGCATCGCCATCGGTGAGGACCACCTCGCCCTCCTCGCGGTCGCCCGGCGCTTCACCGCCGAGCGGTGCCCGCCCGCGGCGGCCCGCGCGGCCATGGACGCGGTCGACGCGGGCATCGAGGCGCTGCCGCCGTTCTGGGACGAGCTGGCCGCCCTGGGCTGGCTGGGACTGGCCGTCCCCGAGTCGGACGGCGGGCAGGGCGCCGGCTACACCGGGCTGGCCGTGGTGCTGGAAGAGCTGGGCCGCGCCGTGGCGCCCGGGCCCGTGCTCCCCACCGCCTGGGCGGCGGCGGTGACGGGCGGCGTGCCGCCGCTGCGGGCCGAGCTGGCCGCCGGGCGGCGGGCGGGCGCCGTGGCCCTGGACGGGGCGCTCCGGGCGCGGGAAGCCGGCGGCGGGCTGTGCGTCACCGGCAGCAGCGGGCCCGTGCTGGGCGGGACGCCGGCGGGCGCCGTCGTGGTCCCGGTCGCGGTGGCCGGCGAGGAGCGCTGGGCGGTCGTCGAGATCGCCGAGGGCGCGGGCGTCACGACCACACCGCTGGCCGCCCTGGACCAGACCCGGGGGCTGGCGCGGCTCGTCCTGGTCGATGCGCCCGCCCTGCCGCTGCCCGGCCTCACCCGGGCTCGGGTCGAGGCCGTGGGGGTGGTGCTGGGGGCGGCGGAGTGCGCGGGCGGGGCGGCATGGTGCGTCGAGGTCGCGGCGTCGTACGCGCGGGAGCGGCGCCAGTTCGGCCGGCCCATCGGTCAGTTCCAGGCGGTGAAGCACCGCTGCGCCGACATGCTCGTCCGCCTGGAGCAGGCGCGGGCGCTCGCCTGGGACGCGTCCGCCGCTCTGGACGGCGCCGATCCCGACGGCCCCGAGGCCGCTCTCGCGGTCGCCGCCGCGGGGGCCGTCGCCTTCGAGGCCTACGCCGCCGTGGCCAAGGACTGCATCCAGGTCCTGGGCGGCATCGGCTTCACCTGGGAGCACGACGCCCACCTCTACCTGCGCCGGGCACTGGCGCTGCGCCAGCTGTTCGGGACGAGCGCGTGGCGGGCCGCCGCCGCCCGCGGCGCGCTCGGCGGGGCCCGGCGGCGCCTCGGGCTCGACCTGCCGGCCGGCGCCGGTCCCGCCCGCGACGAGATCCGGGCGGTCGTGGCGGACGTGGCGGCGCTCCCGCCCGAGCAGCGCCGGCGACGACTGGCGGACACGGGGCTGCTGGTGCCGCACTGGGCACCGCCCTGGGGGCGCGGCGCCGGACCGGCCGAGCAGCTCGTGATCGACCAGGAGCTGCGCCGGGCGGGCGTGCGGGTGCCGCACCTGCAGGTCGGCGCGTGGGCCGCGCCGACCATCGCCGTCCACGGCACGCCCGAGCAGCAGGAGCGCTGGGTGCGGCCCACGCTGCATGGCGAGATCGTGTGGTGCCAGCTGTTCAGCGAGCCGGGGGCCGGTTCGGACCTGGCCTCCCTGACCACCCGGGCCATCCGCGCCGAGGGGGGCTGGTTGCTCACCGGCCAGAAGGTGTGGACGACGATGGCGGCCGAGGCCGCCTGGGGCATCTGCCTGGCCCGGACCAACCCCACCGCCGCCAAGCACCTCGGCATCACCTACTTCGTCGTGGACATGGCGACCCCGGGCATCGACGTCCGGCCCCTGCGGGAGCTCACGGGCCTGGCCATGTTCAACGAGGTCTTCCTCGACGACGTGTTCGTGCCCGACGACTGCGTCATCGGCGAGGTGGACGGCGGCTGGCCGCTCGCCCGCACCACGCTGGCCAACGAGCGGGTGTCGATGGGCAGCGGCTCGTCCTTCGGCGGCGGGATCGAGGCGCTGCTGGGCCTGGTGGGCGAGCGGACCGGGGCCGGGCACCCCCCGCCCGACGCCCGCCTGCTGGACGAGCTCGGGGCGCTCGTGGCCGAGGCGCACTCGGTCGCCGCCATCGGCGTGCGGGCCACGGCCCGGTCGCTGCGGGGCGAGGCGCCGGGGCCGGAGGCGAGCGTCCGTAAGCTGCTCGGCGTCGAGCACGACCAGCGCACCCAGGAGCTGGGGCTCCTGCTGCTCGGCCCCGAGGGCGCCACCACCGCCGGGGTGGCCGGCCAGTGGACGTTCGGCGTCCTCGCCAACCGCTGCCTGACGATCGCCGGCGGGACCAGCGAGATCCAGCGCAACGTCATCGGCGAGCGCCTGCTCGGCCTGCCCCGGGACCCCGAGCCGGCGGGCTGATGGCGGACCTCCTGCCGGACCAGCTCCGCCTGATGGCGGCCGCGCTGCCCGACGAGGTCGCCTACACGGACGTGGCCGCCGACCGCGACCTCACGTTCCGCGGCTGGGAGTCGCGCTCGAACCGGCTGGCCCGCTGGTTCGTCGCCCAAGGCGTGGCCCGGGGCGACCGGGTGGCGATCCACGTGCCGCCGGAGGAGGGCGAGGCCTTCCTGCTCACGTACTCGGCCGTGCACAAGGCCGGGGCCGTCGCGGTGCCCACCAGCACCCGTATGGTCTCCGCCGAGCTGGCCCGCGTCCTCGCGCACGCCGGCGCGGTGGTGGCGGTGACGGGCACGGCCACGCTCCCGGACCTGGCGGCGGCCCGGCCCGGCCTGCCACAGCTGCGCACCGTGGTGACCACGGCCCCGGGCGCGGCGAGCCAGGGGCTGGTGGCCTGGGACCACGCCACCGACGCCGACGACTCGGCCTTCCAGGTGCCCGTCGGCGGCGACGACATGGCCGACCTCATGTACACGTCCGGCACCACCGGCCGGCCGAAGGGCGTGGTGGTCCGCCACCGCAACGTGGCCATGGTCCCCAACGGCCTGCCCCGGTGGCGGCGCCGCGGCTGGCTGCACGCCTCGCCGATGTTCACCTTCGCGGGCCTCGCGTCCGCCTACAACCCGATGAAGCTGGGCATGCCGCTGCTCTACCTGCCCCGCTTCGACGTCGACCGCTGGTTCGACGTGGTGGAGGCACGCCGTCCGGCCGCCACCTTCCTGGTCCCGGCCATGGCGGAGCTGCTGGTGGCCAGCCCCCGCTTCGAGGCGGCCGACTTGTCGTCGCTCACCATGTGCTCGCTCGGCAGCGCGCCGGTCGCCCCGGGCACGGTGGCCCGCCTGCGGGCCCGGCTGCCCGGCGCGCTGGTGTCGAACTCGTGGGGGATGACCGAGGCGGGACCGGCCTTCTGCTTCATGCCCCCCGAGGAGCAGGGGCGGCGGATCGGCTCGGTCGGCCGGCCGGTGCCGCCCACCGAGTTCCGCATCGTGGACGCCGCCGGCGACGCCCTCCCTTCCCGGGGGATCGGCCAGCTGGTCGTGCGCAACCCCGGCCGGGAGCGCGAGTACTTCCGGGACGAGGCCGCCACCGCCGGGACCTGGCGCGACGGCTGGCTCCACACCGGCGACCTCGCCTACCTCGACGAGGACGGCTTCCTCTACATCGTCGGCCGCGAGAAGGACGTGATCATCCGCGGCGGCCACAACGTGCACGCCACCGACGTCGAGGCCGTGCTCTACGAGCACTCGGGCGTGCAGGAGGCGGCCGTGGCCGGCGTGGCCCACCCGGTGCTGGGCGAGGACGTCGGCGCCTGGGTGGTGCGCTCGCCGGGCAGCGCCGTGACCGCCGACGATCTGCGGGCGTTCTGTGCCGAGCGGCTGAGCGACTACAAGGTGCCCCGGGCGGTGACGTTCCTCGCCGCCCTGCCCCGCAACGCCACCGGCAAGGTGCTCAAGCGGGACCTGCCCGGGCGCGGGGGACTGCCGGCGTGATCGAGCACCTCCTGGCCCAGCGGGCGTGCCGGGCCTACACGGCCGACCCGGTGTCCGACGAACACGTGGCCATGATCCTGCAGGCGGCCACCCATGCGCCCAGCGCGGAGAACCGCCAGCCCTGGGTGTTCGTGGTCGTGCGGGACGCGGCGGTACGGGGCGCCGTCGACGGGCTGACGCGCCGGGTGTGGGAGGGGGGCGCCCGCGCCCACTCGGAGCGCAGCCTGGCGCCGGAACTGTTCGCCGTGGTCGACCGGTTCATGGTCGAGCGCTATGGCGGCGCCCCCCTGCTCGTGGTGGTGGCCGGCGACGGCCGCGACGGGCTGCCGCCCGCCGTGCTGGCGTCGTCGGTGTTCCCCGCGGTGCAGAACCTGCTGCTGGCGGCGGCGGCGCTGGGATACGGCTCGGCGCTGACCACGCTGGCCGCGCAGGTCCCCGACGACCTGGCCGCCGCGGTCGGGCTGCCGGAGGGCGTGCGGCCGCTGGCGATCGTGCCCGTCGGCCGCCCGGCGACCCAGCTGGGCCGGCCCCGCCGGCGCCAGGTGGGCGAGGTCGCCCACCTCGACCGCTACGGCACGCCGTTCGGCGGGGTCACCGGGCCCGCCGGGCCGCCACCCCCCGCTCGACCGCCTGCCTGATAAGCGTGTCGTTGTCGGCCGAGATGAAGCGGTGGACCCGGGCCTCCAGCAGCCGGCGGGCCAGGGGGTTGAAGGCCTCGTAGGTCTCGCCGAACGTCACCCGGGTGCGGTCGTCGCCGACCGCCTCGATCCGGTGCCAGCCGCCCGCCCGCGACCAGAGCGGCTTTCCCACGGCCTCGTAGCGGGAGTACTCAGGCGGGCGCGACTCGGTGACCACTTCCCACGACCGACCGACGCCCCCGCTGAGCAGGTACCGGGGCACGCGGAACGTGCAGTGCCGCACCAGCCCGACACCGTCGGTGTCGCCGGGGTGGACGATCTCGATGCGAACGCTGCCATGCTCGATCACGCCCCGCTCCAGGCGGGGGTGCAGCGCCCGCCAGACCTCGGCGGGCGTGGCGTCGACCTCGAACGAGAACTCGTGGGACTGCACGTGGCGGGACCTTAGAGGTATCGCCGCGACTTAGATGGCGGTCATGCAGCCGTTCGTGGTGGCCGGAACCGGCTTCCTGCTCGCCGTGTTGTGGTTCGACCTCATGTTCGACGTGCAGGTGCTCCGCCACCGCGGGGGCGGCGACCTCCCGGAGCCGGTGTTGGCCTCGATCGCCGGCTACTACCGGCGGGTGACCACCGAGGCCCACCCGATGGGCCGGCTGATCGCTGCGGTCATGCTGGTCACGCTGGCGGTGCTCGTGGCGCAGGCGGTGGTCGGCGACGTCGCCCGGTGGGTGAGCGTCGTGTCCCTGGCCGCGGCGCTCACGGGGTTCGGGCTGGCCGGTGCCCGCTCGGTCCCCGACGCGGTGCGGCTCGGCGCGCGGGGTGATTCTCCGGGCGAACAGAGCCGGCTGGCCCGCTCGATCCTCCGGGACCACCTGGTGTGCCTGACAGCGATGGCCACGCTGCTCGTGGTCCAGCTGGCGTGGGCGTCGCCGGGTTAGAGGGTGTCGACGACCAGGTCGGCCAGGCGCTGGCGCTGCCAGCCCTGGCGGCCGAACAGGACATCGTTCGCCTTGACCCGGCGGAACAGCAGGTGGCAGTCGACGTCCCAGGTGAACCCCACGCCCCCGTGGACCTGGATGTTCTCTGCCGTGATCAGGGGGGCGGCCTCGCCCACGACCCCCTTGGCGATGGCGGCGGCCGCCGCCCGCTGCGGGTCGTCGACGGCGCTGGCCCAGGCCGCGTAGTGCGTCGCCACGCGGGCCAGCTCCAGCTGGTGGAGCATGTCCACAATCTTGTGCCGGATGACCTGGAAGGTGGCGATGGGCCGGTCGAACTGCACCCGCTGCCGGGCGTAGTCGGAGGCCATCGTCAGGGCTCGGTCGGCGGCCCCCACGCTCTCGGCGCACAGGGCGATCCCGATGTCGTCGACGATCCGCGCCCACACCGCGCGGTGATCGCCGGGAGGCCCGACGCGGCGCGCCGGGCGGCCGTCGAGCACGAGGCGGGCGAGCGTGCGGGTGACGTCGAGGCCGGGCACCGGCTCGCCGGCCGGGTCGTCGACCGCGAACGTCGCCAGGCCGCCGCCCGGCTCCCGGGCGACGACGTAGGCCACGTCCGCGGTGTCGCCGTCGATCACCAGCGGCTTGAGCCCGTCGAGCCGCCACCGGCCGCGGTCCTCTCGGGCGGTGGCGGCGATGGCGTCGAGCGGGTCGCGCGTGCCGGACTCCTCCACGGCGACCGTGGCCCGCCGGCTGCCGCCGGCCAGATGGGGGAGCAGGCCGTCGTCGCCGAGGCGCACGGCGGCGAGGGTGCCGGCCACGGCAGAGGACAGCCACGGCCCGGGCAGTGGCAGGGCGCCCATCTCCTCGCAGAGGACGCTGGCCTCCAGCATCCCCGCCCCGGCGCCGCGGTGTCCCACCGGCACCAGCAGGCCCGGCCACCCCAGCGCAACGGTCCGCGCCCACAGTGCCTCGATGGCGGCGGGCCCCTCGATGTCGTCCAGCAGTTCCCGCAGCCGGGGGCCAGCCGCCTCGGCGGCCAGGAAGGCCCGGGCCGTGTCCCGCAGCGCCTCCTGGTCGTCGTCGAACGTGAA
The DNA here is from genome assembly GCA_035649475.1 of Acidimicrobiales bacterium. GTDB lineage: Bacteria > Actinomycetota > Acidimicrobiia > Acidimicrobiales > VFJN01 > ZC4RG19. Next base: position 26,949 of record DASRJM010000158.1, read on the forward strand.
GTCCACGGCCCGCACCGTAGATGACGTCAGTGTTAGTTTGCCGCCGTGGACTTCGGGTACGCCCCCGAGGACGAGGCCTTCCGGGCCGAGCTACGGCACTGGCTCGCCGCCAACGTGGGCGACTTCGTCGACGGGGGCGAGATCGGCGACGGTCTCGGCGACGGGACCCGCCGCACGATGGCACGGCGCCAGGCGTGGCAGCAGCGGCTCCACCGCGGCGGCTGGGCGGCGATCAACTGGCCCCGGCGTTGGGGCGGGCGCGAGGCGACCACGATGCAGAACGTCGTCTACGCCGAGGAGATGGCCGATGCCCGGGCGCCCGGGCTCTACAACGCCAACGGCGTCTGGCAGATCGGGCCGATGATCATGCGCTGGGCGGCGGAGGAGCTGCAGCGGCGCTGGCTGCCCGGGATCATCGGCGCGACCGAGCACTGGTGCCAGGGCTTCAGCGAGCCCGAGGCCGGCAGCGACCTGGCCAACCTGCGGACGACAGCCGTCGCCGACGGCGACGAGTACGTCGTCAACGGCACCAAGGTGTGGACCTCCACCGCGCACCTCGCCCGCTGGGGCCTGTTCCTGGTCCGCACCGACCCGGGGGCGATCGCCCGCGGCGCCAAGCACGAAGGCATCACCGCGCTGATCGTCGACATGGACGTGCCCGGCATCGCGTGCACACCGATCCGGGAGATCACCGGCGAGGCGATGTTCTGCGAGGTCGTGTTCCGCGACGCCCGCGTGCCGGCGGCCTATCGCCTCGGGGCCGAGGGCGACGGCTGGAACGTGGCCATGGGCACGCTGGCGCACGAGCGGGCGGGCACGGGCGGCATCGCCATCGGCCTGCGGGCCGAGCTGGCCCGGATGGTGCGGGGCGCCCGGGAGCACAACCCCGACGCCCTCGCCGACCCCGGCATCCGTGAGCGCATCGCCCGGCTGTACGCCCAGATCGAGCTG
>DASRJM010000159.1:0-12128 GCA_035649475.1 Acidimicrobiales bacterium
TGCTGGTCGTCGACGGCGGCGACGTGGCTCCGGAGCCGGTGGGCCCCGGCCCCGAGCGCACGGGTGCGTACCCGGCCGCGCCGCCCCACACCTTCGGACGGTTCGACCCCACCGCGCCAGGCGCGCTACGGGTCGGCGGCGACGCCGGGGATGCGGTGGGGTCTCCGCCCGTGGCCGCCCCGCCGGTGTACGACCCCGGCGGCACGACGTGCATCGTCCACATGCTCGACGGGCCCGACCTGCCGGCGCTCCTCGACCAGGTCGTCGCCGCAGCCGCCCGCCTCGGCGCCCGGGGGCTCGTGGTCGTGTGCGGGGCCGGTGACGACCGGCTGCGGGCCGCGCTCGACGGGCGGGGCTTCCGCCACCCGGTCGAGGTGTTCCGGGCGCCCTAGCGGCCCTCGCCGGCGGCGACCCCCACGTTTGAGGGATACCGGCGGCCCGCCCGGACCCCGAGGGTGGATCCATGACCCACATGCCGACCGCCGTCGTGGCAGCCATGGTCGCCCGGCTGCGCATGCCCGTCGTCGCCCTCTCGGCCGTCGGGTTCGCGGCCGCCGCCCTCGTGGGGGCGCCCCCCGCCGTGGTGTACGTGCTGCTGGCGCTCCTGGTGGTGGCGCTGGCGTTCTACTTCCGGCTGGGGACGCCCACCGGTCCGACCGTCGATCTGGCCGCGCCGGTGCGGGGCCGCTGGGAGGCGGTGGACAGCCCGACCACCCGGGTTCCCAGCCACGGGGTCCACGCCTGGGGCCAGACCTACGCCGTCGACCTGGTCTTCGACCCCGGCGCCGGGTCCCGTCCCGGGTTCGGCTGGCGGCCGGTGTCGCGGCCGCCGCAGGACTTCCCCGGGTTCGGCCAGCCGATCTGCTCGCCGCTGGCCGGCGAGGTGGTCCGGTCCCGCGACGTGTGGCGCGACCACCGCAGCCGCACGTCGCCGCTCGGTGTCCTGTGGTTGGCCGTGGAGAGCGCCCGCGAGCTGCTGGGCCCAACTGGCCTCCTCGGCAACCACCTTGTCGTCCGGGGCCACGACGGGACCTGCGTGGTGCTGGCCCACCTGCGCCGTCGCTCGGTCCGGGTCGGGCGGGGCGATCGGGTCGAGGCGGGCCAGGTGGTGGCCGAGTGCGGCAACTCGGGCAACTCCAGCGAGCCGCACCTCCACATCCAGGCCATGGACCACCCCAGCGTGTGGATCGGCGCATCGCTGCCGTTCACGTTCGACGGCCGACCGGTGCCGCCCACCGGCCAGGCACTGGACAGGTCAGCCGGCGTCGGCGCCTGACCCGCCGGCCTGGGTGGCCACGTAGGCCTCGATGCCGTCGAGCAGCCGCTGGAGCCCGAACTCGAACACCGCCCGTTCCTCGTACTCGACGTAGGGGGTGGCGTCGTCGGGCGACCGGTCGGCCTGGAGGAACGCCCTCTCGGCCTCCATGCGGGTGAGGGTGGGATAGCGCTCGGGCCACCAGTCGCCCACCACCTCGTCGAGCACCGCGGAGCGCGCCTCCCACCAGTCGTCGTCACTGACGCCGGTGGCCCGCTCGGCGGCGCGGGCGTCGGCCACCGCCCGGGCGGCACCACGCACGAAGCTGGCGAGGACGCCCACCACTCGGGTCTGGTCGACGGCGGTGAGCCCCAGGCCGTCGAAGATCCGCACCTGGGCTTCGTACCCGTCGAGCTCGTGCGGGCCGAGCAGGGCGCGGGCGCCCGACACCTGGAGCACCCAGGGGTGGCGCTCGTAGAACGCCCAGCCCTGGCGGGCGGACGCCTCGGCCGCGGCCCGCCAGCCGCCCTCCAGCGACGGGCCCCGGGCCACCTCGGCCAGGACGGCGTCGAGCATGAGGTCGAGCAGCTCGGCCTTGCCGGGGACGTAGGTGTAGAGGGCCATCGGGCTGCGGCCCAGCGCCTTGGCCACGCGGCGCATGGACAGCGCCGCGAGACCCTCGGAGTCGGCCAGCTCGATGCCGGCCCGGACGATCTCGTCGACCGACAGCGCCTGCTTCGGGCCCCGGCGGCCGAGCTCGAGCTTGCCCCACAGCAGGAACATCGAGCGGCGGGCGTCGCCGCGGCTGGCGTACTCGGTCATGCCTTGTAACTCCGTATGGCGTACGGTATTGTCGGATGAACTTCGTACAGCATACTGAGTAACTGCGACGGGAGGCGGCATGACCACCGCGATCCGGGCCGAGGGCCTGGTCAAGCAGTACGGCGACAACCGCGCGCTCGACGGGTTCGATCTGGCCGTCGATGCCGGCAGCGTGTGCGGCCTGCTCGGCCCGAACGGGGCGGGCAAGACGACGGGGGTGCGCATCCTCACCACCCTGCTGCAGGCCGACGGCGGCCGGGCCGAGGTGGCGGGCATCGACGTGGCGGCAGAGCCCCACCAGGTCCGCCGCGCCATCGGCCTGTCGGGGCAGGAGCCGGCGGTCGACGAGCTGCTCAGCGGCCGCCAGAACCTCGTCCTGTTCGGGCGGCTCAACCGGCTCGGCAGGCAGGCCGCCCGCCGCCGGGCCGACGAGCTGCTCGAGCGCATGGACCTGGTCGACGCGGCCGGCAAGGCCGTGAAGCACTACTCCGGCGGCATGCGCCGCCGCCTCGACCTGGCGGTGACGCTGCTGCTGGCGCCCGCGGTCCTGTTCCTCGACGAGCCGACCACCGGGCTCGACCCCCGCAACCGCAACGAGGTGTGGTCCGCCATCCGCGAGCTGGTGCGTGGCGGCACCACCGTGATGCTCACCACCCAGTACCTCGACGAGGCCGACCGGCTGGCCGACACGGTGGTGGTCATCGACGCGGGCCGGGCGATCGCCGGCGGCAGCCCCGACGAGCTCAAGGCGCAGGTGGGCGGCGACCGGCTCGACGTGGTGGTCCAGCACCCGGGCGACCTGGCTGCGGCGGGCGAGATCCTGGCCCGTGCCGGGTCCGGCGCCACCCCCGACCTCGACCCCGAGGCCGGGCGGGTCAGCGTGGCGGTGCACAACCGGGTCGGCGCGCTCACCGACGTGGTCGCCGGCCTCGCCGGTGCCGGTATCGAGGCCGCCGACATCGGCGTGCGGCGCCCGACCCTCGACGACGTGTTCCTCGCCCTCACCGGCCGCAAGGCCGAACGGGCGTCCGATGACGAAGCAACCGATCGGGAGGCGGCGTGAGCGCCACGATGTCCCCCATCGCCCCCGCCCCCGCGCTCGTGCGCGGCGCCCTCGACGACCCCGCGTCGCTCGGGCTGGTCGGGCGCCTCCGCTGGGCCGCCCGCGACGGCTGGCTCATCGCCCGCCGCGACATGGACCAGTGGGTCCGCGAGCCGCAGATGATCGTGTGGGGCCTGATCTACCCCATCGTCTTCGTACTGCTGTTCGGCTACGTGTTCGGCAGCGGCATCGTCGTCCCCGGCGGTGGCAGCTACCGCGAGTTCCTCATGCCGGGCATGTTCGCCCAGACCATGGCCTTCGGCATCGGCGAGACGCTGGCCGCCGTGCAGGCCGACAGCCAGAAGGGCGTGATGGACCGCTTCCGGTCGATGCCCATGGCGCCCTCGGCCGTGGTCGTCGGCCGTTGCATCGCCAACATGCTGTACTCCACGGCCAGCCTGGCCCTCCTGGTGGTTGTCGGCCTGGCCATCGGCTGGCGCTGGCACGGCACCCCGGCCGAGACGCTGACGGCGTTCGGGCTGCTGCTCCTGCTGCGGCTGGCGTTCCTGTGGATCGGCATCTACGCCGGCCTCAAGGCCCGCAGCCCCGAGGCCGCCAACGCGGTCTACGGGCTGCTCTATCCGGTAACGATGCTGTCCAACGCCTTCATCGCCCCCGAGCTGATGCCCGGCTGGCTGGGGTTCCTGGCCGAGCTCAACCCGCTGTCGGCCACGATCACCGCCACGCGCGAGCTGTTCGGCAACCCGGGCGTCGGGTCGAGCGGATGGCTCACCGAGAACGCCCTCCTGCTGGCCGTGCTCTGGCCGATCGTGATCACCGCCGTCACCCTGCCGATGGCCGTGCGGGCGTACCAGCGCCTGAGCCGCTGACGTGATCCTTCGCCGTCGTTCGGCCCGCGATCCCGCGGGCCAGCAGGCCCGCCCCGACGAAGCCCACCGCGTTGGCGGTCCCGTGGACCCGCACCATGTCGGGGATCGACAGCGCCCGCACGCCGGTGTGCTGGCCCGCCGCCCACCCCACCGCGAGCACCATCGGCACCCACACCGCCAGCCCGGACACCGCCAGCAGCGCCCGGGCTCGCGCCGGCAGCGGGCCCCGTGCGGCCTCGGCCAGCTGCGCGGCCGCGGTGGCGAACACGCCCGCGCTCAGCAGGACCGCACCGCCCACCTGGGCCAGCGCCGCACCCGTGACGAACCCGGTGGCCACCACCGGCGGCGCCGCCGCGGTCAGCGCCACCCCGACGCCCGCCGCCCGCCGCGACCAGCGCTCGCGGGCGAGGGCCCACGCCGCACCCGCCAGGGTCAGCGCCCCCGCACCGGCGTAGGTGAAGTGCACGGCGGTGAGCACCACGATCGGCTCCCGGATGCCGAAGGGTGACGCTCCCGCCCGCGACAGCGCGAACCACGTCCCTGCGACCACGGCGTCGACGCCGGCGATCACCCGCAGCGGCCCCGAGGACCGCCACGCCCGCGCCGCGACCACGGTCCTGCCCACCGCCAGCGCGGGCCATGGCAGGGCGAGGGCGACCGCCGGCAACGAGCCGCGGTCGAGCGCGCCAGCCGCCGCGGCGCTGGCCGCGACCAGGGCCCACCACCGCCAGCGCCCGCCGCCGCAGGCGGGCAGGACCAGCGCCACGCCCGCCACGACGGCCAGCTCCACGAGGGGAAGTCCCAGCACCTCCGGCACGGCCCCATACTGCTGCCGGATCCCGCCGCACCGCCTGCCACGATGACCCCCGTGGCCTTCCTGCGGGTCGACACGGTCGGCCTCCTCCCGGACGTGCGGGCCGGGCTCGTGGCGTTGCTCCGCGACCTCGACGGCCCCGAGTGGGACAGGGGCACCGCCTGCCCGGGGTGGCGCGTCGCCGACGTCGCCCGCCACCTGCTCGGCGTCGAGCTCGGCAACGTGTCCCGACGCCGGGACGGGCATCGCGTCGGTCCGCCGCCCGGGGCCGACCTTCCGACCTGGCTCGACGGGTTCAACGAGGACTGGGTCCGGGCCGCACGGCTGCTCAGCCCCCGGGTCCTCGCCGACCTGCTGGACGTCGCCGGCGGGTGGTTCGAGGCCCACGTCGCCGGCCTCGACCTCGACGCCATCGGGCCGCCCGTGTGGTGGGTCGGGCCCGAGCCGGCGCCGGTGTGGCTCGACGTCGCGCGGGAGTACACCGAGCGCTGGGTCCACCAGCAGCAGATCCGGGACGCCGCCGGCCGCCCCGGCCTCGACGGCGCCCGTCACACCGGCCCGGTGATCGCCACATTCGTGCACGCCCTGCCCCGGTCGCTGGACGGCGCCGTCGCGGCCACGGGGACCACGGTCGACCTGGTGGTCACGGGCGAGGGCGGCGGCACGTGGCACGCGGTCCGGGCCGACCGCCGGCGCGGCTGGGACCTGGAGCCCGGCCCGTCCGACGCCCCCGCCTGCACGCTCACCGGCACGGTCCGCGACGCCTGGCGGATGTACGCCGGGTACCCCGGGGTTGCCCTCGCGGCAACGGGCGATGCGGTCCTGGCGGGCCGCGCGCTCGCGGGGCGGGCCGTCATCGCGGCGACCCCGTGAGCACCCCGTGACAACACAGAATCCGTCACGAACTTGACACACTGCCGTACGATCCGTGCGATGGCGGGGTTATCAACCGAGCCGCCCGGCAGCCAGGCGTGGTGGGCGGCGCACGAGGAGCGGTTGGCGCGGCGACGCCCGCGCCAGGACGGGCTCACGGTCGAGCGCATCCTGGTCGAGGCGCTGGAGCTGGTCGACAAGGAGGGCCTGGACGCCCTGACCGTGCGAGCACTCGCCGCCCGCTTCGACACCAGCAGCGCCACGCTGTACCGCCACGTGGCCAGCCGGGACGATCTCCTGGTGCTGCTGGTGGACCACGTGCTCGGGGAGATCCGCCTGCCCGACCCGAGCCTTCCCGGCCGCCACAAGGTCGAGGCGCTGTCGTGCGAGCTCCGGCAGGTCCTGTACCGCCACCAGAACGTCGTCCCCGCCATGCGGGTGGCGCCGCTGATGGGTCCGAACGCCAGCGCCGCCGCCGAGGTCGGGCTGGCCAACCTGTTCGACGCCGGCTACCCGGCCGACGTGGCGGTGCCTGCCTACCTGGCCCTCATCGACTACGTGCTGGGCAGCGTGTTCTTCGACTCGGCCAGGGTGCGGGACCGCCGCGTCGCCCAACTCGGCCCGGAGGGCGACCCCGACGACGCGGACATCCCTCCGACGCTGCGGGCCAACCGTGAGGCTCTCGACACCTCCCCGAGCGACGAGGTCTTCGCGTTCGGGCTGGCCGCGTTCCTCGACGGCCTCGAGGCCGACGCAGACGCGAGCGGCGATCGCTAGCTACCATCCCGGCGAAGCGCGCGGCGAGCACACGGGGGGACACCGATGGCGCAGGCGCTGGAGATCACGGATCCGGAGTTCTGGCGCCTGCCGTTGGCGGACCGCATGGCCCAGTTCGCGGTGTGGCGGGAGGAGGGCCCGTTCCACAAGGCCGTCCTGCCCACCATCTTCACCGGGCCTGACGGCATCGAGTTCTTCGCCGTCACCCGCTACGCGGAGGTCCTGGAGGTCAGCCGGCGCCCGCTCGACTTCTGCTCGCGCAAGGGATCGACCAGCATCCCCGACCTGCCGGCCGAGGCCATGGAGTTCTTCGGGTCGTTCATCGTCATGGACGATCCCCGCCACGCCCGCCAGCGGGGGATCGTGGCCCGGTCGTTCACGCCCCGCCAGCTCCAATCGGTGCTCGACTCGGTGGCGACGATCTGCACCGAGGTCATCGACGGCTTCTGCGAGGACGGCGAGGCCGACCTGGTGCAGGTGCTCTCCCAGCCGTTCCCGCTGCTGATCATCTGCGACATGATGGGGATCCCCCGCAGCGAGTTCCGCACGGTGCTCGACGCCACCAACGTCATCCTCGGGGCGGGCGACCCCGACATGCTCGGCGGCCAGGACGTGATGTCGGCGATGTCCAGCGCGGGCATGGCGCTCACCAACCTGATGAACGAGCTGGCCGAGCACCGCCGCAAGAACCCGGCGGACGACCTCACCACCGCACTGGTCTATACCGAGGTCGGCGAGGACATGCTGGCCCCTGCCGAGATCGCCCCGTTCTTCATCCTCCTGGCCGTGGCCGGCAACGACACGACCCGCAACGCCATCACCCACGGCATGCACCTGCTGGCCACCAACCCGGACCAGCGGGCGGCGTGGCAGGCCGACCTCGACGGGCTGACCACGTCGGCCGTCGAGGAGATCGTGCGGGTGGCGTCGCCGGTCACGTTCATGCGGCGGACGGTCACCCGCGACCTGACCCTGTCGGGCCACGAGTTCGCCGAGGGCGACAAGCTCGTGTTGTTCTACGGCGCCGCCAACCGGGACCCCCGGGAGTTCGACGACCCCGAGACGTTCGACGTCCGCCGCAGCCCCAACAACCACGTCGGCTTCGGCGGCCCCGGCCCCCACTTCTGCCTGGGCGCCCACCTGGCCCGCCGCGAGCTGGCGGTGGCGTTCCGCCAGCTGCTCGCCCGCCTGCCGGACATCGAGGTGGTCGGCGACCCGGTGCCGCTCCAGGCTCTCGGGATCCCGCTGGTCGGCGGCATCAAGCACCTGCCGGTGCGGTTCACGCCCACCGCCCGGGTCGGGTCGGCAGCCTGACTGTGACCCGCCCGACCGACCTCGACGAGCAGTTCGTCCACCAGATCCCCGAGCTGCTCCCCACCGTCGTCACCCCGCACCCGTACTGGCGGGAGAGCTATTTCTTCGACGTCCACGACCCGTCCGGCACCGGCGACGTCGTCTTCTTCACGATGGCCCACTACCCGGCCCGCGAGCGCATGGACTCGCTGCAGATGGGCCGGGTCGGGGGCGTCCAGCTGCTCGGCCTCCACGACCGGGCCTACGACGGCGACCCCCACACGACCGCGATGCCCGGCGCGCGGGTCGAGGTGGTCGAGCCCTGGCGGGAGATCCGCCTGCGGGCCGACCCGGAGTCCTCGGTCATCGGCCTCGACCTGACCTTCACCGCCCGGACCCAGCCCTACGGGCTGAAGCGGGGGACGATGACGGCCGGCGACGAGATCGTCTGGGACCAGAGCCACATCTTCCAGTCGGGCACGTACACGGGGACCTACACCGTCGACGGCGAGACCCGCGCGGTCGACGGCTGGATCGGGCAGCGGGACCACTCGTGGGGCATCCGCGACCACGGCCGCTGCCCGCTGTGGCAGTGGTTCCAGATCCAGCTCGACGACGGGTTCCTCGGCGTGTGGCACTGGGAGCTGCCCGACGGCCGCCACGTCTACACCGACGGCTGCTGGGCCGGCACCGACGGGAGCGACCCCGTCCCGGTCGTCGACTTCCGCACCGACGTGGCCTGGCTCGACGCGGGAGGCAAGCCCGTCGACTACGGCCTCCACGGGGAGGACGTGGCCGGCCTGGCCGGGCCGAGCACGTTCACACTGGCGGGCGGGCGCACGATCGATGTCGAGGCGGAGGGCACGTTCGCCCGGCCCTACGAGCCGTTCCACCGGGGCGGCCTCAACCTGATGACCGTCCGCACGGGCGACGGCCGCGAGGGCACCGCCATCTACGAGGTGACCGGGGCCCGCCACCACCGCTGGTTCTCCGACACCGAGGTCCCCGGGGTGCTCCCCGGATGAGCGAGCGGCTGCCGATCGCCGAGACGCCGGAGGCCCTCACGCCCGAGTGGCTGACCGCGGCCCTGGCGGCCGGCGGCCAGCTGGGCGAGGCCCGGGTCGTGGCGGCGGAGACCACCCCGGTCGGCACCGGCCAGATGTGCGACAGCGTGCGGGTGGCGCTCACCTACGACGGCCCGACCGAGGCGCCGCCGACGCTGGTGGCCAAGCAGCCGGCCGCCGACCCCACCAGCCGGGCGACCGCCCTGTCGATGCGCAGCTACGAGAAGGAGGTGCGGTTCTACCAGGAGCTGGCTCCCACCCTGGCGGTCCGCACGCCCGGGGTGCTGCACGCCGACATCGACCCGGAGACGGCCAGCTTCGTGCTGCTGCTGGAGGACCTGGCCCCGGCCACCGCCGGCGACCAGCTGGCCGGGTGCGACGCCGAGGCCGCGTCCCTGGCGGTCGCCGAGCTGGTTAACCTGCACGCCCCCCGCTGGGGCGACCGGACGCTGACCGCACTCGACTGGCTGCACAACGACACGCCCGAGGGCCGGGAGATGATGGCGGCGATGCTGCCGATGCTGTGGGACGGCTTCCGGCAGCGCTACGCCGGCGACGTCCTGCCGCACGTGTCGCTGGCGGGGGACGCGCTGTTCACCGGCATGCCGGGTTACCTGGGCCGGTCGGGCTCGCCCGCCACCGTCGTCCACGGCGACTACCGGCTCGACAACCTGCTGTTCTCGCCGCCGCCGGCGTCCCGGCTGGCCGGGGTGGTCGACTGGCAGACGTGCGCGCTCGGTCCGGGCGTACGGGACGTCGCCTACTTCCTCGGCGCCGGGCTCGACCCCGCCGAGCGGGCTCGCGTCGAGGAGGGCATGGTGCGGGACTACCACGCCGGGCTGGAGGCGGCCGGCGTGGCGGGCTACACGTGGGACACGTGCTGGGAGGAGTACCGGCTGGGCACGTTCGCCGGGCTGCTCATGGCGGTGGGGGCGTCGATGATGGTCGAGCGGACCGACCGGGGCGACCAGATGTTCCTCACCATGGCCGACCGGCACGCCCGCCACGCCCTCGACCTCGAGGCTCCCGACCTGCTGGGCTCGGGTCCTCGTCGGTAGGTGCCTCCTGACGTAGCGTGACGCCCGCATGGTCAGGCGCGTGGTGGGCGTGCTGGCCGTCGTGGCAGGCGGCGTGGTGGGCGCACAGCCCGTGCTTCCCCTGAACGTCTACAGCGGTCCGGCGGGGGAGGAGATCACGGCGTCCCAGGGCGTGTCCGCCGCCGACTGCGAGACGTACACGGTGTTCTTCGACGGCGCCCCGGTGGGGACCGACGACGGCTCCGACGGCCAGGGCGAGGTGACGTTCGAGGTGCCGGCGGTCGAGCCGGGCGACTACGACGTGGTGGCCGAGTGCTCGGCAGGCGAGGCGGACGAGATCGTCGGGCAGGCGCAGTTCGCGGTGACCGGGGTGCCGACCAGCCTGCCCACCACGATCGGGCCGACGACGACCGACGAGCTGCCCACGACGACCACGACGGGCACGGGCGGCTCCACCACCTCGGCGTCGGACGGCACGGTGGCGCCGCCGAGGAACATCGGCGAGTGCGAGGCCCAGGCCGCCGAGGCCGAGGGCAGCCTGGTCTACGAGCCGGAGCGGGAGATGGTGGTGGGCCGCACCTACGAGGTGGCGGCCGGGCTCTCGCTGGAGGGCTTGCCGACCGGCCGCAAGGCCCAACGCCAGCTCGCGGCCCGCCGGGCGGCCCTCGCCGGCCCGCCCGCTGTCGTCCCCGACGAGCCGCCGGGCGAGCCACCGGCTGCCGGCGAGCCACCGGCGTCGGCTGATCCGCCGGCATCCGACGAGCCCCTGCCCCTGACCCGTGACGTCGAAGACCCAGGCCAAGCTCACGCCCGCGCCACGACCAGGTGCGCCGACGCCCACCAGTAGTCCTGGAGGAGGGTGGTCGACTCGACGGTCCAGCCCGCGGCCGCGAGGTCGGCCCGCCAGGCGTCGAGCGGCTGTTCCCAGGTCAGCCGGGGGCGGGACGGGTCGAACTGGCCGACCAGCACCGGGACCAGGAACCCGGGGCCGACGTCGCTGGCGTCGGGGTACTCGGCGAGTCCACGCTCGTAGCGGTGGGCGGCGTAGGCGGCGTGCTCCGGCCCCCGGTCGGCGAACGCGGGCACGTCGAACTCGGCGACGGCCAGGGCGGCGACGTGGTCCCGCAGCCCCGCCAGCGCCCGGGCGCGCTCGGCGGGCTCGACGGCGTGGAGGGCGAACGTGGACTGGGCCGCGTCCCGGGCCACGCCGTCGGGCAGGCCGGCCAGCCACCCGGACAGGGTCGTCTCGTGCACCGCCACCTCGGCGTGGACCCGCGCCGCGGTCAGCCGCTCCGCGGCCGCGTCCAGCAGCGCGGCCGAGGGCTCGATCAGGTCGATCCGGCTGCAGCTCGGCGGGATCACCCCGGCGGTCACCCGCCCGTCGCCGCAGCCGATGTCGGCCAGCGCCGCCGTCTCCCGCCGGTCGTGCCAGGCCCGCAGCTCGCCGGTCGTCGACGCGTACAGCGCCACGTTGCCGCCGCCGGAGATGAACTCGGCGAACGCCCGGGGCTCCTCGTACACGCCGGTCCGCCCCGCACCGCCGAGGTTGTCGGCCAGCAGCCGGGGCAGCCGGGCGCCGGGGTCGGCGTCAGCCCCCGCCCGGGCCGCCGCCGCGGCGGCCGCCGGGTCGCCGGCGGCCAGGGCCAGCAGCGCGTCGATCACCTCCGCGGCCATCCACGGACTCTATGACGCCTCGGAACGTGCGCTCGGGCCACGGCCATGCCCATGGGCGCAGCCTCTAGGTTGTGCGGCCGTGACCTTGCGCATCGGTATCAGCGGGGGCGGCGCCACCGTCGACCGCCTCATCGACCAGGCCGTGCAGGCCGAGGAGGACGGGTTCACCACCGTCTGGTACGCAGGCGGGGGCGGCGGGCTCGACCCGCTGCTGGCGATGGCGCTCGCTGGCCGGGCGACGAACCGCATCGAGGTCGGCAGCTCGATCGTCCAGACCTACCCCCGCCACCCCGTGCTCATGGCCCAGCAGGCGGCGTCGGTCGTGCGGGCCGTGGGCGACTCGACCCGTGTGACCCTCGGCGTCGGGGTGTCCCACCAGATGGTGATCGAGAACGCCTACGGCCTCGACTACGGGACCAACGCCCGCCACCTGCGCGAATACCTGACAGTGCTGGGCGCCCTGCTGCGGGACGGCTCGGTCCGCGTGCGCGGCGACGAGTACTCCGCCGCCGCCGACCTGTCCGACCGGCCCGACCCCACGCTGCGCGTCCTCGTGGCCGCGCTGGCCCCCAAGGCGCTGGCGAGCG
>DASRJM010000160.1:0-2378 GCA_035649475.1 Acidimicrobiales bacterium
GGTGGCGCCGTTGACGAACCGGGCCCGCACGAAGATCGGGGCCGCGTAGGTCATGTCCTTGGCCCGGCATTCGTCCACCGAGAACTTGGGCGGGGGCCGCAGATCCTCGTCGTCGGGGTCGAACTCGAGCTCGAGGCGGAGCGTGCCGGTGAAGTCCTCGATGGGGCTGATGCCGGCGAGGGTGTCGGGGAGACCGGAGCGGAGGAACCAGTCGAACGAGGACCGCTGGATGTCGAGCAGGTCGGGCGGTTCGAGGACTTCGTCGAGGCTGGCGAAGGAGTAGCGGTGCCGGGCAGCGGGGCGAGCAGGCATGGGAGCTCCTCGTCGAAGGCGAAAACGCGCAAATCGGCCCGCAAAACGGGCCGATCCACCATACGACGATGCTCACATTTGGTCAATACCTACGTGACCAAATCCAACGCCTCTTGAGGCTGCATCTCCATTATACCACACCTTGAAGACTCAGTGCTCCCAGGGCGGCGTCGGTATGTGCGACCAGCCCATGTTAGCACGGCCCGGGGCCGGCGCCAAGCCCCTTTATCGGACCCGGTCCCTCTCGCCATTGCGGCCGTTGCGACCAGGCGATTTGTCCCTTCCTACCGGGCCCATAGACCCGGTAGGAAGGTCGCGTCAGCCGCTCTCGACGAGGGCCAGGACCCGGGTGGGGCTGCCGGAGCCGCTCACGATCGGGAGCGGGCCGGCGATGACGACCGCTCCCGTCGTCGGTAGGCGGTTGAGGTTGGCCAGCTGGGTGAGGCCGTACTTGCCGTGGCCCAGGAAGAACGAGTGGCACGGGAACGGCGGGTCGAACGAGTGGGCCCGGCCCGCGTCGGTGCCGACCGTCTCCACGCCGATGCCGAGGATGGCGCTCTCCTCCGCCAGCCAGCGGGCGCACTCGGCCGACAGGCCGGGGGTGTGGGGGCCGGTGTCGTCGGCGTTGAGGAACCGTTGCTGGTCGTCGGCCCGCTCGTCCCAGCCGGTGCGGTACAGCAGCCAGCCGCCCTGGGGCAGCGGGCCGTTGTCCGCCTGCCAGGCGCGGACGTCGTCGATCTCCAGCAGGTAGTCGGGGTCGGCGGCGCACTCGGCGGTCTTGTCGATGACGACCGCGCCCGCCACGAGCTGGGCCGGCGGCACCTGGGACACGTCGAGGCCGTCCTTGCCGGTCACCCAGTGGACGGGGGCGTCGAAGTGGGTGCCCACGTGCTCACCGGAGGCGAAGGCGTTCCAGTACCAGGCGGGCCCCCGGTCGTCGTAGCGGCTGATCTCGGTGAGGGAGAAGCCCGGCGTGTTGGCGAACGGCTCCGGGAGCTGGATGATCGGCGTGGCGTCGGACAGCGGCGCGGTCAGGTCGATCACCTCGACGCGGCCGGATCCCATGGCGGTCAGCAGGTCCTGCAGGACACTCATTCGGGGACACTCCTCGGTGGTTGCGGTGCGGATGGTGCGGGCTCGGTCAGTGGGCGCGGAAGGCCTCGGACAGCCACTCGGCCACGACGGTCGGCTCGACCTTGGCGTCGACGACCATCGGGCCCGGCCGGTCGGCGACCCAGCGCTCGACCGCGGCGAGGTCCTCGACCCGCCGGACGGTCACCCCCTCGGCCCCGGCGGCGCGGCCCATGGCGGCGAAGTAGGAGTCGGGGAACCTCACGATGTCCAGCGGCTCGCCGTGGGGGCCGAAGTGGTGCACCTCGGCGCCGTAGGCGGCGTCGTTGTACACCACGACCAGCAGCGGCAGGCCGAGGCGGCCCACGGTGTCCAGCTCGCCCGCGGCCATGAGCGCGCCGCCGTCGCCGAGCGCCGCCACAGTCAGCCGGTCGGGACGGGCCACCGCGGCGCCGATGGCGCTGGCCAGGCCGAGCCCGATCGACTGGAAGGCCTGGGTGAACACGAACCCCTTGGGGTCGGGGACGTCGATGTACATGGCCGGCCAGCCCATGAAGTGGCCCGAGTCGATGGCCAGCAGGCGCTCCGCCGGCAGGATCCGGTCGAGGTGGATCGACAGCGTGCGCGGGTCGATGCGCTCGCCGCCCTGGCCCGCGTCCTCGTAGGGCTGGTCGCGCCAGCGGCCGGCGGCGATCCGGGCCGCCACCTCGGGGGTGCGGTAGCCGGTGGCGGCGTGGCCCCGGGCCCGCAGCGCCGCGGCCAACTCGCGGGCGGTCTCGCCGACGTCGCCGACGACGCCCAGGTCGACCGGCCGGTGGGCGCCGATGGCGTCGACCTCGCAGTCGACCTGCACCACCGCGGCCCCGGGCCCGACCAGCGCGCCGTGGCGGGTGGTCCACATGTTGAGCGAGGCGCCGGCCGCCAGGACCAGGTCGGCCCCGCGCAGCAGGTCGGCGGCGACCGGGCTGGCGAACCCGCCGGCGATGCCGAGCCCG
>DASRJM010000161.1:0-4324 GCA_035649475.1 Acidimicrobiales bacterium
CCCCGAGCGGCCGAGGAGGTTCGCCACCGCGCCGGCCGCCAGCGCCGCCACCGAGGCGGCCGGCGGGCGCGGCAGGCGCCGGCGCCAGGCGAGCACCCCGACGGCGCCGACGAGCGCCACGATGGCGGCGTCGTGGACCAGCTCGGCGCCCGGGGGCATGGGCCCGTGGTACAGGACGCTCCCGACGCCGACCGCGGCCAGGGCCAACGCCGGTGCGGCCGGCCCGCCGCGGCCCACCACGTAGGCGCCGGCGGCGACATAGGCCAGGCTCGACAGGCTGTTCACCGGCTGGGCGAGCACGGCGTCGCGCACGGCCTCGCAGTCGGAGCCGCCGAGCGTGCGCATGCGGACCAGCGTGGCAGCCACGCCCGGCGCGCGCCACGGCCGAGCGGCCACGATGGAGCACGTGCACGACGAGCGCGCCGGCCGGCGCGAGTCCCGTGCCGGCGTCGTCCTCGCCGGCGTCATCCTCGGCGGTCTGGCCGCCGCGGCGTACGCCTGGTGGGCTGCCGGGCTGGCGCCGTTCTCGCTCGGCGCCACGGTGGCGGTCGTCGGTGCCGGCGGCGTGGCGATCGCCGCTGGTTGGCGGGCCCGCCGGCCGGCCCCGCGCCGGGTGACGATCTGGCAGGCGGCGCCGTGGATCGCGCTGGCGCTGGCGGCGGCGGCCGTCCAGCTCGTGTCGTACCTCCAGACGCCGCGGGACGACCATCCCACGATCAGCTCGCTGACCAACTCGCTGCTCGACTCGCAGCCGGCCCGGGCCGCCGCGCTCGCCTGCTGGCTGGCGCTCGCCGTGGAGCTCGCCCGCCGATGACCGCCGGGTTCACCGTGGTGGCCTACGCCGCGATCGTCGTCGCGGCCGTGGCCCTGGAGCTCACGGCCCGGACGCGCGAGGCTCCCGGGCTCGGGGAGGTCCTGGCGGCCGCCCTGCGCATCCGGCCGGTTCGCGTGGCGCTGCTGGCGGGGTGGCTGTGGGTCGGGTGGCACGTGTTCGTGCGGGTCGACTGGCAGTGAGACGAGGAGGATGACCATGTCCGGGCAGGCGGTCCACGGGGTTCACGAGTTCGACGACGACGCCCGTAACGACGACGTCCTCGTCTACGTGAACGGCGAGCTGCGGAACCGGGCCGAGGCCGTGGTGTCGGTGTTCGACTCGGGCTTCGTGCTGGGCGACGGCGTGTGGGAGGGGCTGCGGGTCCACGGGGGCCGGCCGGTGTTCCTCGACCGCCACCTCGACCGGCTGTTCGAGGGGGCCAGCGCGCTGGCGCTCGACATCGGCATGAGCCGCGACGACCTGCGGACCGCGCTCCACCACACGCTGGAGGCCAACGGCATGGCCGACGGCGTGCACGTGCGCCTGATGGTGACCCGGGGGGTCAAGCGCACGCCGTACCAGGACCCCCGGATGACGATCGGGCCCGCCACCGTGGTCATCGTGCCCGAGTACAAGGATCCCTCCCGCGCCGTCGTGGACGCGGGCATCCGGCTGTTCACCGTGCACGTGCGCCGCCCCTATCCCGATGTCGTCGACCCCAAGCTCAACAGCCACAGCAAGCTCAACGACATCGTCGCCTGCATCCAGGCCTACACGGCCGGTGCCGACGAGGCCCTGATGCTGGATCCCCACGGGTTCGTCGCCACCTGCAACTCCACCCACTTCTTCGTCGTCCGCCGGGGGGAGTTGTGGACGTCGTCGGGCGCGTACTGCCTCGGCGGGATCACCCGGGGCGTCGTGCTCGAGCTGGCCCGGGCCGACGGCATCCCCGCCTACGAGCGGGACTTCAGCCTCACCGACGTGTACGGCGCGGACGAGGCGTTCGTCACCGGCACGTTCGCGGGGCTGGTGCCGGTCCGGGAGGTCGACGGCCGCCCGATCGGCGACGGCGGTCGCCCCGTCATGGCCCGCCTGCGGGCGCTGTACCGGGAAGCCGTCGAGCGGGACGTCGCGCTCGCTGCAGCCGAGGACTGACCGTGGCCGGCGGCCCGGCGGTGCGGCTGGCCGTGTGGTCCGGCCCCCGCAACCTGTCGACCGCGCTCATGCGGTCGTGGGAGAACCGGCTCGACACCGTCGTGGTCGACGAGCCGCTGTACGCCCACTACCTGCTTGCCACCGGCCTGGACCATCCGGGCCGGGACGAGGTGATCGCCGCCGGCGAGACCGACTGGCACCAGGTCGTGGCCGGGCTGTTCGGCCCGGTGCCGGACGGGGTCCGGGTCCAGTACCAGAAGCAGATGGCCCACCACCTGCTGCCGGAGATCGACCGGGCCTGGGTGGCGGGGCTGACCAACGTCGTGCTGATCCGCGACCCGCGGGAAGTCGTCGCCTCCTACGTACGGGCCCGCGAGGCGGTCGAGGCCGGGGACATCGGCCTGCCACAGCAGGTCGCGCTGTACGACGACCTGGCGGCGGCCGGGCCGGCGCCGCCGGTCATCGACGCCCGTGACTTCCTCGGCCGCCCGGAGACGTACCTCCAGGCCCTGTGCGACCACGTGGGTGTCCCGTTCTCCGACCGGATGCTCTCCTGGCCACCCGGCGCCCGACCGTCCGACGGCGTGTGGGGCCGCCACTGGTATGCCAGAGTCTGGCGCTCGACGGGCTTCGGTCCGCCGGGTCCCGCCGCCCCGTCCCTCTCGGGCCGCCAGGCCGAGGTGGCCGAGCAGTGCCGCCCGCTCTACGAGCGCCTCCACCGGGAGCGCTGGGTGCTGTGACACCCCGCTGGGCCGACCGTGCTGGTACGGCTCGTCGACCGCGTGGACGCAACTGCACCGGCGCCCCCGGGACTTCCAGGCTGCCGGCGACCCCCGCACGTACGCCCCGCCCAGTTCCGCAGCGGCACCGACGCGAAGGCCGCCGGCGACCTCGTCGGCGAGATCCGGGCCTTCCTGGCCGCCGGCATGGACGGCTTCTTCACCGACAACCGCGACCTCGGCGTCGCCGCCGGCTGACCGTCGGGCGGCCGTCAGGTCCCGGCGGCCAGGGCGCCCACGTGGACCCTCGTGAAGCGTCGCTCGGCGATGCGCCAGCCGGCGCCCGTGCGCTCGAGGCGGTCGTCGTAGAATCCCATCGCGTTGATCCCCGACCTGCCGTCGGCCGCCATGACGACGGCGTCCACGTAGCTGCGGGCATCGGCGGCGTCGCCGTCCAGGGACACCACGATGTTCGACAGGCGGTGCAGGGTGTGGCCCATGCCGGCGTGGGCCGTGACCATGTAGTCGGTGATGCCGTCGACGCCCCGCCAGGATCCGATGCCGCCGTAGTCGGCGCGGCAGTCCTCGGTGAAGCAGGTGCGCAACAAGTCCCAGTCGCGCCGGTCGATGGCGGCCGTGTAGCGCACGAGCACCTCGGCGATGTCCTGCTTCGCGTCGCGGTCGGTGGCGGCGGTCATGGCCGCCCAGCTTGTCAGGTGGCGGTGACGTGGACCTCGGTGAAGATGCGGTTGCCGCTGGGCGCGGCGGCGTGGACCTCGATGCCGTAGCCGGCGCCGGGGTCGAGGAACTCGGGCGGCACGGTGAGCGTCGTCCGGTCCGGTGACAGGGTGACGTCCAGGACCCGCTCCTCGTCCTCCCGAGTCACGATGACCTCGTAGTCGACCGCTCGCCGCACGGGCGCCCATTGGATGACGGCGTGGTCGGTGGGCAGCGTGCCGCCGTCCTCGGGCTGGACGAACTGCGGCGCGTCGAGGACCTGGTGTGAGAAGCGGACGCCGGACGTCAGCTTCCGCCCGTCGATGGTCTCGCCCTCGAACCGGTAGTTCCCGGCCGGGAACAGCTTCTTGAACTCGGCGAAGGGCAGCTCGGTGAACGGCGGCTCGCTGCTCTCGGAGAACAACTCGCTCAGCCCGAAGTCGACGAGGTTGCCGTCCGTGCGGAAGTTCACGATCCGGCCGCCGTCGGGCCGGAAGATCTCGAACCGATTCCACTCCTCGGCGTCGGCAAAGATCTGGAACCCGGCGTCCCCGTCGGTCGCGTTGACCTCGATCTCGAGCCGGGCATCATCGAACGGCTCCGCCCGCTCCGGGGCGCCGTGCGCGATCGCCGGGAACACCAGCGGCGCCGCCCCGAGCAGTGCGAGGCCGATCAAGCGGTGGTGACGCATCTGTCGTCCTCCCCGACGCGCTGCGCGGGCAGCAGCGTCGGGGACGGCGTAGCACGCGGGCCCTGACGCGAGCCTGAACGCGGCTAGCGCGCGACGACCGTGACGGCCTGGACGTGGTTGTTGCCCATCGCCTGGCGGTTCCAGCGCTGCTCGACCGGTTGGGTGTTGCCGGCGGCGTCGGTGGCGCGGGCGCACAGGGTGTGCGGGCCGGGGGCGTCGGCATCCCAC
>DASRJM010000162.1:0-14104 GCA_035649475.1 Acidimicrobiales bacterium
GCCTCCCCTCCGCCGTCAGCCGCTACCTGCCCCGGCCGCCGTTCCCGTTCTCCGCGCCCACCGTGCCGCGCGGCGTCGAGCTCCCGCGCCGCAAGCCGCGCGCGGGGGCCGACTACGACACCGCCTGGGCCCGGCGCTACCCCGCCCGGCTGGCCCGGGCCGCGCTCGTCGAGACCGTGGGCCGCCCGGCGGTGGCGGCGCTCGCGCGGCCCGAGGTCCACGGGCTGGACCGCCTCGACCCGCTGGTGGAGGCCGACGATCCGGTGATCTTCGCCGCCAACCACCACAGCCACGTGGATACGCCGGTGATGCTGACCGCCGTCCCCGAGCCCTGGCGCCACCGGCTGTTCGTCGGGGCGGCCGCCGACTACTTCTTCCGCACCGCGCTGACCAGCGCGGTGTCGGCGCTGGCCATCGGGGCCATCCCGATCGAGCGCAGCCGGGTCAGCCGGCGATCGGCCGACCGGGCGGCCGCGCTGATCGACGACGGCTGGTCGATGCTGATCTTCCCCGAGGGCGGGCGCAGCCCCGACGGCTGGGGCCAGCCGTTCCGGGGCGGGGCCGCCTACCTGGCGCTGCGCTGCAGGGTGCCGGTCGTGCCGGTCCACATCGACGGCACCGGAAAGATCCTGCGCAAGGGGCGCAAGCTCCCCTCCCCCGCCACCGCCCGGGTCACGTTCGGGCACCCGCTGGTCCCGGCCGACGGCACGGACTCGCGGCGGTTCGGCGCGGTGGTCGAACAGGCCGTGGCCGCGCTGGCCGACGAGGCGGTCACCGACTGGTGGCAGGCCCGCCGGAGGGCCCACGCCGGCGACAGCCCCGCGCTCACCGGACCGACCGCCCCCGCCTGGCGCCGGGCCTGGGCGCTGGGCGACCCCGACCGCCGCCGTACCCGCCAGCGCCGCCGCTGGCCCGAGGTCTGAGCGGCCGTCCGCGAGACTGTCCGCCATGGACAGGCGCCGCTGGATGGGACTGCTGTTCGCGGTGGGCTCGGCGTGCTTCGCGCTCGGCGCCGCACCCGGCTACGTCGACGCCGTGGGCGTGGCCGCCGACGGGATCACGTTCTTCGTCGGATCGCTGTTCTTCACGTCGGCCGCGGCCCTCCAGTTCCTCGACGCCGGGGTTCACAGGGGCGGCAGCGACTGGTGGTCGTCGCTGGTCCAGCTGGCGGGGACGCTGTTCTTCAACCTCAGCACCTTCGACGAGATGCTCGAGCACCTGTCGGCCAAGCAGGACGACCGGCTGGTCTGGACGCCGGACGCCTTCGGGTCGATCTGCTTCCTCGTGGCCAGCGGCATGGCCTGGGCCGCGGTCGTGCACGGCTGGTGGGGGTGGCGGCCCCGGGAGCGGGACTGGCAGATCGCGGCGTTCAACATGGTCGGCTCGATCGCCTTCGGCGCGTCGGCCGTGGCGTCCTACGTCGTCCCCGTGTCGGACCAGCCCCGCAATGCCACGCTCATGAACATGGGCACGTTCGTCGGCGCCCTGTGCTTCCTGGCCGGAGCCCTGCTGCTCCTGCCGAAGCCGGCCCCGGAGCCCGCCACCGCGGGCTGAGCACCCGGCCGGGCGGCGGTGTCGATGCCGGTCCGGGCAGCGTCGCGCCGCGATGCGCCGGATCGCACCACCCACGGGGACTGACCTAGGCTGCCGCGCCATGCTCTGGTTCGAGCGCGAGGTCGTGGGGGCCCTCACCGAATCCCCGGAGCAGTCCCTCCGGTCGTCGGTCGAGGCCTTCGTCGACGGCTCGCTGCGCGACATGCCCGAGCACCTCCGGCTCGGCGTGGCCGGGGAGTCGGTCCTGCTCGGGGCGTGGGTCGCCGGCCTGCGCAAGGCCGGGCGCCTGCCGGCCGACGACCCCCACGCCCTGGTCGCGCTGCTGGAATCCTGGGAGACCAGCCCGGTCGGCGTGCTGCGCTCGTACGTGCGGATGCTGAAGTCGCTCGTCGTGTTCGCGGAGAACGAGCTGGCGCCGGCGGGGGCCGCCTGATGGCCGACCTCGCCACCGACGTCCTCGTCGTGGGCTCTGGTGCCGGGGGTGCCATCAGCGCCGCGGCCCTGGCCGCCGCGGGGCGCACGGTGACGGTGCTGGAGGAGGGCCCCTGGGTCGACGCCGACGCGCTCGAGCCGTTCTCGCTCGACGAGATGGTGGCCAAGTACCGGCACCACGGCCTGGCCGCCGCGCTCGGCTCGCCGGCCATCGCCTACGCCGAGGGCCGCTGCGTCGGCGGGTCGACCGAGATCAACAGCGGCCTCTACCACCGCCTGCCCGACCACCTGGCGGACGAGTGGCGGACCAGCTACGGCATCGAGGAGTTCTTCCCCGACGCCCTCGCCCGCTACGCCGAGCGCGTGGAGCACGAGCTGTCGGTCGCCTCGATGCCGGGCGCGCCGCCGCCGTCGTCGGCCGCGCTGGAGCGGGGCGCCACGAAGCTCGGCTGGCGCAACGTCGAGTTCGCCCGGGTGTTCAGCTACGACCAGAACGGCCGCGGCACGAAGCAGACGATGTCTCGCACGATGCTCCCCAAGGCCGCCGCCGCCGGGGCCACGATCATCCCGGACTGCCGGGTGCTGCGGCTCCTGCGCCGCGGCGACCGCATCGTCGGCGCCCGCTGCCGCCGGACCCACCCGGGCGGCGGGGTCGAGCGGCTCACGGTCACGGCCGACCACGTCTTCGTGTGCGGCGGCGCCGTCCACACGCCGGCCCTGCTGCAGCGCAGCGGGATCTGGCGCAACGTCGGCAACGGGCTGAAGATGCACCCGACGATCAAGATCGCGGCCCGCTTCCCCCACCCGGTCGACCACGGCGACGTCCCCACCCACCGCATCACCGAGTTCTCGCCGTTCGTGGCCATCGGCGGCTCCGCCAGCCGCAAGGGCCACGTGGCCATGGCGCTGGCCGACACCGGCGCCCCGTTCCACCAGGCGCTGGCCGACTGGGAGAACATCTCCGTCTACTACGCCGCCATCCGCAGCGACGGCAGCGGCCGGGTGGCCGCGCTGCCCGGGGTCCGCTCCCCGCTCGTCACCTACTCCCTGACCGAGGCCGACGTCAGCCGGCTGGCCCGCGGGCTGGTCCACCTGGGCGAGCTGCTGCTGGCGGCCGGCGCCACCGAGCTGCATCCCTCCGTGGTGGGCGGCGCGGTCGTACGCCGGCCCGACGAGCTGGGCGGCTGGTGGGACCAGGTGACCCGGGCCCGGGCCAACCTCATGACCGTGCACCTCACGTCGACCGTGCGCATGGGCGAGAACCGCGCCCGCACGGGCGCCGACAGCTTCGGCCGGGTGTGGGGCTTCCGCAACCTGCGGGTCAACGACGGCGCCCTCATCCCCGACGCCCCCGGTGTCAACCCGCAGGCGGCGATCATGGCCATCGCCACCCGCAACTGCGACCACTTCCTGGCCGAGCAGTGACCGGCGCCGCCGGCCCCGGCCGCCCGATCCCCACCGGACTGGTGACGTGACCTCCACCGACCCCGATCCCGTCGACGTCCCCACCGGCCCGCCGGCCGCCACCGTCGTGGTCACCGGCGCCTCCGGCTGGCTGGGCCAGAACCTGGTGCGGTCCCTGGCCCCGGACCGGGAGCGGGTCCGCTGCCTCGTGCCGACCGACGGCCAGGCTGCGCCGCTCGCCCTGGTCTCGCCGGTGATCGACGTGGTCGTGGGCGACGTGCGCGACCCCGGCACCGCCGACCGGCTGTTCGACGGCGTGGGGACCGACGCGTCCGTCTTCCACGCGGCGGCGGTGATCCACCCCACCTCGTCCACCCGCGAGTTCTTCGACGTCAACGTGGGCGGGACCCAGAACGTCCTCGACCGGGCCCGGCGCAGCGGCGCCGGCCGGTTCGTGCACGTGTCCTCCAACTCGCCGTTCGGGGTCAACGCCTCCCCCGACGACGTTTTCACCGAGGACTCGCCCTACGACCCGTACCTCGGCTACGGCCTCTCCAAGTACGAGGCCGAACAGCTGGTGCAGAAGGCCAACGACCGGGGCGATGTGCCCACCGTGATGATCCGGGCCCCGTGGTTCTACGGCCCCTACCAGCCGGCTCGCCAGAGCCAGTTCTTCCGGACGATCCGGCGGGGCCGGTTCCCGCTGGTCGGCGACGGCACTCAGCGCCGGTCCATGGCCTACACGGGCAACCTGGTGCAGGGCCTGCTGAGGGCCGAGGTGGCCGACAAGGCGCCGGGCAACGCGTATTGGGTGGCGGACGAGCGCGCCTACGAGCTCGGCGAGATCCTCGCCACCGTGCGCAGGGCGCTGGACGCCGAGGGCCTGACTGTCTCCGGGCCCGACACGGTCAGGCTGCCGCGGGCCGCGGCCCGCCTCGCCGAGCGGCTCGACGAGGTCCTCCAGTCGCGGGGTCGCTACGTCCAGCCGCTGCACGTGCTGGGAGAGCTCAACCACACCATCGCCTGCGACGTGTCCCGGGCCCGGGCCGAGCTGGGCTACGCCCCCACGGTCGAGCTGTACGAGGGCATGCGCAACAGCATCCGCTGGTGCCTCGAGCACGGGGAGCAGCTCTGATGCCCCGGACCGTCCTCGTCACCGGGGGAAGCGGCTACTTCGGCTCGATCCTGGCGGAGACGGCCCTCGCCCGCGGCGACCGGGTCCGGGTCTTCGACCTCAACCCGCCCGCCGCGGGCTCGGACGTCGAGTACGCGGCCGGCGACGTGCGCGACCTGGGTGCCCTGCGGGAGGCGTGCGACGGCGTCGACGTGGTCCTGAACAACGTCGCCCAGGTCCCGCTGGCCAAGGACCGCGAGCTGTTCTGGTCCGTCAACGTGACCGGCACCGCCAACGTGCTGCTGGCGGCCCGCGACCGGGGGGTGGCCAAGGTCGTGCACACGTCGTCCAGCGCCATCTTCGGCATCCCCGAGACGAACCCGGTCACCGAGGACACCCCCGGCCGGCCACTGGAGGCCTACGGCCGGGCCAAGCTCGAAGCCGAGCATCTCTGCCACGACGCCGCCTCGTCCGGCGTCGACGTGTCGATCGTGCGGCCCCGGACGATCCTCGGTCACGGCCGGCTGGGCATCATCGCCGTACTCTTCGAGTTCGTGGCCGAGGGCGCTCCCGTCTACGTGCTGGGCAGCGGCGACAACCGCTACCAGTTCGTGCACGCCAACGACCTGGCGGACGCCGTCCTGCGGGCCGCCGAGCGTGAGAAGCCCTCGGTCTACAACATCGGAGCCACCGAGTTCGGCACCATGCGCGAGACGCTCCAGGCGCTCGTCGACCACGCCGGCACCGGATCCCGGGTCCGGTCCCTGCCAGCGGCGCCGGCCCGGCTCGGGATGAAGGCCCTGGCCACGGTGGGCCTCGCCCCGTTCGCGCCGTACCACTGGCTGCTGTACGCCGAGTCGCTGTGGTTCGACACCGCCAAGGCGCAGGACGAGCTCGGCTGGGCGTCCGAGCACTCCAACGCGTCGGCCGTCGTCGAGTCCTACGAGTGGTTCCTCGCCAACCGGGCCTCGCTCGGCGGCGAGCACGCCAGCCACCACCAGTCGCCGGTCAAGCTGGGCCTGCTGAAGGCGATGAAGCGGCTCCCATGACCAGTGGCACCCACCTCCTCGACGAGGAGGCCCGCGGCGAGCGCGACACCGCGGACCCGCCCGCCGGGCAGGGCCACGCCCCCGAGGCGGCCACCGGACGCGCCCGCACGCCCCTTCTGGTGCTCGGCCTGACCGCCGTCCTGGCGGTGCCGCTGGTGGTGACCCTCGTCGCGCTGTCCGGGCCTCACTGGTACCCCTTGCTGGACCTGGCCCAGACCGAGATGCGGGTGCGCGACGTCGGCACCCGCGACTCGCCGCTCATCGGGCTGGTCGGACGCATCAACGCCTACGGCCGGGCCGGCAGCCACCCCGGCCCGCTCAGCTTCTGGGCGCTGGCGCCGATCTACCGGCTCTTCGGCGCGGAGTCGTTCGGCCTGCTGGTGGGCGTCGTGATCCTCAACGTCACGGCGATCGGCCTCAGCCTGTGGGTGGCGGCCCGCCAGGGCGGCGCCCGCCTGATGCTCGTGGTGGCGGCCGTCGTGGCCCTGCTGCTGCATGCCTACGGGACCAATACGCTGACCGAGCCGTGGAACCCCTACATGCCGGTGCTGTGGTGGTTCCTGGCGGTGCTCGCGCTGTGGGCGGTGCTGTGCGACGACCTGGCGATGCTGCCGGTGGCGGTCTTCGCGGCCTCGTTCTGCATGCAGACCCATGTGTCGTACCTGGGCCTGATCGGTGGGCTGGTCCTGTTGGCGCTGGTGGCGCTCGCGATCCGCCTCGTGCGGGTGTGGGGCGACCGGCCGGCCCGCGGCCGGCTGCTGCGCTGGACCGGGCTGGCCCTCGGGCTCGGCGTGGTGCTGTGGCTGCCACCGCTGCTCGACCAGATCGCCAACGAGCCCGGCAACGGCCTGATCGTCGCCCGCAACTTCGCCGAGCCGGACACGGACCCCGTGGGCGTGTCCACCGCCTTGGAGGTGTTCGGGACCCACCTCGACCCCTGGCGGTTCCTGCACACCGACGACAAGGTGCGGTCCGGCTCGACCGTCCCGGCACTGCTGCTGCTGGCGGCGTGGCTGGCGAGCGTGGGCGTGACGCGGTGGGGCCGGCGACGCCACGGATCCGACGATCCCGGCGCGGCGGAGCACGACCGGCTGCTGCGGCTGCACGCCCTGGTCGGCGTGGTGCTGGTGCTCGGCCTCGTGACGATCAGCCGCATCTTCGGCGACGTGTGGTTCTACCTGACCCTGTGGGCGTGGGCGGTGACCGCGCTGGTGCTCGTGTCGGTGACGTGGAGCGTGGTCCTGGCCCTCCCCCGCGGCCCGTCCCGATCGGCCCGGTGGGCGACGGCCTTGGCCCTGTCCGCCCTGGTGGCGGTGCTCGTGGGCTGGACCGCACAGTTCACCGCCGACGGCGCGACGGCCGAGGTCGCCCGCCAGCCCCTCACCGCCCTGGTGGGCGCACTGGCCGGCCCCGTCGACGACGCGCTGGCGGCCGGCGAGGTGCCCGGCACCGGGCCGGACAGCCGCTACCTGGTCACCTGGGGTGACCCCAACGACCTCGGGGCCGCGGGCTGGGGCCTGCTCGACGAGCTGGAGCGCAGGGGCTACGACGTCGGCGTCATCGAGTTCCACGGACCGGGCGCGCCCCATCGGGTGCTGCCGGCCGACGAGGCAGATGCCGAGGTCCACCTGGCGGTCGGCGCCGACATGGACACCTACGAGAACCGGCCCGGGTTCGAGCGCGTGGCCTACGTCGACCCCCGCACGCAGGCCGAACGGGACGATTACGAGCGCCTGCGGGCGAGGATCATCGAGGACCTGCAGACCGCCGGCCACGACGACCTCGTGCCCTGGGTCGACACGAACGCCTTCGGCCTCTTCTACGACGCCCGGGCCGGCGGCGCCACGCACGACCGGGTCGCCGCCATGCTCGAGCTGGGCTCCCCGACTGCCGTGTACGTCGGCCCGGCCACCCCCGAGAGCTGAGTTCGGGCGGAATCCCACGTCAGTGCTCTGACCAGGTATCGGCTAACCTGACCGGACCCTCGCAGGGGGCTCGGGCAAAGGCGCCCGCTTCGCCTCAGTGACGTCGCGGAAGCGGCCCCCCGGAGCCAGGCCCGACCGGGGATCGGCACGTGGGCGGTCACGACGACGACCGCGCCAAGCGTCACCCCCGGATCGCGGGCAGTCCCACTGCCCGCCATCGTTTCAGTCAGGAGGACCGCGACCGTGCTGCCCCCCACGACCCGCGAGCTCGACGCCTGCGGCATCGGCTTCGTCGCCGACGCCCGGGGTCGCTCGTCCCGAGCCATCGTCGCCGCCGCCCTCGGCGGCCTGGCCTGCGTCAAGCACCGCGGCGCCGTCGCCGCCGACGCCCGCACGGCCGACGGCTCCGGGCTGCTCGTCCCGATCCCGCCCGCGGTCTTCGGGGAGCGCAACGGCGTGGCCGTGCTGTTCGTGCGGGGCGACGAGCCCCGGGCCGCGGTCGAGGCCGCACTCGCCGAGGAGGGCCTGGGACTGGTCGAGTGGCGCGAGCCGCCGCTCGACGCCTCCGCCCTCGGCGACCTGGCCCGCACGACCGCCCCCCGCATCGTCCACGCCGTGTTCTCCGGCGACGCCGGCCTCCACACCGAGGCCGAGCGCACGGCACTGCGCCTGCGCCGCCGCATCGAGGCGGCGACGACCGGCACCTACGTCGCCTCCTGCTCGTTCCGCACCCTCGTCTACAAGGGCCTCGCCCCCGCCGACCACCTGGCCGACTTCTACCTCGACCTCCACGACGAGCGCTTCGCCGCATCCTTCGCCATCTTCCACCAGCGGTTCTCCACCAACACCCTGTCGACCTGGGAGCGGGCCCAGCCGTTCCGCACGCTGTGCCACAACGGCGAGATCAACGCCCTGTGGGGCAACGAGAACCGCATGCGGGGCCGGGCCGAGCTCGGCACCGAGGCCGTGGGCCTCGGGCCGGAGGACCTCTTCCGGCCGGTGCTGTCCCCCGACGACTCCGACTCCGGCAAGCTCGACTCGGCGGTCGAGCTGCTGATGCGGGCCGGCCGCGACGCCCGCCACGTCATGGCCATGGTCATGCCCGAGGCCTGGGAGAACGTCCGCGACCTCGATCCCGAGGTCCGGGGCTTCTACCGCTACCACTCCGCGCTCATGGAGCCGTGGGACGGCCCGGCCGGCGTCGTGTTCACCGACGGCGTGGGCGTGGGCGCCCGGCTCGACCGCAACGGCCTTCGCCCCCTGCGCTACCAGGTGTGCGAGGACGGGTTCGTGGCCGTCTGCTCCGAGGTCGGGGCCGTCGACGTCCGCGGCCACGGCAGCGTGGTCCGGGGCCGGCTGGGTCCTGGCCAGATGCTGTTCGTCGACCCCACCCGGGGCTTCCTCGACGACCAGGCCTGCAAGGAGCGCATCGCGGCCGGCGCCCCCTACGCCCGGTGGGCGGCCGACGGCTTCTACCGGCTCAGCCCCGGCGAGGCCGCGCTCGAGACCCCCGCGGACCTGGTCGCCCGGCAGGCCATGCACGGCCTGACCAAGGAGGACCTGGCCATGGTGCTCAAGCCCATGGCCAACGACGCCCACGAGCCGACCTTCTCGATGGGCGACGACTCGCCGCTGCCCAACCTCGCACCCCGGGCCCGGCCGGTGGCCCACTACCTGCGCCAGCGCTTCGCCCAGGTGACCAACCCGCCCATCGACCCGCTGCGGGAACGGCTGGTCATGAGCCTGCGCACGGTCCTCGGCCCCCGGAGCCCGCTGCTGACCGAGGCCGCCGAGGCTGCCGAGCTGCTCACGCTGCCGTCGTTCTTCCTCCACCCCACGGGCGTCGACAACCTGGAGCTCATCGACAAGGCACCGTGGCCGGTGATCCCGCTCGACGGCACGTTCCCCGCCAGCGAGGGGGGCGCAGGCCTGCGGGCGGCCGTCGACAGCCTGACCGCCGAGGCCGTGGCCGCGGTGGAGGGCGGCGCCGGCACCCTCATCATCGAGTCCGAGGACGCCGGCCCGGACCGCGCCCCGATCCCGTCGCTGGTGGCGTGCGGGGCGGTCCACCGGGCGCTGAGCGCCCGCCGGCTACGGTCCCGGGCGTCGCTGGTTGTGGTGGCCGACGACGTGTTCGACGTCCACGGCTTCGCCACCCTGCTCGGCTACGGCGCGGACGCGATCTGCCCCCGCCTGGCCCTGGCCACGGTGGCGGCCGAGGCCGACCGCCAGGACGACGGCGACCTGACCAGCCCGGAGGCGCAGAGCCGCTTCCAGGCCGCGGTCGAGGCCGGCGTGCTCAAGATCCTGTCGAAGATGGGCATCAGCACGGTCGACTCCTACCGGGGCGCCCAGATCTTCGAGGTGGTGGGCCTGGCCCCCGAGATCGTCGACGTGTGCTTCACCGGCACCCCCAACGTGGTCGGCGGCGTCGGCTGGGACGCGCTCGGCGAGGACGTGCTCGCCCGCCACGAGGCCGCGTGGGGCAAGGCCCCCGACCTCGAGTCCCCGGGCTACTTCCGCGTCCGCAAGGGCGGCGAGCCCCACAGCAAGGACAAGGACACGGTCCAGGCGCTCAACGACCTCACCCTGGTCCAGGAGAAAGGGGGCGACGGCCAGGACCGGGACATGCTGATCGCCCACCTCCTCCAGGCGGCCATCCGGACCGAATCGTCCGAGCGCTACGACGCCTTCGCCAAGCTGGCGAACGACCGGGCGCTCATCGAGCTCCACGACCTGCTCGAGCTGGTGCCGGCGGTCGAGCCGGTCCCGCTGGAAGATGTCGAGGCCGCCTCCGGGATCGCCAAGCGGTTCTCGACCGGCGCCATGTCGCACGGGGCGCTGTCCAAGGAGGCCCACGAGACCCTGGCCCAGGCCATGAACCTGCTGGGCGCCATGTCCAACTGCGGCGAGGGCGGCGAGGACCCGTCCCGCTACCGGACCCGGGGCCAGGGCCGCGACGACAAGAACTCCAAGATCAAGCAAATCGCGTCCGGCCGGTTCGGGGTCACGCCCGAGTACCTCGCCCACGCCGACGAGCTGCAGATCAAGATGGCGCAGGGCTCCAAGCCCGGCGAGGGCGGGCAGCTGCCCGGCCACAAGGTGTCGGCCGAGATCGCCCGGCTGCGCCACACCCAGCCCGGGGTCGGTCTCATCTCCCCGCCCCCGCATCACGACATCTACTCCATCGAGGATCTGGCCCAGCTCATCTACGACCTCAAGCAGGTCAACGCCGCCCAGGTGTCGGTGAAGTTGGTGGCCGAGGACGGCGTGGGCACGATCGCCGCCGGCTGCGTCAAGGCGCTGGCCGACGTGGTCCACATCAGCGGCCAGAACGGTGGCACGGGCGCGAGCCCGCTGTCGTCGATCAAGCACGCGGGCCTGCCCTGGGAGTTGGGCCTGGCCGACGCCCAGCGGGCGCTCGTCGACAACGGCCTGCGCAGCCGGGTGCGGCTGCGGGTCGACGGCGGCTTCCTCACCGGCCGCCAGGTCATCGTGGCCGCCCTGCTCGGGGCCGACGAGTACAGCTTCGGCACCGCGGCGATGATCGCCGAGGGCTGCATCATGCTGCGGGCGTGCCACCGCGACACCTGCAAGCCGGGCGTGGCCACCCAGCGGCCCCACCTGCGGGCCAACTTCACCGGGACGCCCGAGGGCGTCGCCGCGTACTTCCTGTTCATGGCCGAGGAGGTCCGGAGGTACCTGGCCGAGCTCGGCCTGCGGACCCTCGACGAGGCCATCGGCCGCGTCGACCTGCTGCGGCAGCGGCGCAGCGGCAACGAGCGGGCCGACGTCATGGACCTGTCGCCGCTGCTCGAGCCGCCGGCCGACCCCGCGGCGCCGCGGCACTTCGTCGAGCGGGTCCCGCTCCAGGACCCGCGGGCCGACCTGGGCGACCAGCTGCTGGCTGACGCGTTCCGGCCGGTGTGGGACGGCGACGATGTCGACCTCGCCTACGAGATCCGCAACGCCGACCGGGCCATCGGGGCCTCGCTGTCGGGGGCGATCGCGCTGGAGTACGGCGAGTTGCCGCCCCGGGGCACCGCCCGGGTCCGCCTCACCGGCACTGCGGGCCAGAGCTTCGCGGCGTTCCTCGCCCACGGTGTCGAGCTGGACCTGACCGGCGAGGCCAACGACTACGTGGGCAAGAGCATGGGCGGCGGCCTGGTCGTCATCCGCCCGCCGGACAACGACGCCTCCGGGCTGCCGATCCTCGCCGGCAACACCTGCCTGTACGGCGCCACCGGTGGCGAGCTGTTCGTGGCCGGCGGCGTGGGCGAGCGGTTCGGGGTCCGCAACTCCGGCGCGACCGCCGTCGTCGAGAGCGCGGGCGACCACTGCTGCGAGTACATGACCGGCGGCACGATCGTGGTCCTGGGCCAGGTGGGCTGGAACCTCGGGGCCGGCATGACCGGCGGCCAGGCGTTCGTGTTCGACCGCGACCACGAGCGGCTCATCTCCCGGCTCAACCCCGACCTGGTCGACGCGGTGCGGCCCGACATGGGTGGCCTCGAGGAGGTCCGCTTCCTGGTCGAGCGCCACGCGGAGCTGACCGGGTCGCCGCGGGCCGCGAGGCTGCTCGAGCACTGGGCGAAGGCCTGCGCCAACGTGTGGCACGTCCTACCCAAGGACCAGGTCCGGCGGTTCGAGGAGGGCCAGGCCAGCCGCGTCGCCAGCGTGTGAGCGAGCGCCTGCCCGCCGGGTAGATGTCGGGGTCCCGGCTGCGCGGCTGATCTGCCTCGGTGCGCTGGGCGCGATCACGAACGCACAGCGGTGGCTCGGTGCGGCGCGCGGCCGCTCGCTGCGCTGATCGCACTACGCCACGGGGTCGTCACCAACGAGCGGAACGGGCTCGCGCAGAAGTTCACACGAAAACTCGGCGGGCGTCTGGGAACCGGGGGTGCGATTGGCTGTAGCCTCGCCTGACGTCATGGCTGGGAACGCGCCCCCTCAGATCCCAGGGTGCCGCGAGCTCTCCCTGATCGGGGAACGAGTCGCGCGCAGTCTGTTCTCCGCGACGAGCGACCGGCTGGGTCGGGCGGTCACGGTGATCGCGTATCCCCCGCTCAGCGAGGGGCGCACCTGGGCCGACTTCGACCGGGCGGCGACCACGGCCCAGCGCCTGGGCGTTCACCCGAGCATGATCTCGATCCACGAGTGGGGCCAGGCCGACGACGGGCGGCCGTGGATCGTCACGGACCCCCAGCCGGCCGAGGCGCTGGACGTCGCGCTCACGCTGGACGGGCCGCTCGAGGTCGAGCGGGCGCTCCAGGTCGGGGTCCTGCTGGCGGGGGCGCTGGAGACGGCGCACGGCGCCGGCATCGTCCACGGCGACCTGTCGCCGAGCCGGCTGGTGCTGGGCCCGCACGGCGAGCCGCTGATGACCGAGACCGGCCTGGCGGCGTTCGCCGTGTTCCCGGGACTGGGGGCGCTGAACAACCCGGTGCGGTACCACGCGCCGCCCGAGGTGCTGGAGCGGACGGAGATCACGACCGCCACCGACGTCTACTCGCTGGCGTCGACGGTCTACGCGCTGATCGCCGGCCGGGCCCCGCACGAGAAGCCGGCCGAGGTGACCGACTCGAACGCCTCCCTGCTGCTGCGGGTGCTGCAGATCGCGGTGCCGCAGATCGATCGCCCGGGCGTGCCGCCCTGGGTGGTGGAGACGTTGCGGGGCCCGCTGGCGCCCGATCCGGGCAAGCGGCCCCAGCAGGCGATCGAGGTGGCGTGGCTGCTGCAGGACGTGCAGCGGCGGGCGGGGTTCGCCATCACCGAGCCGGTGGTGCTGGACCTCGACGACATCGAGGCACAGCGCTCCCCCCGCGCCACCGGCGGCGCGGGCGGCCGCTCGTCCTGGCCGGCCCCGGCCAGCGCGGAGCCACCGGCTCCGGCCCGGTCCGCGGCGCTGAACTCGGCCGGCCCCTGGCCCGAGCCGGCCGCCCCCGCGGTGGGCGGCCTGTGGACCCCGCCGCCGCCGGCCAGCGACCCGGACCCGGGCGCGCCGGCGGAGGTCGACGACGCGGCGGATGTCCCCGAGCCCACGATCTTCCCGTTCGAGGTGGCCGACGACGAGCCGCCCGCGGTGCCCACCGACGGCGTCCGCCCGCCCGCTGCGCCGGAGGCCCCGGCCCACGGCGCCTCCCTGTGGCCCAGCTCGTGGCCGAGCGGCGGCGGGCCGGCGGGCGACCTGCCGGCCTGGGCCCGCTCGACCCCGCCGGAGGACGCCCCCGTGTCCAACGGCTCGGATCCGGTCGTCCTCCCCACGTGGTCGGAGCCCCCGCCCCCGCCCCCCGCCAACGGCTCCCTCCCCTGGAGCCCCGCCGAGCCCGAAGCCGCGGCGCCACCGCCCGACGTCGTCCCGACGGCCGAACAGCCGGCCTGGGCACCACCGGCCGAGCCAGCCCCCGGCCTTCCCGGCACCCGCGCCGACCGGTGGCGTGCACCGGAGCCCCCCGAGCGCGGGGCCGACGAGCCGCCCGCCACCGAGGCGCTCCGCCAGGCCACCGCCCCGCCGTGGACCCCGGCCGAACCAGAGCGACCCGTTCTCCCCCGACGCGGATTCGACGATCCACCCACCTGGGCCCCTCCGGAAACCGCTCCGACGGGCCAGGCGCGGCCCGACCTCC
>DASRJM010000163.1:0-10369 GCA_035649475.1 Acidimicrobiales bacterium
CGCCAGGTCCAGCGTCCAACGGCCCGGCTCGTCCCGCGCCAGCACGGCGGCGGCGTCGGCGGGGCCCAGCCCGTCGCGCACGGCCTCGGCGACCTCGTCGCCCACCTGGTAGCGCCCGGCCGGGATCGCCGGGCCCAGGCCGGCCAGGACGGCGCCCGGCGACGCCCCCAGGCCGGCCATCGCCTCGACCGCGGCGGCGGCCACCCGGGCCGCGCTGCCCCGCCAGCCGGCGTGGGCCACCCCGAGGACGTGGACGTGTGGCTCGTACAGCACCAGCGTGAGGCAGTCGGCCGCCAGCGCCGCCAGCCCGAGGCCCGGGGTGGCGGTCACGAGTGCGTCGCAGGCCGGGGCGTCGTCGAGGGTGCGGGTGCCGCGGCCGCCGTCGGCGTCGCCCACCACCGCCACCGCCCGGCCGTGGACCTGGTGGGCGAAGACGCAGTCGGCCAGGTCGAGTCCGAGCGCCGCCACCGCCCGCCGCCGGTTCTCGGCCACCAGGTCGGGGTCGTCGCCGACGGTCAGCCCCAGGTTGAGGCTGGTGTAGGGGCCACCGGACACCCCGCCGTCACGGGTCGTGACCAGGGCGTCGACCCGGTGGCCGGCGAAGGACGCCCAGGCGGCGGTGGGGGGCGCGGTCGGGGCCATGCGGGGCGCCAGCGTACCGCCCGGTGGCGGAACCACCGGGCGGCACGCCGCACGCCGATCAGCCGAGCACGTGGCCGAGGGCGGCCCCGAGCACGGCCGCCTGCTCCTCGGCCGTCGCCAGCTGCTCGATGCCGAAGCCGAACAGCACGGTGTCCTCGGTGGACACCGCGGCCGACACGTCGATCAGCACGGTCGTGATCTGGAACGCCGCCGACGCCTCGGGGCTGCCCTCCGGCGGGCCGAGGACGGACCACACGCTGGTCTCGCCCTCGAAGCCGTCGGCCTCCAGCGTCCCCGCCGTGGTGGTGACCCGGGTGTCGTCGACGAAGAGGCCGACACCGCCCGTGAACGGGTCGGTCACGTAGCTGATGCGGACGTCGACCGAGCCGCCGGCGTAGCCGGACAGGTCGACCTTGGCGTCCTCCCACGCCCCCGACTCGCCGGTGAACGAGTGCCACTCGCCGGTGGTGCCCGTGGTCCCGCACGGGTTGGCCACCGTCAGGTAGTGCTCGAGGAACGGGTGCATGTCCACATAGAAGCCGCCCTCGCACTCGGTCGGCGGCGAGTCCTGCGTGTTGCCGTTGAGGTCCGGCAGCGTGGTCCAGTCGTCGGTGCCCGAGGGCGCCGCCTCCACGATCACGTTGTCGTAGCCGAACTCGGTGCTCCACGAGATGGCGAACTCCAGCGCCGGGGCGTCGGCCGCCGCGACCGCGCTCAGGTCGATGGTGCGGCCGATGCTGGCGTAGCTGGCGTCCTGGTGGAGCACCGCGGCGTACTGCTCGCCCTCGACCGGGCCGAACGGATTGGTGCCGGGCGGCAGGTAGTCGGCGGCCTTGGCCCCCGCGAACAGCGGGAACTGATCGGGTGGCAGCAGGTCGCTCGTCAGGGTGAACGCCCCCGCCTCGTTCAGCGGGTTGTCGGCGAGCGCCGGGCCTCCGAAGTCGGCGGTGATGCCGTCCAGGGCTCCGGTGCCCGCCAGCCCGGTGGCCCCGGGCAGCCCGGCCCGGGCGAAGGCGCCCAGGTAGTACTGCGCGAAGTCGTCGGCCACGATCAGGCAGTCGCTGAAGAAGTCCGTCGTGATGACGCAGTCCTCCTCGGGCGCCCCGTCGAGGCCGTAGTAGATGCCGCCGATCGTGGTGCCGAGGTTGCCGTAGTACTGCGCGGTCTCGCCGGCGAGGACGGCCTTGCCCCCCTCGTTGAGGAAGTCCCGGACCGCCAGGGTCAGGTACTGCTCCTCCTCGGCAACGGCCAGGTCGTCGTTGGGGACGGCGCCGGGCAGGAAGTGCTGGGTGAACTCGTCCTCCGGGTCCTGGGTGAGCCGGTTGTCGCCCTGCTCCCACACGACGGCGTCGAAATGGCTCAGCACGCCGAGCGGGTGGGGCACCCCTTGGGCGTCCATGTCCCAGGTCGCATGGGTGACGTCGTTGGCGTCGAGGGCGGCCGCGTACTCGTCGGCGTACTTGGGCGCCGTCGTGCCGGCCGGGTAGGTCGGGTTGACGCCGGTGTAGTCCTCGTTGGCGATGATGAGCGCCTGGGCGCCGGTGTCCGAGGCCACCTCGTAGGTGAAGTGCTCGCTGTCGACGTTGCCCTGGAGGCCCTTGATGCCGGTGAACCAGACCTCGACGCTGTCGCCGGGCGCGGCACCCGTGACCGTGCTGCGGTACTCCGCGTAGTACACGTCGGTCTCGTCGCCGTAGCGCTCGCCGCCCGCCCACTCGGCCAGGGCGACCCGCTGGGTGGGGCCTCCGTTGATCGAGTAGTTCATCCATCGTCCGGAGTGGTCGCGCCGCCCCCACACCGACACGGTCTGGGGGTCGCCGTACGACACCGTGAACGGATCGATCACGAAGTCGGGCGCTGTCCGGCCCACCACCGACACGGGGTTGTCGGGGTCGCTGGCCGACCGGGCGGTGGCAAGGGCGAACGGGATGTTCTTCTCGAACTCCTCCTGCACCAGCTCCTCGTCGTCCGGGAAGTGGAAGACGCTCTCGCAGTCCTGAGGCCTCCACTCGTCGTCCGGGTGGGCGGCGCTGACCGTCTCGCAGGTCGACATCTCGGGCGTGAACGCCAGGGTCCCGTACGTGGTGTGGGCGTGCTCTGTGGTCTCGCCGTTGGTGGTGTACAGCTCGGCGGAGATGTCCGGGTCGTAGCCAGGCACCGCCGGCTCGGCGTCGTCGCCCGCCATCGCCTCGTAGACGGCGTCGTCGGGCGTCGGCGTGGCCACCTGCCAGCCGGTGCCGTACAGGAGCAGCTCGGCGGCCGAGTGGTAGTTGATCTGGAACTCGAAGCCGATCCGGGCCATCAGGCCGTCGAGGGCCTGGGTCTCGGGCTCGGAGCCGGGCTCCGGGCCCCGGTAGGTGTCGCTGGCCGGGTTGTCGGAGCTGCCCTCGTTGTCGTAGCCCCACTTGGTCGGGTAGTTCCGGTTGGGGTCGACTCCGTCGCCGACCTGGGTCACGCCGTCGCCGTTGTTGTCGCGCAGGTTCTTGCGCCACATCCGCTGGTCGGGCTGGAACGACCAGTCGTAGCCGTCGGGGTTGGCGACCGGCACGAACCACATCTCGGTCGAGTTGACCAGCCGGCGGATGTCGCGGTCGGTCTCGTAGCCGTCGAGCACATGGTGGACCAGCCGCCGGATCATCTCGGGGGTGATCCACTCCCGGGCGTGCTGGGCGGCGCTGAACAGCGTGGAGGGCTTGGCGCCGTCCTTCACGCGGTTGGCCTTGCGGGTGACCTTGAGGGCGATGATGTCCTGGCCCTGGACGGTCTGCCCGATCGTCACGAGCTTGACGAGGTCCGGGTTGTCGGCCGCGATCTGCTCGAACTCCTCCTTCAGGCCGCCGGCCCCGCTGTAGGGCCGGAAGACCTCGAAGCCCTCCTCGGCCTGCAGCGTGGACAGCTCGGCCACCGTCTGGCCGTCGATGAGCTTCGGCTCGAGGGCGACGCCCTCGTCGGCGAGCTGCTCGGCCTGCTCCCCCGACAGCACCACCTCGACCTCGACCCTGTCCCCGGCCGAGCTGGTGATGCTGAGGTCGTGGGGGTCGACGCCCGCGGCCCGCATCTTGCCCAACGCCTCCAGGTCGACCCGGCCCTGGTAGACGTCGTAGACGTCGCCGCCGGCGGCCGGCGGCGGGGCGGTCGCTTCATCCGGGGTGGCGCCCGCCGGCGCGACCCCCCATGCGCTGATCAGGACCCCAGCGGCCACGACGGCAGACAACCTGCGCCTCATCAGATCCCCCATCTGTTCGCGGACCCCGAAGGATGGTCGCTGCCTGCACAACGTGTCAACGGGGACACGCTGCGAGGTGACAATCTGCTCGATCGAGCCGGGACCCCTCCGGACGGCGCCACACTAGGCGGATGAAGGTCTTCCTCGCCGGAGGCACCGGAGCCGTCGGGCGTCCTGCGCTCGCCGCGCTGATCGCGACGGGTCACGTGGTCACGGCCGTCGCCCGCACCCCGGATAAGGCGGCGCAAGTGGAGGCGGCCGGGGCGACGCCGGTCACGGTCGACCTGTTCGACGCGGCGGCGGTGGCGGCGGCCGTGGCCGGCCACCAGGCCGTCGTGAACCTGGCCACCGCGGTGCCCCCGCTGCTCTCGGCGTCGCGTGCCGCCGCGTGGGCGACCCACGACCGTCTGCGGCGGGAGGCGTGCGGCCACCTGGTCGACGGCGCCCTGGCCGGCGGGGCCGAACGGTTCGTGCAGGAGTCGATCGTGTTCACCTACCCCGACGGCGGGGACGCGTGGCTCGACGCCGCCGGCACCGAGCCCGACCCCTCGGCGCTCACGGCCGCCGCCCTGGTGGCGGAGGCCCACGTGGCCCGGTTCACCGCCGCCGGCCGGACCGGGGTCGCCCTGCGCTTCGGCTTGTTCTACGGGCCCGGCACCGCCCACAGCGAGGCGCTGCTGCGCGCGGCCCGGTGGGGCGTCGTGGTCACGGCCGGTGCCGCGGACGCCTACACGTCGTCGATCCACGTCGACGACGCGGCCGCCGCGGTCGTGGCCGCGCTGGACGCCCCCGCCGGCGTCTACGACGTCGTGGACGACGAGCCCGCCACCCGCCAGCACTACGCCGCCGCGCTGGCGGCCGCCGCCGGGCGGCGCCGGGCGCTGCGGGTGCCCGGCCGGCTGGCCCGCTACAGCGGCGCCCAGGGCCGGGCCATGGCCCGGTCGCAGCGGGTCAGCAACCGCCGGTTCAAGGAAGTGACCGGCTGGGCGCCGCGGTGGCCCAGCGTCCGCGAGGGGTTCGGACGCTCGTCCACTAGCTTGAACCGCTGTCCATCGGCCAGGGGAGGGTGCACGTGAGGCTGAAGGAGACGCCGGCGGAGCAGGCGTTCCGCGCCGAGCTGCGCGCCTGGCTCGACGCCACGCTCGCGGGATTGCCCGACCCACCGCCGTTCGAGGACTGGGCGGCCAAGCGGGCGTACGACACCGGGTGGCAACGGCGGCTCCACGACGCGGGCTACGCGGGCATCTCGTGGCCGAAGGAGTACGGCGGCCGCGGCGCCACGCCGTCCGAGGAGCTCATCTTCCTGGAGGAGTCGGAGCGGGCCGGCGCCCCCTACGTCGGCTGCAACTTCGTGTCCACGCTGCACGCCGGGCCCACGATCGCCGCCGAGGGCACGCCCGAGCAGCGGGCCCGGTACCTGCCGCCGATCCTGCGGGGTGACAACGTGTGGTGCCAGGGCTTCTCCGAGCCCGAAGCGGGCTCGGACCTCGCCTCGCTGCGCACCCGGGCGGTCCGGGACGGCGACCACTACGTCGTGACCGGCCAGAAGATCTGGACCAGCCACGCCCAGGTCGCCGACTACTGCGAGCTGCTGGCCCGCACCGACCCCGACGCCCCCAAGCACCGGGGCATCACCTGGATGATCATGCCGATGGACTCGCCCGGCATCGAGGTCCGGCCGATGCGCACGCTCACCGGCGAGAGCGAGTTCAGCGAGATGTTCCTCGACGAGGTGCGCATCCCCGTCGGAAACGTGGTCGGCGCCGAGAACGACGGTTGGCGCGTCGCGATGGTCACGTTCGGGTTCGAGCGGGGGACCGCCTTCGTCAGCGAGCTGCTGGGCTCCATGCGGCTGCTGGCCGACCTGGTCGACATCGCCCGCAAGACCCCGCTCGGGGCCGGCACCGCCTGGGACGACGCCTCGATCCGCCGGCCGCTCACCGTGGTCGGCGCCGAGCTGGAGGCCGAGTGGGCGCTCACCAAGCGCAACGTCTCCCGGGCGGCCCGCCACGGCAATGCCGGCGTCGGCGGGTCGGTGTTCAAGCTCGCCTACCACGAGACCCGGGAGCGCATGGGTGAGGTCGCGCTGCGGCTGCTGGGGCGGGCGAGGCTGGCGTTCGACGACCCCACCGGGCTGTCGGCTCGCCACCTCGACCACGTCGGCCAGACCCTGTACGCCCTGTCGCTGTCGATCGCCGCGGGCACCGCCCAGATCCAGCGCAACATCGTGGGCGAGCGGCTGCTCGGCCTGCCGAAGGATCCGTACAGATCGGCACCTGCCGATCGCAAGAAGCCTGCAGCCGGTGCCGATCTGTATGGAGGGCGTTGACGCCGATGGATCTGGAACCGACCGACGAGCAGCTCGCGCTGGCGGCGGGCCTGGCCCGGCTGTGCGCCGACCGGGTCACGCCCGAGGCGCGGCGGGCGGCCATGGCGCTGCCCGGCGCCGTCGACCGCGACCTGTGGCGGGCGCTCGGCGACATCGGCGCGTTCGCCCTCATCGTGCCAGCCGACCGGGACGGGCTGGGCCTGGGCCTGGCCGAGGCCACGCTGGTCTTCGAGGAGCTGGGGCGGGCCGCCGTCCCCGGGCCGGTGGTGGGCACGTTCCTGGCCGCGGGCCTGCCGCTGGGATCCGTGGCCGGTGCCGCCATGGCCGGCGAGGCGGTGGTCGGGCTCGTCCCGGAGGGCCGGCCGGCCCTGGTGGAGCACCGCGCTGCCCTCGACGCGCTGCTGGTGGTGGGTCCGTCCGGCGTGGTGCTGGCGCCCCGCCCCGAGGGCGGCGACGGTCCGCTCGACCGCCCGCTCGATCCCCTGACCCCGGTCGACGTGGTCCCGGAGCTCCCGCCGGGCGAGCCCGTCGGCGGCCTCGACCTGGCAGCCCGCCTGCGCCGCGACGCCGGCCTCCTGTCGGCGGCCATCCAGGTCGGCCTGGCGGGTGCCGCGGTGGCGATGGCCACGGAGCACGCGGGCTCCCGGACGCAATTCGGCCGGGCCATCGGCAGCTTCCAGGCCCTCAAGCACCTGCTGGCCGACGCCCAGGTGGCGGTCGAGGTGGCGAGGTCCGCGGTCCAGGCGGCGGCCGTGGCCGTGGACGAGGGCGGCGAGGACGCCGACCGTGCCGCCCACGCCGCCCGCATCGTCGCCTCCGGCGCCGCCGACCGGGCCACCCGCACCTGCATCCAGGTCCACGGCGGCATGGGGTTCACCTGGGACCTCGATGCCCACCTGTTCCTCAAGCGCACGCTGGTCCTCGACGCGGGCATCGCCTCGCCCGACGACGCGATCGACGCGCTCGCCGCCCTGCTGTGATCACTCTGGCGTTCGTTCGCGTCGGAATCCGACACGAACGAACGCCAAACGAGGGGTAAGTAGCATCCACCACGTGCAGCGCGACCGCGAGGGCACAGGGCGGCGGCGCCGCACCTGGGGGCAGCGTTGTGCGCTCGCGTTCGGGTGCGTGTCGGCGGTCGGGCTGGTGGCGTCCGCGGCCGGGCTGGCCTACGTGCTGCGCAAGTACGAGCGGCTGCCGCGGGTCGAGCTGTCGGCCGTGCTCGACGAGAACGCCCCGGCCGGCCAGCCCGAGAACTACCTCATCGTCGGGATCGACAACGCGGACAACCTGCCGGGCGGCGACCCGGTGCGCATCGGGCGGGACTCCACGTTGCACTCCGACACGATCATGATCCTGCGGGCCGACCCGGCCTCCCGCCGGGCGGCTCTGCTGTCGCTGCCCCGCGACCTCTTCGTCCCGATCCCGGGCACGGGCACGTCCCGCCGCATCAACATCGCCATCGAGCAGGGCGGGGCCCCGCTGCTCATCCGCACGATCGGCGAGAACTTCGGCATTCCCATCCACCACTACGTGCAGGTCGACTTCGCTTCGTTCCGGGGGCTGGTCGAGGCCATCGACGGGGTCCCGATCTACGTCCCCCGGCCGGCCCGCGACGAGGAGACCGGCCTCGACTTCCCCGACGTCGGCTGCCGCATGCTGGACCCGACCGAGGCGCTGGCCTACGTCCGCTCCCGCCACTACGAGGAGCTGATCGGCTCCCGGTGGGTCGAGGACCCCCGCTCCGACATCGGCCGCATCGCCCGCCAGCAGGACTTCATCCGCCGGGCCCTGACACGGGCCATCGACCGGGGCGCCCGCAACCCGGGCACGCTCGACCAGCTCATCGACGTGGGTCTGTCGGGCATCACCGTCGACAGCCAGCTGACCGCGGGTGACATCTTCGGCCTGGGCACCCGGTTCCGGTCCTTCGACCCGGACAACCTGCAGACGTACTCGGTGTCGGGGACGCCGGACGTGGTGAACGGGGCCGCCGTACTCCGTCTCATCGAGGGGCCCGAGACAGAGGCCACGCTCGCGATCTTCCGGGGCGGGACGACCGGCGAGCTGTCGCCGGCTTCGGTGCGGCTGACGGTGCACAACGGCACCGGCGTCCCCCGCCAGGGAGCCGACGCCACCGCCGCGCTCCAGGGCGCCGGGTTCAACGCCGCCGTGGCCGGCGACGAGCCGGGCGGCGGGGCGGCGGGCACCGTCGTCCGCTTCCCGCCGGGACAGGAGGCGGCGGTGGATCTGGTTGCACGGTGGCTGGTCGGCGGGGCCACACTGGAGCCGACGCCGGGGACAGCGGGTATCGACCTGGTGACCGGTACGGACTGGCAGGGTGTACGGCAGACGCCGTCGCCGTCGAGCTCGACGACGACGGTCGCCACGCTGCCGCCTCCGACCACCGCGTCGACCGCGCCGCCGGCGGGCGGGGGCACGTCAACCGCTCAGACCACGACCTCGATCGATCTCTCCGCCTACGACTGCTGAGGGGCCCGCACACCGCCGCATGGGGACCGACGACACCACCACCACGATGACCACCACGGCCGCCGACCCGGCTCCCGAGCGCGCGTCGGGGACGGTCGTCGGTGTGTCCTCCATCGTCGCGGATGCCCGCGGTGACGGACAGCAGACCGCCGAGGACCCCCTCGTCGAGCCGTCGCCGCAGGTGCCCGCTCGGCGCAAGCCGTCGTGGCAGACCCGCAAGCTCGGCTACCAGCCGGCGCTCGACGGGCTACGTGCGCTCGCCGTCGGGCTG
Source organism: Acidimicrobiales bacterium (assembly GCA_035649475.1). Taxonomy (GTDB): domain Bacteria; phylum Actinomycetota; class Acidimicrobiia; order Acidimicrobiales; family VFJN01; genus ZC4RG19. Next base: position 8,962 of record DASRJM010000163.1, read on the forward strand.
GTGATCCTCTACCACCTCGGCTACTCGGGGGTGGCGGGCGGCTACATCGGCGTCGAGCTGTTCTTCGTCCTCTCCGGGTGGCTGGTGTGCGCCCTGCTCGTCAACGAGCACCAGCGCACCGACGGCATCGCCCTCGGCCAGTTCTGGCTCCGCCGGCTGCGCCGGCTGCTGCCGGCCGTGATCGCGGTCGTGGCCGGGACGATGGCCTGGGCCGCGTTCACGCGGCCGGAGCTGCTGGCCGAGCTGCGCCACCAGGCCGTCGGCGCGCTCGGCTACCACCTGAACTGGCAGCTGATCCTCGACGACAAGTCGTACTTCGAGGCGGCCGGCGGCCCCTCCGCGCTCGAGCACCTGTGGTCGCTGTCGATCGAGGAACAGTTCTACCTGGTGTTCCCGCTGCTCTGCGGGCTGCTGCTCACCCGCGTCTCCCGCAAGTGGGCGGTCGCGATCGCGGTGGCCGGGGCGGTGGCGGCCACCGTGGCCCGGTCGGTGCTGGCCGGCGGGGCCAGCGACTCGACCCGCCTGTACTTCGGGACCGACACCCGGGCCGCCGGGCTGCTGGCCGGCGTGGCGCTCGGGCTGTTCTGGACGCCCAACCGGCTGCGGCCGCACACCCACCCCCGGTTCGTCGCCGCCCTCGACGCCGTGGCCCTCGCCGGCGTGGCCGTCGTGATCTGGTACGCCACCGGCGTCACCGAGCGCGACCCGACCGCGTTCCGGGGCGGGTTCACGGCCACGCAGATCGCCACGCTCGCCGTCATCGCGGTCGTCGTCTATCCGGCCCCCACTCGCACGTCCCGCGTGCTGGCGTCGGGCCCGCTCCGGTGGGTCGGCCAGCGGTCCTACGGCATCTACCTGATCCACTGGCCCGTCATCGTCTTCACGGCCGCGGCCCCTGGTCAGCAGCCCGAACCGCTGCCCCGGGTGGCCATGCAGGTGGCGATCATCATGGGCCTGTCCGCGGCGTCCTACCGCTGGATCGAGCAACCTGTTCGCATGCGCGGCTTCGGCGACGCCCTGCGCGACGCCGGCCACCGGGTACGCCACGCTACCCGGGGCCGGCCCGGGCTGGTCGTCGGGGCGGGGATCGTCGCCGTGGTCCTGGCGGGAGCGGCAGCCGACGTGACCAGGGACGTCGTCACGGCGACCGCGCCCGAGCCCGACCAGCCGAGCAGCGTGCTCGTGACCGCACCGCCCACGACCGCGGGCACGTCGACCACCGCGCCCGTGACCACCGCGCCGGCCACGACGGCGGCGACGGCCGCGCCGGCCACGACCGCCCCGGCCGTGCCGCCGTCCCCCGGTCCACCGGTCGGCGGGTTCACGGCCATCGGCGACTCCGTCCTGGTCGGGGCGGCCCCGGCGTTGTCCGCCCGGCTGGGCGGCGCGGCCACGGTCGACGGCGCCG
>DASRJM010000164.1:0-96360 GCA_035649475.1 Acidimicrobiales bacterium
CGCTGCATGAGCAGGTCGTTGAGGAGGGACGAGGCGCCGAAGCGGAAGAAGTCGGGGTCGAGCCAGTCGTCGCCGCAGGTCTCGTTGACGACCACGAGGTAGCGGATGGCGTCCTTGGCGGCGCGGATGCCGCCGGCCGCCTTGACCCCGACCTGGCGCCCGGTCTGCGCCCGGAAGTCGCGCACGGCCTCCAGCATCACCAGGGTCACCGGGAGGGTGGCGGCGGGGGAGACCTTGCCCGTCGAGGTCTTGATCACGTCGGCACCGGCCAGCATGGCCAGCCACGAGGCCCGGCGGACGTTGTCGTAGGTGGCCAGCTCGCCGGTCTCGAGGATGACCTTGAGGTGGGCGTCGCCGCAGGCCGCCTTGGTGGCGACGATCTCGTCGTGGACGTCGACGTAGCGGCCCGCCAGGAAGGCGCCGCGGTCGATGACCATGTCGATCTCGTCGGCGCCCGCGTCGACGGCGGCCCGGGTGTCGGCCAGCTTGACGTCGAGCGGCGCCCGGCCCGAGGGGAAGGCGGTGGCGACCGCGGCGACGTGGATGCCGGACCCGGCCAGCGCCTCGACCGCCACCGGGACGAGGTCGCCGTAGATGCAGATGGCGGCGACCGGCGGGCAGGTGGGGTCGGCCGGGTCCGGGTGCCGGCCCTTCGCGCACAACGCCCGGACCTTGCCGGGGGTGTCCTGGCCCTCCAGCGTGGTCAGGTCGATCATGCGCACGGCCAGGTCGAGGGCGAACTGCTTGGCGGTCGTCTTGATCGATCGGGTGGCCAGCCCCGCGGCCCGGGCCTCGACGCCGACCTGGTCGACCCCGGGCAGCCCGTGCAGGAACCGGCGCAGCGTTGCGGTCGACGCGGTGACGTCGGCGAACGGGGTGGTGGCGGTCGCGGTCACCCGTTCAGGCTACTGCCAGACGTTTGCCCCGTCTCGTAACTGGTAATAATGGTTCCATGATCGCCCTGGGAACGATCCACCTCACCGCTCTCGACGGCGTGACGTTCCCGTTCGAGCCCGGCGCGGCCTGTCTCGAGCTCGCCTACACCGGCGGCGAGGGCGACATGGCGGTGTACGAGACGCTGCACCGGCCCGAGGACCTGACCGCCTGGCTGCGGGCCCGCCTCGGCGACGCCGTGGCCGACGCCACCGCGGACGACCACCACCGGATGCGGGCGCTGCGCGCCGCCCTGTGGGACTGCGTCGACGCCGCAGCGGACGGCACGCCGGCCCCGCCGGCGGCGGTGGACGAGATCAACGCGGTGGCCGCCCGGCCGGATCCCGTCCCGGCACTGGACAGCGATCTGCGGCGCCACTGGCGCACGCCCGTCCCGGTGGACGCCGTCCTGGCGTATCTGGCCCGCGACGCCGTCGAGCTGCTCGGCGGCCCGCTGGCCGCCCGCATCCGGCGCTGTGCGGCCGGCGACTGCGAGATCGTCTTCGTCGACACGTCCCGCCCCGGCCGGCGCCGCTGGTGCTCGATGCCGCGCTGCGGCAACCGGTCCAAGGTCACCGCCTTCCGCGCCCGACGGAACAGCGAGGAACAGACATGACCACCACCGCAGCCACCGTCGAGCACGTCAACCCCGAGGGTCTGCTGCACAACCCCGCCTTCACCGAGGTCGTGACCGTCAGCGGGCCGGTGCGCACGATCTACCACCATCACGGTGGCCATTGTGTCGGGCCTGGCCAACCCCGAGTGCCTCGCCGAGATCGACGCCGTGGCGGTGGTGCCGCTGTAGGGCCCGGCGGCTGAGCGCGCCGGCCACCCCCGGCTGGCGGTGCCGTCGACCGGTGGGGGCGGCGTCAGGCCGGGCGGTAGGCGACCAGGCGGCCGCCCGCCGTGCCGACGTAGACCTGGCCGCCGCTGATCGCGGGCGCGCCGGTGATCGCCTCGCCGGCGTCGGCCTGCCACAGCGGGTCGCAGACGGGCGCCCCGCACCCGGCGGCGGCGACGGCGTGCACCGAGCCGACCGCCGACCCCGTGATCACGACGCCGCCCGAGTCGCCCTCCACCGCGGGCTGGACGGTGAGCGCGGCGCCGGTCGCCACCGTGAACGCCACCTCGCCGCCGTCCCGCTCGAGCGCCACCAGGTGGCCGGCTGCGGTCGGGACGTACAGCCGGTCGTCGTCGACCGCGGGCTCGGCCGCCACGGGCGACCCCACCCGGGTCGACCACCGAACCGCGCCCGTGGCGGCGTCGAGGGCGTACACGGTCCCGGCGGCGCTGCCGACCCAGACGGTCGCCTCGTCCTCGGAGAGCACCGGCGACGTGGCCGGCGCCCCGTCGAGCACCGTGACCCAGGCGGGGCAGGTCAGCGAGATCACGAGGAAGTCGCCGACCTGCTTGCACGTGCCGCCGCCCCGAGCGAAGGCTCGGACGCCGTGGACGAGGGGAGCGGCGTCGTCGCGCACGGTCGTGGCCACGCCCTCCCCGGCGTGGTACAGGCGCTGTCCCCCGACTGTCGCCGGGATGAGCGCCGGGTCGTCGACGAGGGCGGAGTCGTCGACGGTCGCCGCTACGGACGGGGACGCGAGGCCGTCGACGTCCGTGGCGACCAGGCGCAGCTCGCCGCCGATGCTGGTGTGGCGGATCAGCACGTGCCTCCCGCGGACGGTGGCGTCGACCGCGCCGTCCAGCGAGTGGACCTCGGTGCCCGTGGTGGCGTCGACCATCACCGACGACGTGGGGAAGAACGGGCTGAACGGAAACGGCAGCGTCCAGGCCAGGACCCGGCCGCCGTCCACCACCGGCTGACCGATGGACCACCGGAAGGGCGGCGCTGTGCCCGGATCCGGTCCTGCGAACGGGGGCCGCGTGAAGGTCCACCGCCGGGCGCCCGTTGCCTTGTCGATGCCATACAGGTGCTCGGGGCCGTTGACGTGGACGGCGGCGGCCGAGACCACCGGGTCACCGAGCGGACCGCCTTCGGTGGTGGCCGCCCATGCCTCGGTCAGCGTGGCGGCGGATGCGGCTGTGATGGCGGTTTCGAGCCCGTTGACCGCCCGGCGGTCCGGGCCGGCTCCCGGCGAGGGCCAGCAGCCCGCGGTGGCCAGCGTGACCGCGATGACGGCGGCGACCCTGCGTGTTCCCCAGCGCACGCAGCGATCGTCGCAGCTATCGACGCCTGGGTCAATAGCGTGGTTACAGCTCCTCGGCCCGCAGGGCGGAGTAGCCCGGCTTGATCGTCCCCTCGATGATGCGGAGGCGCTGGTCGAAGGGCCAGAACGCCGACTTCATGGCGTTGACGGTCAGCCACTCGATCTCGTCCCAACCGAAGCCGAACGCCTCCACCAGGTTGTGGAACTCGTCGCTGAGCGTGATGTTCGACATCAGCCGGTTGTCGGTGTTGACCGTGACCCGGTAGCGCAGCCGGGTCAGCAGGCCGACCGGGTGCTCCGCGATCGACGCCGTCACGCCGGTGTGGACGTTGGACGTCGGGCACATCTCCAGCGCCACCCGGCGGTCCCGCACGAAGGCCGCCAACCGGCCGAGGTAGGCCCGGCCGGCCTCGTCGAACGTGATGTCGTCGACGATCCGGACGCCGTGGCCCAGGCGCTCCGCCCCGCACAGCTGCAGGGCCTCCCAGATCGAGGGCAGGCCGAACGCCTCGCCGGCGTGGATGGTGATGTGGCTGTTGGCCTTGGCGATCTCCTGGAACGCGGCCAGGTGGCGGGTCGGGGGGTTGCCGGCCTCGCTGCCGGCGATGTCGAAGCCGACGACGCCGTCGTCACGGTGGCGCAGGGCGAGCTCCGCGATCTCGCTGGAGTTGGCAGCGTGGCGCATGGCCGTCGCCAGCGTCCCGATCGTGATGCGACGGCCCGCGCTGCCCAGCCGGAACCCCTCCAGCACCGACTCGACGACCTCGTCGAGGGTCAGGCCGCCCTCGATGTGCAGCTCCGGGGCGAAGCGGACCTCGGCGTAGACGATGCCGTCGGCCGCGAGGTCCTCGGCGCACTCGGCCGCCACCCGGACCAGCGCGTCCTTGGTCTGCATCACGCCGACCGTGTGCTCGAACGTCTCGAGGTAGAGGTCGAGGTCGTGCCGGTAGGCGCCCTCGTTGAACCACCGGGCCAGGTCGTCGACGTCGGTGGTGGGGAGGGTGTGGCCCGAATCGCGGGCCAGGTCGATCACCGTGGCGGGGCGGAGGCCGCCGTCGAGATGGTCGTGGAGCACGACTTTGGGGGCCCGCCGGATCTGCTCGAGGGTGGGTGCAGCCATACGCCAGGCTAACGGCCCGCGATCAGACCTCTGCCGCGAGCGGCAGGAACCGCCAGCCGTCGCCCTCGGCCGCCAGCCGGCCGCCCGGCCGGGTGGGGAAGTGGCTGCCGAGCATCAGGGCGCCGGCGTCACACGCGTCGCTGAGCAGCGCCCGGCGGGTGACCCGGGCGCCGTCGATGTCGACGTCGCCGCCGAACGCGAGGTCGGGCTCGGCCACCTGGAGCGGGTGGACGACGGCGTCGCCGGTGACGAGGGCATCCGCTCGGCCGCCCAGCCAGAGCGACGCGTGGCCCGGCGTGTGGCCCGGCGTCGGCGCCAGCCGTAGCCCGCCGCCCAGGTCGGCGTCGGGCTCGACCACGTCGGCCAGGCCGGCGTCGAAGATCGGGTCGAGCACCTCGGCCCGCAGCCTGGGCACGTCGGGGTCCGCGTCCGACCGCAGGCCGTCGAGCTCGGCGCCGACGTAGAGGTAGCGGGCGCGGGGGAACGTCGGCACCCAGCGGTCGCCCTCCCGGTGGACGTCCCAGCCCAGGTGGTCGACATGCAGGTGGGTGTGGACCACGAGGTCGACGGCCCCGGGGTCGAAGCCGGCGTCCCGGAACCGCTCCATGAACGGCCAGGCCTGGTCGGTCCACCACGGCACCGAACGGGTCCGGCCGTTGCCCACGCACGGGTCCACGACGACCGTGCGCCCCGCCGCCTCGATGACGAACGCCTGCACCCGCAGCCCGATCGTGCTCCCCTCGCCGGTGAAGTGGGGCGCCAACCACGCGTGCCGGGCGACCAGCGCTTCGTCGGCGTCGGGGAAGAAGAACGCCGGCGGGATCCCGTCGGTCGGCGCCTCCACCACGCTGGTGATGCGCACGTCCCCGACCTGCCACCGTTGCGTCGCCTCACTCATGAAAGGAGCGTACCGACGGCCCCTTGCCGCGCCGCTACGAGATGCGCTCGACGATCAGCGGGCGGGGGTCCGGCGGCTCGGGGCCGACGGCGATGGCCCCCTCCAGGGCGGCCAGCGCACCGGGGATGTGGGACCCGTCGTCGACGTGGAGCTCCAGGATCGGCTCACCGGCCGTGACCTGGTCGCCCCGCTTGCGCAGGCAGACCGCGCCGGCGCTGGGGGAGACCGGGTGCTCCTTGCGGGCCCGGCCGGCGCCCAGGCGCCAGACGGCCTCGCCCACCGAGCGGGCGTCGAGGCGGCGGAGGTAGCCGTTGGCCGGGGCCGGCACCGTGTGGCGGATCGGGGCCACCGGCAGCGGTGCGCCCGGGTCGCCGCCCTGGGCGCGGATCATCGCCTCCCACACCGCGAAGGCGCGGCCGTCGGCCAGCGCCGCCGCGGGGTCGGTCGCCGAGCCGCCCGCGGTGGGGCCGCTGCCGGCGAGGCCCGCCAGCGACACCATCTCCCGGGCCAGCGCCAAGGTGACCTCGACCAGGTCCGCCGGCCCGCGGCCCCGGAGCACCTCGACCGCCTCGGTCACCTCCAGGCCGTTGCCCACGGCCCGGCCGAGAGGCGACTCCATGTCGGTGATCAGCGCCACCGTCTTGACGCCCTCCGCTCGACCCAGGCCGACCATCGTCTCGGCCAGTCGGCGGGCCCGGTCCAGCTCGGGCAGGAACGCGCCGGAGCCGATCTTCACGTCGAGGACCAGCGACGCCGTCCCCTCCGCGATCTTCTTGGACATGATCGAGCTGGCGATCAGCGGGATCGCCTCGACCGTGGCGGTGACGTCCCGCAGCGCGTAGAGCTTGCGGTCGGCCGGGCACAGCGTCTCGCTGGCGGCGCAGATCACCGCGCCGACCTCCCGCAGCTGGTCCACGACCTCGTCGGTCGACAGGTTGGCCCGCCAGCCGGGGATGGCCTCCAGCTTGTCCAGCGTCCCCCCGGTGTGGCCGAGCCCCCGGCCCGAGAGCTGGGGCACGGCCGCGCCGCACGCCGCCACCAGCGGCGCCAGCGGCAGCGACACCTTGTCGCCCACGCCGCCGGTCGAGTGCTTGTCGACGGTGGGCCGGCCCACGCCGGACAGGTCGAGGCGCTCGCCCGAGTCGATCATCGCCTGGGTCCAGGTGGCCAGCTCGCCCGGCGCCATGTCCCGCAGGAGGATGGCCATGCAGAGCGCGGCCGCCTGCTCGTCGGCGATCGTGCCCGCGGTGTAGCCCTCGATGAAGAACCGCACCTGCTCGTCGGACAGCTCGCCGCCGTCGCGCTTGGTGCGGATGACGTCGAGGACGTGGGTCGCCATCAGCCCAGGTCGTCCGGGCCGAAGGCCCCTGGCAGCCACGCGGACATCGGCCTCTCGTTCACCAGCAGGTCCGGCCCGCCGGCCTCGAACAGCAGCTGGCGGCAGCGGCCGCAGCACGCCAGGTCGCGACCCGACGGGTCGGTGACGGCCACCGCCACCAGACGCCCGCCCCCGCCGGCGTGGAGCCCGGACACCAGCCCGCACTCCGCGCACAGCGTCAGGCCGTAGGACGCGTTCTCGACGTTGCAGCCCACGACCACCCGGCCGTCCTCGAGCAGGCCGGCCGCTCCCACGGGGAAGTGCGAGTAGGGGACGTAGGCCCGCTGGGCGATCTCGGCGGCGGAGGCCCGCAGGGCCTCCCAGTCGACCAGCGTCGGGCCCGCCATTCAGTCCACCACGTACGGCACGCCGTCGGCCGCCGGCGGGCGGGACCGGCCCACCAGGCCGGCCACCACGACGATTGTGACGATGTAGGGCAGCATCAGCAGGAAGTCCGACGGGATCGGCGTGTCGAGCACCGTGAGCCGGGTCTGCAGTTCCTCCGTGAAGCCGAACACGAGGGCGGCCACGAACGCGCCGACCGGGTGCCAGCGCCCGAAGATCAGCGCGGCCAGGGCGATGAAGCCCTTGCCGGCGGTCATGTTCTCGGTGAACGAGCCGGTGGCGTCGAGCGTGAACCAGGTGCCGCCGATGCCGGCCACCGCACCGCCCGCGATCACCGCGCGGTAGCGGGTGCGCAGCACGTTGATGCCGACCGTGTCGGCCGCCCGAGGGTGCTCGCCGACCGACCGGACCCGCAGGCCCCAGCGGGTGCGGAAGAACGCCCACCACAGGCCGATGACCAGGGCGAACATCAGGTAGCCGTAGATCGTGTTGTCGAACAGCACGGGGCCCACCAGGGGCAGGCGCTCGAGCAGCGGGATGCCGATGGGCCGGAACGTGCCGGGCTCGTTGAGGTCCGGGTACTCGGCCAGGATGCGGGCGCCCAGGTAGCTGGTGAGGCCGAGGGCGAAGATGTTGATCACCGTGCCGCCGATGATCTGGTCGACCCGGTAGCGGATCGACAGCACCCCCAGGAACGCGCCGAGCAGGATGCCCGACGCCAGGCCCGCGAACAGCCCGACCCACGGGCTGCCCGCCGCGCTGGACGTGATGGCGGCCACGAACGCGCCGGTGAGGAGCATGCCCTCGATGGCGATGTTGACCACGCCCGACCGCTCGCACAGCAGACCGGCCAGGGCACCCAGCGCGATCGGCGTCGACCGGAACACCGTGCCGTTGAGCAGGCCCACGATGCTGACCGAGTCGCCGCGGGCGGCCCACACCAGCAGAGCGATGGTGAACAGCGCGACGCCGATGCCGAACACCAGGTAGATCCGCCGGCGGACGACGCCGCTCACCAGCAGGGCACCCAGCACGAGGACCACGACCCCCAGGATCAGGTTGGTGACCCGGGCGGGGATGTGGAGGTCGGGGACGTCGGTCAGCGCGTCGGAGCCGGACAGCACGAACGTGGCGTCGAGGCCGGACTGGCTGCCGAGGCCGAAGCTGACGAAGGTGACGACGCCGAGCAGCAGGGTGGCGATGCCGAATCCGATGCGGCGGCGGTCGCTCGGCAGGTCCGGATCGATCACCGGGGCCGGGGCCTCGTCGGCAGGGGGCACGGCGTCGGTGAGGGTGGCGCTCATCAGGCCCCCCAGCCGGTGGTGAAGGTCTGGCCGGTGCCCCGCCCCGCCTTGATGCGGTACAGCGAGCGCACCAGGGCGGGCGCCGCCACGAACAGGATGATCAGCGCCTGGATGACGACGATGATGTCGACCGGCGTCGACGTGGCCACCTGCATGCCGGTCGACCCCGACCGCAGCACGCCGAACAGGAAGGCGGCGCCGAGGACGCCGATGGGGTGGGCCCGGCCGAGCAGGGCGACGGCGATGGCGTCGAAGCCGATGAACCGGTAGTAGCCGCCGGTGAGGGCGAAGCTCGGGCGCCCGGTGATGTTCACGGTCCCGGCCAGGCCGGCCAGGCCCCCGGCCAGCACCATGGCGAGGATGTACATGGCGCCGACGCTCATGCCGGCGTAGCGGGACGCGTACGGGTTGGCGCCCACCGACTTGAGCCGGAACCCCACCGTCGAGCGTTCGAGCAGCCACCACACGACGACCGCGGCCCCGATGGCGAGGAACAGGCCCGCGTGCACGGTCACCTCGCCGATCGTGATCTCCGGCAGCCGGGCGGACTCGGCCACTGCCTTCGAGATCAGGTCGTCCCGCCCCTCGGGCTGGAACGCGTCGGAGCGCAGCGCGTAGTCCAGCAGCAGGTACGAGATGTAGTTGAGCATGATCGTGGTGATCACCTCGTGCGCTCCGGTGCGGGCCTTGAGCACGCCGGCGATCCCGCCCCACGCCGCTCCGCCCGCGAACCCGGCGAGGATGGCGAGGGGCAGGTGGATGATCTTGGGCAGGTCCCAGGTGAAGCCCACCCAGCCGGCGCAGGTGGCGCCGACGATCAGCTGGCCGGCCGCGCCGATGTTGAACAGCCCGGCCCGGAAGGCCAGCGCCACGGACAGTCCGGCGAGAGCCAGCGGCGTGGCCTCGACCAGCGTGCGGCCGATCACACGCGGCGAGCCCAACGACGACTCCCACAGTGCGTGGTACGCCTCGTAGACCACATCCCAGGACGCCCGCAGCGCGCCCCCGGGGTCGCTGAAGAACGATCCCCACTCGTCGAGCGTGTCGGGGTCGGTGAAGATGATGACCAGCCCGCCCACGACCAGCGCGGTGAACAGGGCCAGCGCCGGTATCACCAGCGCGTTGCCGACCGAGGCCAGCCAGGCCAGTGCCCGGGGGCGCTCGCCAGGTGGCCCGCCCTCGGCGGCCGGCGGCTCGGCCGGCGGCTCCGGCGGTGCGTCCGTGGCGGTGCTCATGTCACCGTCACCTCTTCCTCCTCGACGGGCTCCACCTCTGCGGCCTCCTCGACGGCGCCGGCCATGAGGAGGCCGATCAGCTCGCGGTTGGCGTCGGCGCGGTCGACCACGCCCACGATGCGCCCGCGGTAGATGACCGCGATGCGGTCGGCGAGCGCCAGCACCTCGTCGAGCTCAGAGGAGTTCAGTAGCACGGCGACGCCCTCGTCGCGCTTGGCGACGACCTGGCGGTGGATGTACTGGATGGAACCGACGTCGAGGCCGCGGGTGGGCTGGGACAGCACGAGCAGCTTGTCGGCGTGGAAGAACTCGCGGGCGATGATGACCTTCTGCTGGTTGCCGCCCGACAGGGTCGACGCGGTCGCGTCGACCGACGGCGTGCGCACGTCGAACTCGTCGACCAGCTCGACGGCGTGGCGGCGCACCGCCCGGCGGTCGAGCCGCAGGCCCCTGGCGAAGGGCCGATTGCGCACCTGGTTGAGAACCAGGTTCGACGACACCGGGAACGACGCGACGAGGCCGTCGCGCTGGCGGTCCTCGGGGACGTGGGCCAGCCCGGCGGAGAACAGGTGGTCGGGCCCCTCGCCGGTGACGTCGGCGCCGGCGAGCCGCACCATGCCGGACTCGGGCTTGCGCATGCCGGTGATCGCCTCGACCAACTCGGTCTGGCCGTTGCCCTGCACGCCGGCCAGCGCCAGGATCTCGCCGGCCCGCACGTCGAACGACACGCCCTCCACCACGGGGTGGCGCCGGTCGTCGGCGACGACCAGGTCGCTGACCTCGAGCACCGGCTCGCCCGGCGTGGCCGGCTCCTTGTCGACCACGAGCTGGACCTCGCGGCCCACCATCATGGTGGCGAGCGCCTGCTCGTCCGCCTCGGCCGGGGTGGTGTTGCCCACGACCTTGCCGCCCCGCAGGACGGTGATGCGGTTGGCCACGCTCGTGACCTCCCGCAGCTTGTGGCTGATGAAGATGATGGACCGGCCGCCCGTCGCCAGCTGGCGCACGATCTCCATCAGCTCGTCGATCTCGCTGGGGGTGAGGACGGCCGTCGGCTCGTCCAGGATGAGCAGGCGGGCGTCACGGTAGAGGGCCTTGAGGATCTCGACCCGCTGCTGGACACCCACCGGCAGGTCCTCGACGGTGGCGTCGGGGTCGACGGCCAGCCCGTAGCGCTCGGACAGATCCTGCACCCGGCGCCGGGCCTCGGCCCGGTCGAGGCGGCCGAGCGCGCCCGCCGGCTCGACCCCCAGCATGACGTTCTCGGCCACGGTGAACACCGGCACGAGCATGAAGTGCTGGTGGACCATGCCGACCCCGGCGGCGATGGCGTCGGCCGGGGACCGGGCAACGAGGGGCTCGCCGTCGAGGAGGATCTCGCCCTCGTCGGGCCGGTAGAGCCCGAAGAGGATGTTCATGAGGGTGGACTTGCCTGCGCCGTTCTCGCCGAGCAGGGCGTGGACCTCTCCGCTCTCGACGGAGAGGTCCACGCCGTCGCAGGCCACGACGCCGGGGAAACGCTTGGTGATGCCCCGGAGCTCGACCTTCATGCGCCCGGTGGTATCAGCCGCTCGGCGGCGAGGTCTCGATGTCGCCGGCGATGATCTGCTCGCGCAGCTCGTCCACCCGGTCCTTCAGCTCCTGCGGGACCTGCGAGTCGAAGTCGTGGAACGGGGCGATGCCCACGCCGTCGTTCTCGAGCGTGCCCTCGTTGGCGCCGCCCTCGAACTCGTCGTTGGCGCCGGCCAGGATCACGTCGTGGACCGCCACGTCCATGTTCTTCATCACCGAGGTGAGGAACATGTCGCAGCTCTCCTCGACCGACACGCAGCCGTCGGTGTCGACCCAGATCAGCTTGGCGTTGCTGCCCGAGGCCTCGATGGCCTCGATCGACCCCAGGCCCACCGGTCCGGCCACCGGCATGATGATGTCGGCGCCCTGGTCGAGCAGCGTCTCGGTCGTCGACCGGCCCTTGGCCTGGTCGGTGAAGTCACCGGTGAACAGGCCGTCGTCGGCGGCGTTGTCCCAGCCGATCAGCTGGACGTCGGTGCCGGTGTCGGTGTTGTACTGCTCGACGCCGAGCTGGAAGCCCTTCATGAAGATGTTCACCGTCGGCAGGTTGATGCCGCCGTAGGTGCCCACCGTGCCCGTCTCGGACATGCCCGCCGCCACGTAGCCGGCGAGGAACGCGGCCTGGTCGGTCTTGAACACGAGCTCGGCCACGTTGTCGAAGTCGCGGTCCTCCTCGGCCTCGACGTCGAACAGGTCGTTGTCGACGATCGCGAAGAGCTGGTCGGGGTTGGCCTCGGCCGCCTCGGCGGTGGCGTCGCCCAGCAGGAAGCCGACCGTGACGATCATGCTGCAGTCCTGCTCGATCAGCGCATCGATGTTCGGCGTGAAGTCGGCCTCGCTGGTGGACTCGAGGTAGTTCGGCTCGAAGCCGAGCTCCTCGGCTGCGTCCTCGAGGCCCTTGAACGCCGTCTGGTTGAACGACCGGTCGTCGACCCCACCGGTGTCGGTCACCTGGCAGGCGGTGAAGTCACCGTCGCCACCACCTCCGCCGCCACCCGACTCGGTGCCGTCGTCGCTCGCCGAGTCGTCGTCGTCGTCCCCGCACGCGGCCGCGACCATCGCCAGGCCGAGTAGCACGCCGAGGACCTTCACCCACCGTCTCTGCCGCATCTCGTTCGTATCTCCCTGTCGTGGAACGAGTGGCCCGCAGGCCACGGCCCGCACAGTAGTCACATTTCACAGCTGGTCACGGCGATGGCGACCGTCCTGTCACGTCCGGGCCAGGCCTAGGCAGCAGATGGGATACCGGCGGTGTTGCCGGGCGCTACGGTCGGCCCCGTGATCGTGGAGCCGCCCGACCCGTTCGATCGCGCCGCCGAGGCGGCCGCCGCCCTCGCCAAGGCGACCGGCGTCGACCGCCACGACGTGGCGGTCGTGCTCGGCTCGGGCTGGCGCCCGGCGGCCGACCGCTTCGGCGAGACGGTGGCGGAGCTGGAGGCCGCGGGCCTGCCCGGCTTTCCCGCGTCGACCGTTGCCGGGCACAGCGGCTCGGTGCGCTCGGTGCGCACCGCCGGCGGGCGCAGGGTGCTGGCGTTCATGGGCCGGGTCCACGCCTACGAGGGCCACGACCCGGCCACGGTCGTCCACGCGGTGCGGACCGCCCACGCGGGCGGCTGCCACGTCGTCGTGCTGACCAACGCGGCCGGCGGCATCCGCGAGGACCTGGCGGTGGGCCAGCCGGTGTTGGTGGCCGACCACCTCAACCTCACCGGCGCGTCCCCGGTGTCGGGCCCGATGACCGGCGAGGTGCCAGCGCGCTTCGTCGACCTGACCGAGGCGTACTCGGCCCGCCTGCGCGAGCTGGCCCGGGCCGTCGACCCGACGCTGGCTGAGGGTGTCTACGCCGGCCTGCCCGGGCCGCAGTACGAGACGCCGGCCGAGATCCGCATGCTGCGCACGCTCGGCGCGGACCTCGTCGGCATGTCCACGGTGTGGGAGGCGATCGCCGCCCGCCACGTCGGCCTGGAGGTGCTGGCGCTGTCGCTCGTCACCAACCTGGCCGCGGGCCTGAGCGCGGCGCCGCTCGACCATGCCGAGGTGCTGGAGGCCGGCCGGGTCGCCGCAGAGCGCATGGGCGACCTGCTGGCCGCGGTGGTCGACCGGCTGTAGGGGATGGCGGGCACCGACGTCGTCGCGGCCGCCCGGGCCTGGCGGGACGAGGACCCCGACCCCGAGACCCGGGCCGAGGTCGACGCCCTGCTGGCGGCGGGCGACGAGGCCGCGCTCGCCGACCGGTTCGGCGCCCGGCTCCAGTTCGGGACCGCGGGGCTGCGGGGAGAGATGGCGGCGGGCCCCAACCGCATGAACCGGGCAGTGGTGATCCGGGCCACCGCCGGCCTGGCCGCGTACCTGGCGTCCACGGGCCACGCCGGCGAGCCGGTGGTGGTGGCGCACGACGCCCGCCGGCGCTCCGACCGCTTTGCCCGCGACGCCGCCGGCGTGCTGGCCGCCGCCGGGTTCCCGGTGCACCTGGCCGACCGGCAGCTGCCCACGCCCGTGCTGGCGTTCGGGGTCCGACACCTGGGCGCGTGTGCGGGGATCGCGGTGACCGCCAGCCACAACCCGCCGGCCGACAACGGCTACAAGGTGTACCTGGGCGACGGTGCCCAGATCGTCCCGCCCGCGGACGCCGACATCTCCGCGGCCATCGATGCGGTGGGCCCGCTGGCGTCGGTGCCCCTGGCGGCCGACGGCGACCCCCGCATCGCGTTCGCCGGCGACGCATTGGTCGAGGCCTACGTGGCCGGCGCGCTGGCGACCGCGGCCCCGGCCGGCCCGGACCGCGACCTGCGGATCGTGTACACCCCGCTGCACGGCGTCGGGCGGGACGTGATGGTCGAGGTGCTGACCCGGGCGGGGTTCCCGGTCCCGGCGGTGGTGCCGGAGCAGGCCGAGCCCGATCCGGCGTTCCCCACCGTCAGCTTCCCCAACCCCGAGGAGCCGGGGGCGCTCGACCTGGCGCTGGCCCTGGCCGAGGCCGAGGACGCCGACCTGGTGGTGGCCAACGACCCCGACGCCGACCGGCTGGCGGTGGCCGTGCCGGTGCCCGGCTCGGGCGGGGGCTGGCGGGCGCTCACCGGCGACGAGATCGGGGTGGTGCTGGCCGACTGGCTGCTGGCCCAGGGCGAGGGCACCGACCGGCTGGTGGCCACGACCGTGGTGTCGTCGTCGATGCTGGGCCGCCTGGCCGCGGCCCGGGGCGTCGCCTACGCGGAGACGCTGACCGGGTTCAAGTGGATCGCCCGGGCCGCGCTCGACCGGCCGGGCACCCGGTTCGTGTACGGGTACGAGGAGGCGCTCGGGTCCTGCGTCGGGACCCTGGTGCGGGACAAGGACGGCATCACCGCGGCGCTGGCCTTCGCCGGGCTGGCGGCGGCCGAGAAGGCCCGGGGCCGCACCGTGCTCGACCGCCTCGACGACCTGGCCCGCGAGCTCGGCGTGCATGCCACCGGCCAGCGGTCGCTGCGGATCGAGGGCGTCGGGGGGATGGACCGCATGCGGGCCGCGGTCGACCGGTTGGCCGCGTCCCCGCCGGCGGCGCTGGCCGGGGTCCCGGTCACCGAGGTCGAGGACCTACGCCTCGGCGGCCGGCTGCCGCCAACCGACGGCGTGGTGGTGCGGGGCGAGGGCGTACGGCTGATCGTCCGGCCGTCGGGCACCGAGCCCAAGCTCAAGTGCTACGGCGAGGCGGTGGTCATGGTGGGGGAGGCGGGCCTCGACGCGGCCCGGTCCGAAGCGGCCGCCCGGCTGGCCGCGGTGCTGGACGACGGCCTCGCTCTGGTGGGCTGACTCTGGCTCACGCCGTCCCGAAGAGGCGGTCGCCCGCGTCACCGAGGCCGGGCACGATGAAGGCCCGCTCGTCGAGGTGGTCGTCGACCGCGGCGGTCACGACCCGGGCCACCAGCCCCGACTCCTCGATGTGGGCGATGCCCTCGGGGGCGGCCAGGACGCAGACGCCGGTGATGTCGCCCGCGCCGCGGTCCCGCAGGATGCGGCAGGCATGCGCCAGCGACCCGCCGGTGGCCAGCATCGGGTCGAGGGCCAGGACCGGCCGCCCGGCCAGGTCGGCGGGCACCGAGTTCATGTACGGCTCGGGCTGGAACGTGTCCTCGTTGCGGGACACGCCGATGAACGCGGTGTCGGTCTCCGGCAGCAGCCGCAGCACCGCCCCGTGCAAGCCCAGCCCCGCCCGCAGCACCGGCACCACCAGCGGGGGCCGGGGGATCCGCACCCCCTTGGCCGGCCCCATGGGCGTCGTCACCGGCACGGTCTCGTGCGGCAGGTGGCGGCAGGCCTCGTAGACGAGCATGCCGGCCAGCTCGTCCATGGTCAGCCGGAAGTCGGCCCGGTCGGTGGCCGCGTCGCGCAGCCGGGTCAGCAGCCGGGCGGCGAGGGGGTGGTCGACGACGGTCAGCTCCATACGGCCCGCAGTCTCGCGCCCCCGGGCCGGCTCATCCCGCCACGCCGGCCGCTGCGGCCGCGAAGGTCCGCAGCTCGCGCTCGACGTCTTCCCCTCCGGGCTGGAACGCCACCTCGGTGACGCCCATCCCGCCCAGTCCCTCCAGCCGGGCCGCGATCTCGGGCGCGGTGCCGGTGAGGGTGAAGGTCGGGATCATCGCCGAGGCGCCCGCGGCCATCGCGCTGCGGTCCCGGTCCGTCATCTCGACCAGGTGGCCGGCGTGGGTCGCCAGGTGGCGGACGTCCTCGGGGACGGCCTCGAGCGCCTCCCGCCACGCGATTCCGCCCGGCAGCGCGTCGACGGCCGGCGGCCCCGCTCGCTCGTACATGGCGTGCAGCGCCACCGCCATGGCCGGACCGGTGACCTCGACGACCCGCTCGCACGCGGCGTCCTCGCCGTCGTCGAGGACGGTGCCGAACTGGAGCAGCGCGCTCCACCGCCCCGCGGCCGCGCCGTTGGGCAGCCCGGCCGCGAACGCCCCGTCGCCCAGCTCGGCGGCGGCGGCGGTGCCCCGGGGGCCGTCGGCCCCGATGAGGATCGGGACGTCGATCGGTCGGGACGCGCCGTAGCCGTCGGGGTGGATCATGGCGATCGGGCGGCCCTCCCACTCGATCGTCTCGCCCGCCAGCAGGCCCCGGAGCGCGGCGACGTAGGCCCGCACGTCGGCCCACCGCATCGCCCGGTGGCCGAGCACGTGGCGCCCCGTGAAGCCGGCCCCCAGCGCCACCGCCACCCGGCCCGGGGCCAGCTCCTCCAGGGTGGCCACCGCGGCGGCGTTGACCATCGGGTGGCGCAGGCTCGGCACCAGCACCGCCGGGCCCAGCCCGATGGTGGCGGTGCGCTCCGCCGCCCGGGCCAGCGTCATCCACACGTCGTGGTAGAGCGCGGGGGAGTCGTACAGCCAGGCCCGCTGGTAGCCGAGCTCCTCGGCCAGCGCGACGTGATCGGGGGTGTCGAACCCCGGAGGGAACGCGGCGGACAGCGTGAGCGCCATGGCCTGACCGTACCGACTGTCGCACGGTCTGGGCCGGGCGGGTGGGGACGCGGCCCGACCGCCGGTACGGTGCGAGCCGTTCACGCCCGCCACCGACGAGGAGGCCCCATGCCGACCTCTCCCACGCCCGCCGGCGCCGCCGGCACGGTCGCCGTCGGCGATCGGACGGTCAACCGCCTCGGCTTCGGCGCCATGCGCATCACCGGCCGCGGCATCTGGGGCCCGCCCCGCGACCACGACGAGTCCGTGCGGGTGCTGCGCCGCGCGGTCGACCTGGGTGTCGACTTCATCGACACCGCCGACTCCTACGGCCCCGCCGTCAGCGAGGAGCTCATCGCGGAGGCCCTGTCGCCCTATCCAGAGCACCTCGTGATCGCCACCAAGGGCGGTCTGGTCCGCCCGGGCCCCGGCCGCTGGGACCCGGACGGCCGGCCTTCGCACCTGCGCGAGGCGCTCGAGGGCAGCCTCAAGCGGCTCGGCGTCGAGCAGGTCACCCTCTACCAGTTCCACCGGCCCGACCCCGCCGTCCCGTTCGAGGAGTCGGTGGGCGAGCTGGTGCGCCTGCGGGACGAGGGCAAGATCGCCCACATCGGGCTGTCCAACGTCACCGTCGGCGAGCTCGCCCGGGCCCAGGCGATGACCCCGATCGCGTCGGTCCAGAATCGCTACAACGCGACCGACCGCGGCTCGGAGGACGTCGTCGAGGCGGCGGAGCGCGACGGCTTCGCGTTCGTCCCGTGGGCGCCGGTCGGCGGGCACCGGCCCGGCGAGGGCGACGCGCTGGCGGCCGTGGCCGCGCGCCACGGGGTGTCGCCCGTGCAGGCGGCGCTGGCCTGGCAGCTTGCCCGCTCGCCGCAGATGCTGCCCATCCCCGGCACGTCGTCGGTCGCCCACCTCGAGGAGAACGTGGCCGCCGCCGGGCTTCGGCTCGACGCCGACGACCTCGCGGCGCTGGGTGGCTGACGCAGCCGGTGCCCTTCACCCGCGGGGGGTGACGACTCGGGCCTCGACGGCGGCGACGGTGACGCCGTGCACTACGAGGTCCGTGTACGGGGTCGGCTGAACCGCACGCTCGCCAGCGAGTTCGAGGAGCTCGCGCTGGCAGCCCGGGTCGCCCCGGTCGAGACCGTCCTCAGCGGGCCGGTCGAGGACCAGGCGGCGCTGCACGGGTTGCTGCGCCGGATCGAGTCGCTGGGCCTGGAGCTGCTGGAGGTCCGCCGCCTCCCCGCCGACCCTGCCGACGACGACGGGTAGCGGGCGGCTACGCGCCGACCCGGTCGTCGGCGCGCGCCGGGTCCTCGTCCTCGCGGGGGATGGCGGCGGCGGCCGCCGGGTTGACGTGGTCCCGCACCTTGCGCAGGAGGTCGGTCAGCAGGGCCTGCTCCGACGCGTCGAGCGCGCTCGTGAGGTATTCCTCGACGTGGCCGAGATGGGGCTCGACCGCGGCCCGGATTCGCCGGAGCCCGAGCGGGGTGAGCGCGGCGTAGGCGCCCCGCCGGTCGGACGCGCACGGCGCCCGCTCCACCAGGCCGGCCCGCTCCAGGCGGTCGACGGCCCGGGTGAGCCCGCTGGGGGTGAGGCTGGTCTGCGCCGCCAGGTCGCTCATCCTCAGGTGGTGCCCCGGCGAGCGGGCCAGGCGCAGCAGCAGCTCGAACGACTGCAACGGCAGCGCGAGCTCGCGGTCGAGGCGCCGGTCGAGCTGGGACCGCAGCGCGGTCGCGCTCTCGAACAGGAGGCCGACCAGCGTCAGGCGGTCGTCACGCAGCGGGTCCACGCTTCGCATCCTACGGCCGGTATTTGCAGGGTCAAGGACAGCTCGGCGGGGCGCTCCGGTGTCAGTAGTGCCACGGGTAGGGCGACCAGTCGGGGTCGCGGCGCTCCAGGAAGGCGTCCCGGCCCTCGGCCGCCTCGGCGGAGCCGTAGGCCAGCCGGGTGGCCTCGCCGGCGAACACCTGCTGGCCCACCAGCCCGTCGTCGACGAGGTTGAGCGCGAACTTGACCATGCGCTGCGCCGTCGGGCTCTTGCGCATGATCCGCCGGCCCCATTCGAGGCCCTCCCGCTCCAGGTCCTCGTGGGCGACCACCGCGTTGACCATGCCCATGCGGTGCGCGTCGTCCGCCGTGTAGGTGTCGCCGAGGAAGAAGATCTCCCGGGCGAACTTCTGGCCGACCTGGCGCGCCAGGTAGGCGGACCCGAAGCCGCCGTCGAAGCTCGCCACGTCCGTGTCGGTCTGGCGGAAGCGGGCGTGCTCCCGGCTTGCCAGCGTCAGGTCGCACACGACATGCAGGCTGTGACCGCCGCCCGCCGCCCACCCCGGCACCAGGCAGACCACCACCTTGGGCATGACGCGGATGAGGCGCTGCACCTCCAGGATGTGGAGCCGCCCGGTGCGGCCCGGATCGACCGATCCCGCCGTGTCGCCGTCGGCGTAGCGGTAGCCGTCCCGGCCCCGGATCCGCTGGTCGCCGCCCGAGCAGAACGCCCAGCCGCCGTCCTTGGGCGACGGCCCGTTGCCGGTCAGCAGCACGCAGCCGACGTCGGGGGACTGGCGGGCGTGGTCGAGGACCCGGTAGAGCTCGTCGACCGTGTGGGGCCGGAAGGCGTTGCGGACCTCGGGCCGGTCGAACGCGACCCGCACGACGCCCACGTCGAGCGCGCGGTGGTAGGTGATGTCGCTCAGGTCGAAGCCCTCGACGGGCTGCCAGGCGCGACCATCGAACAGCTCTGAGACCATGGCGACCTCCGGGGACGGCGGGCCCCGCCGTTCTAGCGGACGGGTCGCGTTCAGTCAGGGTCGGGACGAGCCGGCCGGCCGCTCAGGTCGACGTGCGCCCGCACCACGTCGAGCACATGGGCGGCCAGGAGGTCGCCGCCGGCCCGGGTCAGGTGGATGCCGTCGTCCTGGCGCACGTCGGTCGGGTTGCCCGACGCGTCGGGGAGCAGCTCGGCGAAGGCCCGGCCGGCGTCGCCGAACAGCGGCGCGGTGTCGACGAACACGACCCAGGGCCGGGTCGCGGCTTCCACTGTCGCGGCCTGGTTGACGAGCGCCATGCGGCCGCCGAACCCGGCGTCGCGCATCGGCGGCTGGCCCAGCCACACGACCAGGCGGTCGTCGGCCCGGAGCAGGTCCATCAGCGCGCCGACACGGCGGCGGTACTCGGGCATCCAGCGGGGATCGGACACCTGCTGCACCGGCGTGCCGTCCGGCAGGACGATGCCCTGGCCGTCGTTGGCGCCGAAGAACGCGACGACGATCTCGGGGTCCTGGGCCTCCAGGTCCTCGGCCAGGGCTCCGGGCCAGTCGTAGAAGTCGGGGCGGACCAGCCCGGACGACGGCTCGTAGTGCAGCGTGGGGGCGATCAGGCCGGTCGCCTCGGCCTGGGACACCAGCGACAGGCCGAAGATCTCGGCCATCGAGTCGCCGCCCACCCACAGTCGCAGCGGCTCGGCGGCGCTGGGGGTGCGCAGCTCGGGGGGCCTGGCCGCCTCGGTGGTGGGCGGCGACTCGGGGGTGACGGCAGCGCCCGTCTCGCCGTCGGACCGGGACGCCTGCTCGCGCCCCGCCTCGGTCTCGGGGGTCGCCTCAGGTACCGGGGACCCGCCGCGGTGGTCGTCGTCGTTGCCGGCCAACCAGTCGGCCAGCTGGCGGACCCGGTTCAGCTGCAGGGCGTGGCTGACGTCCTGGACCGGATGCCAGACCGCCAGCTCGCGGTCCCGCTCGGGGCCGAGCGGCTTGCGCTCGGCCCGCTCCACCAGCACGTCGGCGTTGACCAGCATCGCCAGCAGCAGCGCCGCCACCATCACGACCAGCACCCGCCCCGCGGGCGCGGTCGCGGCCTGCCGGGCGGTGGCCGTGACCGGTGGGACCGGCCTGCCGTCGAGGTCGAGCTCGCCGGTGTCGGCGTCGTCGACGACGACCGGCGCGGCGTGCTCCTCCGGCTCGGGCCCACCTTCGGTATCGGGCGCGCCGCCGGGATCGCGGCGGCGGGGCGCCAGCTCGTCCTCGGGGCGCAGGCGGCGCTCGGCCGGCCGGCGGCGGCGGGGGGTTGGCCGCGCCGGCCGGGCCCTGCGGCGCCCGAGCGCCCCCAGCTCCTCGGGCACCGTCGGGTCGTCGCCCGGCCACCCCGGCGGGGTGCGGGGCGTCGACGGGGGTCCGGTGCCGGTGGGGGTCGTCATCAGAACTGGAAGTAGATGAAGGGGGCGACGCCGTCGGGACCGAGGACGCTGATCAGCGTCAGCCCTGCGGCGAGCACCACGGCCTGCAGTGCCGGGTCGAGGGCGCCGAACCGCGCCCGCAGCCCGTCGGCGGACCGCCGGGGCAGGAGCTGGACGGCGAGGGCGGCGCCGATGGTGGCGAGGGCCAGCCCGGTGATCAGCGTGGCCGGTCCGGCCGAGGCGGTGGCGATGCGGCCGATGATCTCGAAGGCGGTGCCCGTCGAGTCGGCCCGGAAGAACACCCAGGCCAGGCACACCAGGTTGAACGTGAGCAGCCAGCGCCCCACGGCCGCCAGGGGACGGGCGGCGACCGGCGCCCCCGCCCGGTCACCCCACCAGGCATGGACCACCCGCTCGCCCACGAGGTACGTCCCGTGGAGCCCACCCCAGATCACGAACTTCCAGTCGGCCCCGTGCCACAGCCCGCCCAGCAGCATCGTCGCCATGATGTTGCGGTACGTGGTCGAGGTGCCGTGGCGGTTGCCGCCGAGCGGGATGTACACATAGTCCCGCAGCCACCGCGCCAGGGTCATGTGCCAGCGGTGCCAGAAGTCCCGCACCGACAGCGCCGCGTACGGGGCGTCGAAGTTGCGGGGGAAGCGGATGCCGAGCAGCAGCGCGCAGCCGATGGCGATGTCGGTGTAGCCCGAGAAGTCGGCGTAGATCTGGATCGCGTACGCGTACGTGCTGACCAGCAGCTCGGTCCCGCTGCGGGTGCCCGGGGCGCCGTAGGCCGGGTCCACCAGCTGGGTGGCCAGGTAGCTCGAAACCACGACCTTCTTGAACAGGCCGAGCCCGATCAGCGTGAGCGCCTCGGTCGCCGCCACCCGGCGGGGGTCCGGCCGGGCGTGGAACTGCGGCACCAGCTCGTCGACCCGCACGATCGGGCCGGCGACCAGGTGGGGGAAGAAGCTCATGTAGAGCAGCAGGTCGGCGTAGCCGATCGGCTCGATGTCGCCCCGGCCCACGTCGACCACGTAGCTGATGGCGTGGAAGGTGAAGAACGAGATCCCGACCGGCAACAGGATGCCGAGCACCGGAGTTGTCGGGTGGAGGCCGATGCCGGCCAGCGCGTCGGCCGCCGACTCGACGAAGAACCCGTGGTACCTGAACACGCCCAGCACCACCACGTTGGCGACGACCGCCACGCGCACGAGGCGCCGGCTCTCGGTCGTGGGCCGGCCCTCGGGCATGGCCCGGCGGGCGGCGACCGCCAGCGCCCAGTTCACCGTGGCCGAGCCGACCAGCACGAACACGAACCGCAGGTCGACCCAGCCGTAGAAGTAGAGGCTGAAGGCGATCATCGTCGCCCGCCAGACCAGGAAGTGGGGGCGCAGCAGCCAGTTCACCGTGAAGGCGGCGAGGAAGAAGACCGCGAAGGCGACGGTGGGGAACAGCATGTTCGTCCCCAGGGGAGGCTGGCAGCTGACGTTCCGGCCGATCGTAGCGAGGCCCGTCGACGCCGCCGGGGATGCTTCGGGCCGTCCGGGACGACCGGCGTTCGGGGTCGACCAACTAGCGTGACCGGCCGTGGCACGAGCGGTCGTCATCTACGAGAGCCTCACCGGCAACACGGCCCGCGCGGCCCGGCTGATCGCCGACGAGGTGGCGGCCCGGGGGGTCGAGGTGGTGGTCTACCCGATCACCGACATCGGCCTGAAGGACCTGGCCGAGGCGGACGTCGTGTTCGTCGGGACCTGGGTCGACGGCCTCGTGCTGTTCGGCCACCGACCCGGCCGGGCCGGGCGGATCAAGCACATGCCGGTCATCGACGGCAAGCGGGTTGCGGCCTTCATGACCTACGCCATCCACGCCGGCAAGGCCCTCGACCGCTTCTCCCGCGTGCTGTCCGAGCGGGGGGCCGTCGTCGTGGCCCGGGGCCTGCTCAGGCGGGACCACCTGAGCCGGGGCATCGACGAGCTGGTGACCGAGGCGCTCGCCGCCGTCCCGGCCTGAGCGAGCGCGAGCTGTGCGCACGACCACCCGCCGCAACGTGCTGTGGGGCGTGGCGCTGATCGTCGCCCTCGCGGCGGTCGGGCTCGCCTACGTGCAGGAGGGCGACGACGTCGAGGCCGAACTGGTGCCGGTGCCCGGACCGAGCGCGCCGCCGTCCGGCGACGTCGGCGACGGCTGTGGCGACGCCGCGCTCACCGACCCCACCGACCTCGACATCGGGCGGGAGGTCGCCCGGTGCGCGTCGGGGTCGCCCGAGGCGGTGCCGCTGGCCCAGCCGGCCACCGTGCGGGTCGCGCTGGCCGACGGGACCCAGGCCGCGGCCCCGCTGCTGGTGGCCGAGGCCGAGGGCGAGTTCGAGGCCGAGAACCTGACCGTCGAGATCGTGGAGATGCTCCAGCCCGACGCCTACGCGGCCATGGCCCGGGGCGAGATCGACGCGGTCGTCGGCACCATCGACGCCCCGTTCCTCGAGGGCGTGCACGACGGCAGCGCCGCCCGCCTGGTGCTCGGTGGCCCGCTGGCCCGGGCGCCCGGCGACCTGGACGTGCCCCAGGCCGGGCTGTGGGCCCGGACCGAGGTGCTGCCGGACCCGGACGAGTGGCGGAGCGTGGAGGGCCAGGCCGTGGCGGTCAGCGGGGGCCGGGGCAGCGGCGCCCTGTACCCGATCGGGCTGGCGCTCGACCAGGAGTCGCTCGACCTGAACGTGGTCGACTTCGTGCCCTCGTCGTCCGCGGACGCCGTACAGCGCCTCCGCGACGCCAGCGTCAGCATGGCCTGGCTGCCCGAGCCCGAGGCCGCGGCGGTGGCCGGCGACGAGGGACTGATGCAGCTGGCCACGTTCCCGGCCAGCGAGGCCATCGACGGCACGGTCTTCGGCGCTCGCCTGCTGGGCGCCGACCGGGCGGTGGGGGTCGCCTACGTGCGGGCCGTCGTCCGGTCGATCAACACCTGGCTGGCCGACGGCTGGAGCGACGAGGCGGTGGCCGCCGTGGCCGACGCCAGTGGCGACGACGAGGCCCGCGTCCGGGCCGGGCCGGGCCCGCTGTTCGACTGGGAGGTCCGCGCGGGCACGACCACCCGCATCCAGGACGCGCTGGCCGTGGTGGGCGGCATCCGCTACGAGGAGGCGCTGCCCGACGAGGCGCTCGTCGACCGCAGCCTCTACCGGGAGGCGGTCGGGGCGCCGGCCGTTTGAGTCAGGCCTGGCGGGCCCACGACCACGGGTAGTCCGCGTCCTCGCAGTCCCGGGCCGCGTCCGCCAGCAGGAGCGGGCGGAACGTGTCGATCATCACGGCCAGCTCGCTCGTCCTCTCCTGGCCGAGCGACCGCTCCACGGAGCCCGGCTGGGGGCCGTGGGTGAAGCCGGCGGGGTGCAGGCTGATCGACCCGGCGCCGATGCCCGAGCCCTGCCGGCTCGTGAAGTCGCCGTCGCAGTAGTAGAGGACCTCGTCGCTGTCGACGTTGGCGTGGTTGTACGGCGACGGCACCGCCAGGGGGTGGTAGTCGAGCTTGCGAGGCACGAAGCTGCAGACCACGAAGTGCGGGCCGGCGAAGGTCTGGTGGACCGGCGGCGGCTGGTGGACCCGGCCGGTGATCGGCTCGAAGTCGTGGATCGACAGCCGGTACGGGTAGAGGCAGCCGTCCCAACCGATGACGTCGAAGGGGTGGTGGGCGTAGTGGTAGCGCGTGAGCCCGGCCCGCTGGCGCACGAGGACGTCCACCGGCTCGCCCGGGTCGTCGGAGATCAGGGGCTCGGTCGGGGCATGGAGGTCGCGCTCGCAGTAGGGGCTGTGCTCGAGGAACTGGCCCGTGGCCGACATGTACCTGGCCGGCGCGCCCACGTGGCCGCGGGCCTCGATGACGAGGGCCTGGACAGGATCGTCCCCGGTCGGCACCCAGCGGTGGGTCGTGCCGGTGGGAACGACGACGTAGTCGCCGGCCCCGGCGTCGAGGGCGCCGAACGACGATTCCAGCCGGGCGAACCCGGTGCGGAGGTAGACGACCTCGTCGCCGGTGGCGTTGCGGTACAGGCCGCTGGGCCCGGTGGGCCGGGCGACGGACAGGCGCACGTCGTCGTTGGCCAGCAGCAGGTGGCGGCCGATCACCAGGTCGGCGCTCTCGGGCAGGTCGCTCGTGCGCAGGTGGCGGGGGAGGAGTGGCTCGTTGGGCCGCAGGTCGGCGCCGGCCGCACCGTTCACGGACTCCGCCCCGACGATCGCGGTGGGCGGGCGCCGGTGGTACAGCAGCGACGAGGACGACGAGAACCCCTCCGAGCCCATCAGCTCCTCGGCGTAGAGGTCGCCGTCGGGCGAGCGGAACTGGGTGTGACGCTTGGGCGGGATGTCACCGACCCGCTGGTAGTGGGGCATCGCGTCCTCCTCGGTGGGATGGGGGAGACGGCGCCGGCCGCCGGGCCGGCGCGTCGCGGGCGAGGGCCAGGCTGATCCGGCGGGCGGCCTCGGTGACCGCGGCCGCGGCCACGTCGTCGTCGGGAAACCGGTGCTCGGGCGTGACCAGGGCGACGCTGGCCTGGGGCCGGCCGTCGACGCCCACCACGGTGGCGGCGACTCCCCGGACCCCGGCCTCCAGCTCGCCCCGGGAGAACACCGCGCCCGTGCCGTCGGCCCGCAGGGCCCGCCCGCCGGCGCCGAGATCCACCGGGTGGCGGGTGCCGGTCCGGTAGTGGACCTGGACGACGCCGGCGGCGCCCATCACCTGGTCGACGACGACGGCCTCGTCGCCGTCGCGGACGGTGAGCACGGCGGTCTCCCCGAACCGGGCTGCCAGCGCCTCGAGCTCGGTGCGGGCCAGGGCGCGGAGCTGGGGCTCGATCCCGGCGGCCAGCGCCAGCAGGCCGAGCCCCGGCCGCCAGCCCTGGTCGGTCCGGCGGGCGAGCCCGTGGGCCTCGAGCGTGGCGAGCATCCGGGCCACGGCCGTGCGCGACATGCCGAGCACCCGGGACAGCGAGGCGGCCGTCGGCTCGCCGTCCTGGTCGGCGAGCAGCGTCAGCAACGTCAACGCGGCATCGACGGTCTTGGACTGCTCGGCCACCGGCGGCTCCGGAGCGGGGCGGGACGGGACGAGGCCGGTCCGACAGAGCGGACCGTCACGCCCTGCTTCCCCTCGGTAATGTCTTGTTCCAATTCCGTGACGGGAGGCGCTGACGCCTCGGTCACCGATGGGCGGACACTAACCTCCGCTTTCCGGAGGTGCAAAGGTTGCCAAGCCCCCTCTACGCGGTTCTCGAGCGCCTTTTCGACGACGGATCCCTGTTCCCCCCGGCCAGCCGGACGATGGCGGAGGCCCTGCACGCCTACGCGGACGTGGCGTCGGGGCCGCATCGCCGCGTGGCCGGACCGTTCCTGTGCCCGGCCACCCGCCTGCCCGAGCTGGCAGCGTGCGTGGCCGGCGGCGTCCCGGCGCCCGAGGCGATCGGGGTCGTCGGCTACAACGGCTCGTCGGGATGGCGCCAGGTGTTCACGACCCCCGGCCTGGTCCACGTCGAGACCCCGGCCGGCGCCCAGTTGCCGCTGTCGCCCGGGCGGGTCCGCCGCTACGTCGACGTCGGCCCGCAGGACGACCTCGCCTCCGCCCTCGACGCCATCGCCGAGGCCGGCCACCGGGTGAAGGTGCGCGCCAGTGGCCCGAGCCGCTACGCCGTGCCGACGAGCGAGTGGCTGGCGGCGGTGCTGGTGGGCTGCCACGAGCGCAAGCTCGTGCTCAAGGCCGCCGGCGACATCCACCGGCCCTTTCGGGAGTCCGGCGACACCGGGCCCCGCCACGGGTTCGTCAACCTGCTGGCCGCAGCGGCTGCCACCCGCAGCGGCGCATCGCCCCCCGCGGTGGCCGAGGTGCTGTCCGCGGAGGGCGCGGACGCCGCGCCCCTCGTGGACCGCGTCGGCGGCTCCCGGGAGTTGGTGGCGTCGGTGACCACGCCCTCGGTCGACGACCCGGTGCGGGAGCTGACGGCGCGGGGCCTGCTGTGACGCCGGGGTCCTGGGTCCCGGGCGCCGACGGCTCCGGGTTCGGGGCCGGACACCTGCCCTACGGCGTGTTCTCGACCGGCGGCGGGGCCCGGGGGCCGGGCGTGCGCATCGGCGACCGGGTCCTCGACCTGGCCCGGTTGGCCGCGGCCGACGCGGGCGGGCTCGGCGCGTGGGCCGAACCGCTGGGCGCCCCGTCGCTCACCCCGCTGCTGGCGGCCGGGCCCGCGGCGTGGGCCGACGTGCGGGCGCTGCTCACCGAGCTGGTGACGTCTCCGGGCGACCGGCCCGCCGTCGAGCCGGCGCTGGTGCCGCTGGCGGACGCGACGCTGCACCTGCCGTTCGAGGTGGCCGACTACGTCGACTTCTACAGCTCGATCGAGCACGCCACGAACCTCGGCCGGCTGTTCCGCCCCGACGCCGAGCCGCTGCTCCCCAACTGGCGGCACCTGCCGGTCGCCTACCACGGCCGGGCTGGCTCGGTCGTCGTGTCGGGGACGCCGATCGCCCGGCCCGCCGGCCAGCGCCGGGTGGGCGACGAGGTGGCGTTCGGCCCCAGCGCCCGGCTCGACATCGAGCTGGAGGTGGGCTTCGTGGTGGGCGTGCCCTCCGAGCTCGGCCGGCCGGTGCCGGTGGCGGACGCGCCGGCCCACGTGTTCGGGCTGGCGCTGGTCAACGACTGGTCGGCCCGGGACATCCAGGCCTGGGAGTACCAGCCGCTCGGTCCCTTCCTGGGCAAGTCGTTCGCCACCACGCTCGCCGCCTGGATCACGCCGCTGGACGCGGTCGCGGCCTGCCGCGTGCCCGGCCCGGTCCAGGACCCGGCGCCGCTGCCCTACCTGCGCCGGGTCGAGAACTGGGGCCTGGCGCTCGACCTGTCGGTCGCCCTGGCCCCGGCCGGGGGCGAGGGCGAGGAGGTGGTGAGCCGCACGTCGTTCGCCGGCCTCTACTGGCAGATGCCCCAGCAGGTCGCTCACATGACCGTCAACGGTGCGCCGCTGCGGACGGGCGACCTGTTCGCGTCGGGCACGGTGTCGGGCGCCGACCCGGGCAGCCAGGGCAGCCTGATCGAGCTGACCCGCAACGGCGCCGAGCCGCTGGCGGTGGCCGGGGTCGAGCGCACCTTCCTGGAGGACGGCGACGAGGTCGTGCTGCGGGCCTCGGCGACGCTGCCGGGCGGCGAGGTGCTCGCCCTGGGCGAGGCGCGGGGCCGGATCGTTCCGGCGCCCGCCTGAGCGCGCCCCGCCCGTAGCGTGGCGGGCGTGCGTCCCCCGCCCGCCGCCGCGTTCGTGTCCGGTTGCCGTGAGGCGCTCGGTGACGACCACGTCCTCACGGATCCCGACGTCACCGCCGGCTACGCCGTGGACTGGACCGGGCGGTTCCGGGGCCAGGCGCCGGCCGTCCTCCGGCCCGGGACCACCGCCGAGGTCGCGGCGGTAGTGGGCCTGGCCCGCCGGCACCGGGTGGCGCTCGTGCCCCAGGGCGGCAACACCGGCCTGGTGGGCGGTGGGGTCCCGTTGGTCGGCGAGGTCGTGGTCAGCCTCGGGCGCTTCGGTGATGTCGAGGTCGACGGGCTGGCGTCCCAGGCCACCGCGGGCGCCGGCGTGACCCTGGCGGCGCTCCAGGCCGCGGCGGGGGACGCGGGGCTGGCGTTCGGCGTCGACCTCGGCGCCCGGGACTCGGCCACGGTCGGCGGGATGGTGGCCACCAACGCCGGGGGCGTGCGGGTCCTGCGCTATGGCGCCATGCGTGCCCAGGTGGTCGGGCTGGAGGCCGTGCTCGGCACCGGCGAGGTCGTCAGCCGGCTGTCGGGGCTCGTGAAGGACAACACGGGCTACGACCTGGCGCAGCTGC
This sequence comes from Acidimicrobiales bacterium, assembly GCA_035649475.1. GTDB lineage: Bacteria > Actinomycetota > Acidimicrobiia > Acidimicrobiales > VFJN01 > ZC4RG19. Next base: position 28,413 of record DASRJM010000164.1, read on the forward strand.
TGTGCGGCAGCGAGGGCACCCTCGGCGTCGTCACGGCCGCCCGGCTGCGCCTGGTCCCGCCGCCGGCCCGGGTGGTCACCGCGCTGGTCGGGATGGAGACCGTCGCCGGCGCGGTCGAGGCCGCCGCCGGCCTGCGTCGGGACGTGGCCGGGGTGTCGGCCCTCGAGCTGATGACCGGCCCGAGCCTGCGCCTCGTCGCCGACCACCTGGGCGCGCCGCCGCCGGTGGCGCCCGAGGCCGGGGCCTACCTGCTCGTGGAGGCCGACGGCCCGGGCGACCCGGTGCCGGCGCTGGCCGCCGCCCTCGACGGACGGGACGGCGTGATCGACGCCGCGGTCGCGACCGAGCGGGCCGACCGGGCCAGGCTGTGGCGATGGCGCGAGGCCCACTCCGAGGCCGGCGGGGCGCTGGGCGTGGTCCACAAGCTGGACGTCACGCTGCCGACCGCGGGGCTGGCGGCCTTCTGCGCCGACGTGGTCGAGCGTCTCACGGCCGCCCGGCCCGGGGCGCGCACGCTGCTGTTCGGCCACGTCGGCGACGGCAACGTCCACGTCAACGTCGTGGGGCCGCCGGCCGACGACCACGGGGTCGACGACCTGGTGCTCGGCCTGGTGGTCGAGTCCGGCGGCTCGATCAGCGCCGAGCACGGCATCGGCACGGTCAAGAAGGCCTGGCTGGACCGCGACCGCTCGCCCGAGGAGGTCCACGCCATGCGGGCCGTGAAGCGGGCCCTGGACCCCGACGGGATCCTCAACCCGAACGTGCTGTTCCTCTAGGCGTCAGCGCACCTCGTCGAGGATGGGCTGGGCCTCGTCGTCGCGCAGGATCAGCACCGCGCCCGACTCGTTGCGATCGTTGTCGACCGGCAGCGGCGGCAGGGCCTCGGGCGTGATGCCCCGCATGCCCCAGCCCAGCTTCAGCGCGTCGGTGAACGTCATCTCGTCGTCGATGCGCAGGCCGCCGGCCATGCCGCTGGCCGCCCGGGCCAGGGCGAAGGGGTTGCGGGTGTCGCTCAGCTTGCCGAACACCACCGTGAGGAACTTCTGCTGGCGCTGGATGCGGCCGAGGTCGGCGGTCGGGTCCTCGACCCACTCGCCGTCCTTGAGCTCCTGGTAGTGGCGGGAGCGGACGTAGGCCAGGGCCTGGTCGCCGTTCAGCTCGACCGGTCCCGTCTCCATCACGAACAGGCCCGACTCGGTGTCCTGGGCCGGGAAGGGGAAGTCGATCGTGATGCCGCCCAGGCCGTCGACCAGGCCGGCGAAGCTGACGAAGTCGACCTCCATGTAGCGGTCGATCGGGATGTCGAAGTTCTGGGTGACCGTGTCGACCAGCCGGGTGGGGCCGCCGTTGTAGGCCGCGTTGATCTTCTGGCTGCCGTCGGTGCCGGCGATCGGCACGTAGAGGTCGCGGGGGATCGACAGCATCTTCGCCTTGCCGCCCTCGAGGTGAAGCACGAGGATCGTGTCGGACCGCTGGCCGCTCGGCGCCTCGGAACCGTTGAAGCCGGCGTCGCCCTCCTCGGTGACGTTCTCGCGGGTGTCGGAGCCGACGATGAGGTAGTTGGTGCCGCTGGAGGACGACGTCAGCGACGAGCTGACCTCGACCCGCTCGATGCGGTTGAAGATGCTGCGGGCGTACAGAAAGCTCGCCACGAGCGCCAGCACGATCAGCACCGACAGGATGAGCAGCACCCGCTTCCAGCGCAGGCGCCGCCACCACGGCCGGCCGCCATCGGTACGGGGCGGTGCCCCGGCGGGGGGAACGCCGCGGGGCTCGCGGGATCGGTGGTCGCGTGGCGGGCGGGGCGGCGCGCTGCCGCCGCCACCCGGTGACGGCGCCGGGCGCGGGGGCGCGCTCGACCGGCCTGCGCTCCGGGCCGGGGCGGAGGGGGCGGGGATGAAGACCCGCCGGGGATCGCTCGCCGGCGACCGTTCGGGCTCGTGGAACCGGTCGCTCACAAGAAAACCAGGGTAGCGCCGCGGGCTGGGCACACCTTGGCACCCCGGTGGCGCCGCGTCTCAGCGCTTGTCGCTGACACCGGCCTCGTCGAACGTGGCCATCTCCCGCAGGACCCGGACGGCGGCCTCGACCACGGGCAGGGCCAGCGCCGCCCCGGTGCCCTCGCCCAGGCGCAGGTCCAGATCGATGACCGGGTCGAGGCCGAGGGCGTCGAGCACGGCGGACGACCCGGGCTCGACCGAGCGGTGGCCCGCGATCACGCACGCCTCGACGCCGGGGACGAGGCGGCTGGCGACGAGGAGCGCGGCGGCGGCGATGACGCCGTCGACGATCACGGGCACCTGGAGCGCGGCCGCGGCCACCACGAGCCCGGCGAGCGCGGCGTGCTCCAGCCCGCCGACCTCGGCCAGGACCGCGAGGGCGTCGTCGCCGTGGGCGTAGCGGGCTCGGGCGGCGGCCGCCGCCACCAGCGCGGTCTTGCGGGTGAGCAGGTCGTCGTCGATGCCGGTGCCCCGGCCGGTGACCTCGGTGGCGGGCAGGTCGGTGAGGCTGGCCACCAGCGCGGCCGATGGCGTGGTGTTGGCGATGCCCATGTCGCCGGTCACGAGGCAGGCCGCGCCGCCCGCCACCAGGCGCAGGGCGGCGGCGGCCCCGGCATCGAGTGCCCGGCCGGCCTCGTCGCGTGTCATGGCCGGCCCGACCGTGAGGTCGGCGGTGCCGCGGCGGACGTTGGCGTCGACCAGCCCCCGGCGGGGGTCGAGCGGGGTGGCCACGCCCACGTCGACGACGGCCACGTCGGCCCCGGCCTGGCGGGCCAGCACGTTGATGGCGGCCCCGCCGTCCAGCAGGTTGCCGACCATCTGGGCGGTGACCTCCTGGGGCCAGGGCGAGACGCCCTGGGCATGGACCCCGTGGTCGCCGGCGAACACGGCCACCGCCGCGGGCCGGGGCAGCGGCGGCGGGGACGTCCCGGCGATGCCGGCCAGCAGCGCGCCGATGTCCTCCAGCCGGCCGAGGGAGCCCGGCGGCTTGGTCAGGCGGAGATGGTGGTCGCGGGCGGCGGCCGCGGCCCGCGCGTCGGGCGGTCCGGCCAGCAGCGCGGCCGCGGCGAACGGGCCGGCCTCGTCCGCCAGCCAGCCGAACACGGCCCGGTGCACCGGGCGGTCGCCGCACACCAGCACCGGCGCCCCGACCAGCGCCGCGGGCGGGTCGGGGTCGGGGCGGCGGGTGACGACCAGGGTCCGGCGTGCGGTGCCGCCGTCGGCGGGCGTGGCGACCGTGAGCGCCCCGGCCGGGAACCCGGCGTCGGACAGGTGGCGGGCCAGCGCGTCCGCCGCGTCCGGGCGGTCAATGGCGGGCGGGACGTGGACCGCGACGCCCCGGGAGGCCAGCGCCGCCACCAGGCGGCGGGCGCCCTGGCGGGGCCAGGCCACGCCGTCGGGGCCCGGCTCCGTCGGATTGACGAGCGTGGCGGCGTCGAAGACGACCACGTCGAGCGGGCGGTCGGCGAGTGCAGCGGGCGAGGTCGTCATGGGCGCACCATCATGGCCCAGCCAGCGCGTGGTCCAGGCGCTCCAGGTCCCCGGGGCCGGGGACGGCGACGCGCACGTGGTCGACCAGCCCGAACGACGCACAGTCCCGCACCACGACCCCCCGGCGGGCCAGCCGGTCGCGCAGGCCCGCGGCCCCCGGCACCAGCACCCACGGCGCGTCCGACGGTCGGGGGGCGAAGCCGTGGGACCGGAGCACTGCCACCAGGTCGGCCCGGGCTCCGGCCAGGGCCGCGGTCCACCCAGGCAGGTCGGCCCGGGGCATGAGCTCGAGGACGAGGGCGGCGGCCAGGCCGCTGACGGCCCAGGCCGGGCGGCGCGCCCGCACGGCGCCGGCGGCGGCGCCGTCGGGCGCGATGGCGTAGCCCAGCCGCAGCCCCGGGCAGGCGAAGGCCTTGGTCAGCGAGCCCAGCGCCCAGCCTCCGCGGCCCCGTGTCCAGGTGCCGGCGGCCAGCGGCAGGAACGCCTCGTCCCAGACGCCCGCCACCTCGTCGGGTCCGGCCAGGCAGCCGGTCGGGTTGTGGGGGTCCGACCGCCACCGCGCCGCGGCGGGGTCCAGCCGGGGCAGGTGGCGGCGGTACAGGCCGAAGTCGGGCTCCTCGACCCAGCCCGCCCCCATGTGCTCGGCCACGAGGGCGATGGCGGCGGCCCCGCCGGCGGTGAGCACGACCCGCTCGCGGTCGACGCCCAGGCCGGCGGCGAGGACGGACTCGGCCGCGTCGACGTCGGGGTAGCGGCGCAGCTCGCCCAGGTGGCGGCGGGCCAGCGCGACGACGTCGGGGGCGAACGGGTTGAGGCTGGCGGAGAGGTCGAGCACGTCGTCGGGGTCGACTCCGAGCGCCGCCGCCACCCGGGCCCCGTCGCCCCCGTGCGCCCCCGGCGGCGGGATCGGCGCGCCGGTCACCCCCGCCTCCGGCCCGCGGCCCATCCGGCCGCGCCCGCCGCCGCCAGGAGCCCGGCCAGCACCCAGGTCACGTCCCGGGACAGGGCGACGGCCGCGGCGACGTCGGCCGCCGCCGGGTCCCGGCCCCGGCCGAGGGCCGGCCGGCGCTCGACGAGGTCGCCGTAGCGGTTCTCGCCCCCGCCCAGCCGGAGCCCGAGGGCGCCGGCGAAGGCGGCCTCGGCCACGCCGGCGTTGGGGGAGGGATGGCGGCCGGCGTCGGCCCGGACCGTGCGCAGCACCTCGGCCGCCCGGCCCGGTCGGGCCAGGGCCACCAGGCCGGCAGTGGCCCGGGCCGGCACCCAGGCCAGGACGTCGTCCAGCCGGGCGGCGGCGGTCCCGAACCGCCGGTAGATGTCGTCGCGGTAGCCGACCATCGAGTCGAGCGTGTCGCCCGCGCGGTGGACGAACGCGCCGACGGACCCCGCGGCCAGCGTCCACAGTGCTGGCGCCACCACGGCGTCGCTCGTGTTCTCGGCCACGGACTCGACGACCGCCCGGGCGATCGCCGCCTCGTCGAGCCGGCTCGGGTCCCGCCCGACCAGGGACGGGAGCCGCTCCCGGGCAAGGTCGAGGTCCCCGGCCGCCAGCGCGTCGCCCACGTCGGTGGCGGCGTCGTGGAGCCCCCGTCCCGCCGTCGCCAGGTACCCGGCCGCGGCGGGCGACCCGACCACGGCGCCCGCCAGCGCCGCCGCCCCGACCCCGGCGGCCGCCAGCACGACCCCGGGCGCGCGGCGGTCGTCGTAGATCCGGTCCTCCAGGGCCGCGACCCCGGACCCGAACAGCGCCACGGGGTGCCACCGGTCCGGCACCGGCGGCTCGCCCACCACCCGGTCCACGACCAGACCCGCCGCGGCTCCCAGCGCCCGCCGCGACCAGCGCGGGGTCACCATCGGGCGGCCGCCACCAGCAGGCCGACGGTCTCGGCGACGACTCCCGCCGCGCCCAGGACGTCGCCCGTGTAGCCGCCCAGCCGCCGCACCCCCAGCGCCACCACGGCCGCGAAGGCGGCGGTCGCGGCCAGGGCCGTCACGACGCCGGCCACGCCCCCCGCCGCCGCCACGACGGCCGCCACGGCGACGACCAGCGTGACCAGCGCGCCCGCCGGCGAGGCTCCAGGCCCGAAGCCCGACGCCGCGCCCGTGGCCCGGGCGTAGCGGACCGTCCCCAGGGTCACGGCCATGGCCGCCCGGGCGCCGGCCCAGAGGCCGGCCACCAGCAGCAGGTCCGGCGCCAGCGATGCGAAGCCCGCGACCCGGGCGGCCAGCACCACCACCAGGGCGACGACGCCGAAGGCGCCGACGTCGGGTGCGGCCATGACGGCCAGGCGCCGCTCCCGGGGCAGCGGCGGCAGCAGGCCGTCGGCGCTGTCGGCCAGGCCGTCGAGGTGCAGCATCCCGGTCAGCCCGGCGTCCACCGCCACCGCCAGCACCGCCGCCACCAGGGGCGGCCACAGCTCGCCCGCGCCCCACCACGCGGCGCCCACGGCCAGCCCGACCAGTGCGCCGACCACACCGAACCAGGCGGGTGCCCGCCCCGAGGGCGGCGACGCCCCGCCCACCACGGTGAGGAACCCGAGCGCCGAGCGCATCACGGCGCCTCCGGGGGCCGGTCGAGCGGCAGGACCCGCCCGGCCACCACCAGCAGGGCCCGGTCGGCGACCTCGGCCACGGCGCGGTTCAGCGAGCCGAGCGCGTCGGCGAAGCGCCGCCCCACCTCGGTCGGCGGGTGGACCCCCAGCCCGACCTCCTCCGACACGACCACCGTGTCGCCGTTCCGTCCGGTCAGCGCCGCGCCCAGGGCGGCCGCGTCGGGGTCGAGACCCTCGTGGGACGCCACCCACGTGCCCAGCGAGTCGACCAGCGCCGGCCCCGCCAGGGACCGGAGGCGGTCCGGCAGGTCCGGTCCCACCTCCAGCGTCGCCCACGCCGCCGGGCGCCGGGCCCGGTGGGCGGCGATGCGGGCCCGCATGTCGGCGTCGACCGCCCGGCCGGTGGCCATGTAGGTGACCGCTTCACCGCCGGCGGCCGCCGCGGCCAGCCGTTCGGCGACCTCCGACTTGCCCGAGCGCGTGCCTCCAAGCACGAGGGTGATCACGGCGACTGCCTACACTTCCGCCCGCCATGGATGCCACCCCCGCGCCCACCCGGCTGCTGTTCGTGTGCTGGGGCAACATCTGCCGCTCGCCCACGGCCGAGGCGCTCATGCGGCGCATGGCCGACGACGCCGGCGTCGGCGACCTGGTGGTGGTGGACAGCGCCGGCACCAGCTCCGAGCACGACGGCGGCCCGCCCGACCGCCGGGCGATCGCCGAGGCCGACCGTCGGGGGCTCGACCTGCGCGGCCTGCGGGCGCGCCGGGTCCGCCCCGCCGACTGGGACGACTACGACCTGCTGCTGGTGGCCGACGACGTGGTCGAGGCCTCCCTGCTGCGCCAGGCACCGCCGGGCGCCGACCTGTCCAAGGTCCGGCGCATCACCGCCTTCGGCCCCGACGCCGGGACCATCGACGAGGTGCCCGACCCCTACTACGGCGGCCCCGACGGGTTCGAGCTCGTCTACGAGGTCGTGTCCCGCGCCTGCGACGGCCTGCTCGACCACGTCCGCGCCACCCACGGGCTCGCGGGCTGAGGCTGGTGGTCTCGCCCGCCCTCGGCGCCGCGGTCGCCGCGGCCCTGGGGGTGGCCGTGCGATCGGTCGCCGCCGTCGGGGGCGGCTGCATCAGCGACGCCGGGCGCGTCGAGCTGGCCGACGGCCGGACGGTGTTCGCCAAGTCGGGCGCCGGCCTGCCGACCGGCCTGCTGGAGGTCGAGGCCGCCGGCCTGGCCTGGCTGGGAGAGGTGGCGGGCGTGCGGGTTCCCGGCGTCGTGGCCGGGACCGCCGGCGTCCTCGTGATCGACTGGATCGACCCGGGCCCCGCCACCGCCGCCACCGGCGAGGACCTGGGCCGCGAGCTTGCCGCCCTGCACCGGGCGGGGGCGCCCGGCTTCGGCTGGCACCGCGACGGCTACATCGGCATCCTGCCGCAGCGCAACACCCCCGGGGCGGCGGACTGGGCGACGTTCTGGGCCACCCACCGGATCGCCCCGCTGGTCGAGCGGGCCGTCGCCGCCGGCACGCTCGCCCCCGACGCCCGGGGGCTGGCCGACCGCCTGGCCTCCCGGCTCCCCGACGTGGGCGGCCCGCCCGAGCGGCCGGCCCGGCTCCACGGCGACCTGTGGGCCGGCAACGTCCACGTCGACCGGGAGGGCGGGCCGTGGCTGGTGGACCCGGCCGCCTACGGGGGCCACCGGGAGGTGGACCTGGCCATGCTGTCGCTGTTCGGCACCCCGGCCCCGGGCGCGCTCGAGGCCTACGACGAGGCCTTCCCCCTGGCCGACGGCTGGCGGGACCGCCTCGCCCTGTGGCAGCTCGAGCCGCTGCTGACCCACACCGTGATGTTCGGCGGCGGCTACGGCGCCCGGGCCCTGGCGGTGCTGCGCCGGTTCGCCTAGCCGGCCTGCCTAGTCGTCCATCGCCTCGCGGGCGACCCGGGCCATCTCCCGGCCGAAGCGCCGGGCGCCCGGCGAGGGGACCGGGCACACCAGGTAGGCCCCGTCGGCCGGGCAGAAGTGGGCGCGGTCGGGGCTGCGGACCTTCACCTCGCCACGGTCGCAACCCTGGCCCGGGCCCTCGTCGTCGGCGCACGGCAGCCGCTCGGCGTAGGCGTGACCGGGGGCGGTGACCGTCGCGGCCGCGTCCGCGTAGCGGACCATGCCGTAGGCCCGGCCGTCCCACTCCGCGACGATCTGCCGGTAGGCGGCGGCGATGTCGTCCTCGGCTCCGCCCGGCAACCCCGGCGCCACCGGCCCGCCTACCAGCACGACCCGGGTGCCGTCGCCGGCGAAGATGTCGGCCGCGGCGCGGACGTCGGCCCCGTAGCGGTCGGCGAGGGCCTGGCCGGTCTGGCGGTCGCCGTCGCCGGTCCGGGTGCAGTCGGTCCCGTTGTTGCCGACGTACTGGATCACGACCACGCTCGGCTGGAGCGTGGCATCCGCCCGCATCGTCTCGAGCGCATCGCACGGCGCGCTCCCCGGGACCGGCTTGGTGATCACCAGTGCGGAGCTGATGCGGGCCATCTCCTCGGTGAAGTACGGCGACGACTCCATGGACAGCGAGTCGCCGTAGAGAACGACCATGCCGCCGGGCCGGTCGGGGTCGGGCCGGGCGGCCGAGAAGGCCAGCGCGGCCACCACCAGGCCGCCGATGGCGAGCAGCGGGAGCGCACCTCCCGAGCGTGGCGCCGGCTTCCGGCGACTGGACCCCCAGGGCATGCCGACGAGCATGGCAGACTCGCGCCGCGATGCCGCTCGACGTCACGGTCCACTCGTACGCCCTGCCCGACGGGGTCGACCCGCCGGCCCTCCTGTCGTTCCTCGGAGACCGCTTCGACGTCGAGGCCGCACCGACCGCGCCGGTCACCTTCGTGGTCGTCGACACCGCCGACCGCCGGGTCCGCGACGCCGGCCTCGACCTGGCGCTGGAGGGTGGCCGGGACACCGCGCTGGTGCTGCGGGCGCACCCGGGCGGCCCGCCGGTCACCGCGCCGGCGCGCAGGGCCAAGCGGTGGACGGCCCGCGACCTGCCGGCCCCGCTCCGGGACCACCTGGGACCGGTGATCGAGATGCGGGCGCTGCTGCCGCTGGCCCGGGTCCGGGCCGACGTGCGCACGCTCAACGTCCGCAACGCCGACCTCAAGACAGTGGTGCGACTGCGGGTCGCCACCCACGCCGCTCTCGACGCGGAGGGCACGCCGGCACCGCTGACGTCGCGGGTCGAGGTCAGCGGCGTCCTCGGCTACCCCAAGCCCCTGGCCCGGGTCGTCGAGGCGCTCACGGGCGAGGCCGGCCTGGTGACCGCGCCCGGCAGCATGGCCGACGAGGCCATCGCCGCGTCCGGGGGCGATCCGCGGGGCATCCGGTCCAAGCCGGACGTGGTGCTGGAGCCGGGCACGCGCACGGACGAGGCCGCCCTGGCCGTCCTGCGGGAGCTGGCCGGGTTCGTGGAGGACAACGTGCCGGGCACGCTGGCCGACCTCGACAGCGAGTTCCTCCACGACCTGCGGGTCGCGGTGCGCCGCAGCCGGTCGGTCCTGCGGGAGCTGAAGGGCGCCTTCGCCCCCGAGCCGCTCCAGGTCCAGCGGGACGCGCTCAAGTGGATCCAGTCCATCACGGGCGACACCCGCGACCTCGACGTCCAGCTGCTCGACTGGGGCGACCTGCTCGCCGGCGTCCCGGCCGAGCGCCACGCCGCGCTGCTGCCGGTGCGCAACCTGCTCGTCCGGCACCGCGCCGCCGCGCTCCGCAAGCTCAAGGCCGAGCTGCGGGGCCGGGCCTTCCGCGAGGCGTGGGCCGGCTACCGCACGTTCCTCGCCGGCGACCAGGGCCCGGCCCGCGAGCGGCCCGACGCCAAGCGCCCGATCGGCGACGTGGCCGGCGAGCGGATCCGCAAGGTCTACAAGAAGATGGTCACGATGGGCTCGGCCATCGACGGCGCCAGCCCGGCCGAGGACCTTCACGAGCTGCGCAAGCGCGGCAAGGAGCTGCGGTACTTGCTCGAGTTCTTCGGAGGGCTGTGGCCGTCGTCCGTGGTCAAACCGATGGTCAAGACGCTGAAGGCCCTCCAGGACGTCCTCGGCACCCACCAGGACCGCGAGGTACAGGCGGACCACCTGCGAGCACTCGCCGACGAGCTGGCCGGGGTGGTGGGCGGGCCCGAGGCCCTGCTGGTGCTGGGCGTGCTGGTCGACCGCCTCGGCGCCGCCCAGCAGGCGGCCCGGGACGACTTCGCCGCCCGGTTCGCGGCGTTCGCCGCTCCGGGCCAGCGCAAGGTCGTGGCCTCGACCTTCCGGGGCCCGAGCGGATGAAGGTCCTCGCCACCTACAACATCAAGGGCGGGGTGGGGAAGACCTCGGCCGCGGTCAACGTGGCGGCCCTGGCGGCGGCGGACGGGTTGCGCACGCTGCTGTGGGACCTGGACCCGCAGGGGGCGGCCTCGTTCCTGTTCCGGGTGCGGCCCAAGGTCCGGGGAGGCGGGCGCAAGCTGGTGCGGGGCCGCAGCGACGTGACCGACGTGCTGCGGGGGACCGACGTCGAGGGCCTTGACCTCCTACCCGCCGACTTCTCCTATCGGCACATGGACCTGGTCCTCGACGAGTCCGGCAAGCCGACCCGACGGCTCCGCAAGGTGCTCGCCCCGCTGGAGGACCACTACGACCTGGCGGTGCTCGACTGCCCGCCGTCGATCTCGCTCGTGTCCGAGGCCGTGTTCGACGCCGCCGACGCGCTGCTGGTGCCGCTGATCCCGTCGACCCTGACGCTGCGCACGTTCGCCCAGCTCAGCGACTTCGTCGACGCGGAGGTCGACCACCGCCCCGACATCATCGCCTTCTTCTCGATGGTCGACTGGCGCAAGCGGCTGCACCGCGAGGTGGTCGAGACCCTGCCGGACGGCCGCACCGACGTGGTCCGCAGCGTGATCCCCGCGGCCACCGAGGTCGAGCTGATGGGCGTCGCGCGGGCGCCCGTGGTGACGCAGGCCCCCCGCAGCCGGGCGGCCCGGGCGTACGCCGAGCTGTGGGCCGAGGTCCGTGAGCGCCTCCGCGTCTGATGGCCGGCTACGAGGCCGGCGCCTCGTCGCGGTCGAGATCGAGGCTGGCGGAGTTCATGCAGTAGCGCAGGCCGGTGGGCTGGGGGCCGTCCTCGAACACGTGGCCCAGGTGCGAGTCGCAGCGGGAGCAGCGGACCTCGGTGCGGACCATGCCGTGGCTCGAGTCGGTGATGAGCCGCACCGCACCCTGCTTGAGCGGCTCCCAGAAGCTGGGCCAGCCACTCCCCGAGTCGTACTTGGTCTTCGACGAGAACAGCGCCTGGCCGCACGCCACGCAGCGGTAGGTGCCGTCGTCCTTGGTGTCCCAGTAGATGCCGGTGAAGGCCCGCTCGGTGCCGCCGTGGCGGGCAACCTCGAACTGCAGCGGCTCGAGCCGCTCCCGCCAGCCCTCCTCGGTGGTCGGCAGCTCGGCCTCGGGGATCTCCTTGGGGTCACTCATGGCCCCTAGCATGCCGGGCCGGCGCCGATTCAGCGCAGGGCGGCGGCCATACGGCGGACAACCCGGGATGGGTCGAGGGTGGCGGGCCGCTCGATCGCCTCCAGGGTCAGGAAGGCCTCGGTGCCGTGCGCCCGGCCCTGGATGGTGACGACCAGCGAGCAGGTCTCGCCGTCCTGGCGCAGCACGACCTCGAAGATGGCGCAGTTGCGGTCGACGTAGGTGACCTCGCCGACCCGGTGCCCCGCCTCCATGAGTAGGGCGAACGCTTCGGGCGGCGGGGCGGCCAGCAGCAGCGTGTCGCCGCCCAACACGGCCACGCCCACCGGCGGCGGCGCCGGGGGCGGGGGCGGCGGCGGGGCGGGCGCCCCCGGGGTGGCGGCGAGCACGCCGGCCCGCTTGGCCCGGCTGAGCACGGCGTAGGCCTCGTTGAGCCGGGCGGCGGCAGCCGTGACCGCGGCACCGTGGTGGTCGGGGTGCGCGGCCCGGATCCGGCGCCGGTACTCGGCCCGCACGACGTCCCAGCCGTCGCCGGGCTCCACCCCCAGCACGATCCGGGCCTCGTGCACGTCCATGGCGCCGATCCTGTCACGTACCCTCGGTGCGTGGCCGATCGAGGCGACCTCCGGGAGCCCGGGCTCCCGATCAAGCTGGGTCCCTGCTCCAACGGCGAGTACCCGCCCCGGGCCGCGACGCCGCTTACCCGGGAAGCCGCCCGCCGGGCCCGGCGCTGGAGCGAGGAGCGGGCCCGCCGGCTGGGGATGAGCCGGCGCGAGTTCCTGCTGTCGACGATGGGAGCCGCCACCGGGCTGCTGGCGCTGGCGGCGTGCTCCAAGGAAGAGTCCGGCGGGCGGTCCGGGGGCACGTTCGAGGTCCCCGAGGAGGCGACGACCGAGCCCGACGTGGCCACGACCGTGCTGGGCGGTGACGGGCCGGTCATCGACGTGCAGACCCACTTCCTCGAGTATCCGGTGGGGAGCGAGGCCGGCTTCGGCATGGGGTTCCCGCAGGCGAACTGCGGCGAGGCCGACCCGGCCGGGTGCTTCGGCATCGACAACTGGATCGCCGAGGTGTTCGGCCGCAGCGACACGACGGTGGCGGTGCTGTCCGCGGTGCCGGTGCTCGGCGAGCCCGACCCGCTGTCGGCCGAGCTGATGGCGCAGGCCCGCGATCAGCTTGCCGAGCTGTGCGGCGAGGGCCGGGTGCTGGTCCAGGGCCACGGCGTCCCCAACGTCGGCGACCCGGGCGCGGCGCTGGCCGCGATGGAGGACGAGGCCGCCCGCCACCCGCTCGTCGCCTGGAAGGCGTACACGCATGCCGGGCCGCCCTGGCGGCTCGACGACGGGGACCCGGCCGGCAAGCCGGTGGGCGAGGCGTTCCTGTCCAAGGTCGAGGAGCTGGGCGTCGACGTCGTCTGCGTCCACAAGGGCCTGTCCGGGGGCGACCCCTTCGCCTCGCCGGCCGACATCGGCCCGGCCGCCGCGGCCCGCCCGCACCTGCGGTTCTGCGTCTACCACTCGGGGTTCGAGTCGAACGTGACAGAGGGGCCGTACGACCCGGCCGCCCCGAACGCCGGCGTCGACCGCCTGGTGGCGAGCCTGGAGGGCGCGGGCATCGGCCCCGGCGCGAACGTCTACGCGGAGCTGGGCTCGACCTGGCGCACCGTCATGTCCTCGCCCGACGAGGCGGCCCACCTGCTGGGCAAGCTGCTCGTGGCGGTGGGCGACGACCGGATCCTGTGGGGCACGGACTCCATCTGGTACGGCTCGCCCCAGGACCAGATCGACGCGTTCCGCTCGTTCCAGATCAGCCCCGAGCTGCAGGAGGCCCACGGCTATCCGGCGCTCACCGACGAGGTACGCGCCAAGATCCTGTGGCGCAACGCCGCCGCCCTCCACGACCTGGACCCGGCCACGATGCCGTGTGCCCTCGACCCGGCCGAGGTCCAGTCCGCCCGGGCCTCGTCGCCCCGCGCCAACCGCACCTACGGGCCCCGCACGTGGTCGGCGGCCCGCCGCCTCTTCGCAGCCGAGCACCCCTGGGCCTAGCGGGTCGACGCCGGGCTGGCCGCGGCGGCGGGCGAGCAGCGCGGACGATGGTGGACAGGTCCCTCCACCTGTGTTACGGGGTCTCATGCCCATCGATGGCGGGCTCGTCGTCGGGTACCTCACGGCGGCGCTACTCCGCGCCGGCAAGCGCTGGGGCGACCGGGCGCTCGACCAACTGCTGGATCGCCTGACCAGCCTGGTCGCCCACCGGATGGGCCGCGCTCCCCTCGACAGGCTCGCCGGCAACCCGCGCAGCCCCGAGGTGCAGCGCGACGTGGGTCTCACGCTCGACGGCGCCATCAGCGTCGACCGCGGCTTCGCACGCGAGCTGGCCGAGGTGATCAACGCGCTCGACCAGCGCGGCGGGCGCCAAATGGTGAACAACGTCTACGCGCAGATGAACGTGCAGGCGTTCGACCACGGCATCGCGGTCGGCGGGGACTTCAACTACTTCCACGCCCCGGATCCGACGGACAACTCCGATGCGCCCGGGTGGGTGAAGTTCTGCGTCGTCCTCGGGTCCGTGCTCGCCGTCGCGGGACTGTTCATCTTCGGCTACACGCTGTTCACCGGCATGCCCGACGTGGGCGACCCCGACTTCAACGAGATCCCGGCAGGAATCCCCATCGCCTTCGGCGTGTTCTTCGCCGGCTTCGTCGTCCTCGGCATCGGATCGCTCGGCCGCGCCATGAGCAAGCGGCCCTGATCGCTGCCGCCCTCGCCCTCGCAGGCGTCGGCCTCGCCACCCACGCCGCAACGTCGAACGCCCCCGCCGACGCCGGCTTCACTCGCACCCGCGGTCGAGCGGGCGGCATCGCGCATCACATCCCGCCGTCTATCGAGCAGGACAACGTGGACAGGATCCTCTGAGCGTCAGTTGCTCTGCGCTCGCCGCTCGCGGAGGACTCGCACGGCGTCGGTCGACGCGAGGGCCCACGCCACGAGGGCGGGTTGGAACACCAGCCGGATGGCGCGCTTCGCGTCCGTGTCCAGGCCGAAGGCGTCCACGTGATCGGTGTATTGCGCGATGTTGCCGGGGAAGACGGCGACGAAGAAGGCGGCTGCGGTGCCGCCGACCACCGCGCGGGCAGGCTGCTTCCACGTCCCGAGCAGAGCAGCGCCGAGGGCGAGTTCGACGACGCCGGAGACCACAACGACCGTGTCCGGATCGGCCGGGAACCACGACGGTACCTGTGCGCGGAACTCTTGGCGCTGCTTGGTGAGATGCCCGGTACCTGCTGTGAGCAGCGCGGCGCCGAGCGCGAGCTGGCCTATGGCACCCAGCGCCCGGCGCGTCGTCGAATGTGCGGTCATCGATGGTCCTCCGTGCCGGCACGACAGGCGGCCGGCCGCCGGCTAGTCCGTTAGCGTGTTCTCGGGCAGAACCGGGGCGACGTGTGGCTCGCCCAGCCCGAGCCGGGGGCGAGCGCTGAACATCGGCCCCCGGGCTCGCTCTGGTGGTGCGAACGCCAGCAGGCCGATCGGCTTGGGGATGTCGTCGTAGATCGCCTCCATCCCGCCCCGCATGGAGTAGGTCTCGTGCCAGAACCCGGTGCCGGCCGAGTCCCGAAGGAAGTCCCTCCACCACTGCTGGTGCGGCAGCTCACGGGTCCATCGCTCGAGCGAGTCCAGGTCGCGCCAGTACTGCCGCATCCCGGCATGGGGCGGCACCAGCGAGAACAGCATGTTCTCGTGGAGCAGCAGGCCGTCAGGGTCCTCAGCGACCCCGGCCTGGATCTGGCGGCCTGTCCGGGCGAGCTTGGCCAGCCCGCGCACGCTCCGGACGCGCATCCCCAGGTAGATCACGACCAGATCGGGGAACCCCGACAGGTCCACCGTCTGGCGGTCGACACCCGATCGTCGCTGTGCCATCGCTGCCACCTTTCCGTGCCGCAGTCGGGCACGACCTCACCCGGGTGACCGTACCGCCCGGCACCGAGCCGATCGCCTGGGCCGCCGTCCGTCACCCCCCGGCGAGGATCAGGCCGGGGCCAGGAACGCGGCCAGGAGGGCCTGGTAGCTGGCGGGGTCCTGGCTGCCCGCGTACTCGCGGGCTGCGTGCATGGCGAGCTGGGGCATGCCGACGTCAACCGTGGTGATGCCGAGGCGGGCGGCCGTGACGGGCCCGATCGTCGAGCCGCACGGCATGTCGCTGCGCATGGCGAAGCGCTGGAGCGGGACGCGGGCCTGCTCGGCGGCCAGGGCCACGAGGGCAGCGCCGGGGGCGTCGGTGGCGTAGCGGACGTTGGCGTTGACCTTGACCACCGGCCCGCCGTTGAGCGCCACCGTGTGCTCGGGGTCGTGGCGGTCCGCGTAGTTGGGGTGGGTGGCGTGCGCCATGTCGGCCGACAGGCAGGCCGACCGGGCCAGGGCCCGGTGGAACGACTCGGCGCTGCCTCCCCGGGACAGCACCGAGCGCTCGAGCACCGTGGGCAGCAGCGACGAGCCGGCCCCCCGGTCGGACGTCGAGCCGACCTCCTCGTGGTCGAACAGGCACACCACTGGGATCGGCGCCTTGGCGGCGGGGGCGGTGCCGGCCAGCGCATCGACCGCCGCCCAGCACGACGCCAGGTTGTCGAGCCGCGCGGATCCCAGCAGCTCGTCGTCCCGGCCCACCAGCGCCCCCGGCTCCAGGTCGTGGAGCATCAGATCCCAGCCCAGGACGTCGTCGGGCGTGACCCCCAGCTCCTTGGCCACGAACCCGGCGAAGCCGTCGCCGTCGTCGACGGTGGCGATGCCCCACAGCGGGGTCAGGTGGTTCTGGGCGTCGATGACCAGGCCCTTGGTCGCCACCTCGCGGTCGAGGTGGATGGCCAGCTGGGGGATGGCGCACACCGCCCGGTCGACCCGCAGCAGCCGCACCGCGGCCCCCGCGCCGTTGCGGCGCACGGCCACCCGGCCCGAGATGCCGAGGTCGCGGTCGAGCCAGCTGTTGAGCAGCACCCCGCCGTAGCTCTCGACCCCGATCTGGCGGACCCCCGCCCGGACGACGTCGGGCTGGGGCTTGATCCTCAGGTTGGGGCTGTCGGTGTGGGCGCCGACGATGCGGAACCCGTCGTGGGGATCGTGCCCCGACGCCGTCGCCCAGGCGATCAGCGACCCGCCCCGCACGACGTACCACCGGCCGGGCTCGCCCGACCAGGCGGCATCCTCCGCCAGGCGCGTGTAGCCGGCCTCGCCCAGCACCGCGGCGGCGGTGGCGCAGGCGTGGTACGGCGAGGGCGAGGCGTCGCAGAACCCCAGCAGTTGGCGGGCGGCGTCGAGGTCGGGAGCGGAGCCGGTCACGAAGGACTGATCCTAACGGCCCTTGGCATCCGAGCCGTCTGGACCCGCCCCCGGGCGGGAGACCAAGATGCGCGCGTGGCCGCCGGCGCTGTCGACCTCGTCATCGTGCACCGCGACCAGGGTCGTGCCGTGCGCGACACGGTCGCCCGCTTCCTGGCCCAGGTCCCCGCGCCGCGGATCGTGGTCGTCGACAACGGCTCGGGCCCGGACGGCCTGGCCGCCGTCCGCAGCCTGCCGGCCGAGGTCCACGTGATAGAGCTGGGCGCGAACGCCGGCTTCGGCCCGGGCGCCAACTCCGGCTTCCGCTGGTTCCTGGCCCACGACCCGGCCGACTGGCTGGCCGTGTGCCCCCACGACGCCCGGCCCCTTCCCGGCTGCCTCGCCCGGCTGGTGGCGACCTGCGAGGCACAGGCCCGGGCCGGGCTGGCCTCGGCCGACGTCGGCGACGGCCTCACCCCCGTCGTCGACCGCTACTTCGGCGCCATCCCCGCCCCCGCCACCGTCACCGAGGGCTGGGAGGCGGCCGGCTACCCACACGGGACGCTCATGCTGGCCAGGCGGCGCTGCCTGGAGGACGTCGGCTTGTTCGACGAGCGCTACTTCGCCTATTGCGAGGAGGCCGAGCTGGCCATCCGGGCCAAGGCCGCCGGCTGGCAGGTCGGCGTCGTTCGGGGGGCCGACATCCGCAACATGCACGTGGGGACCCGGGCCGCGGTGGTCGACTACCTGCAGCTGCGCAACACCCTGCTCATGGTGCGCGAGCACTCGGGCCGCTACCACGCCGGCATCCGCCTCGCGATCGCCCTGTGGCAGCTCGCGGCGGGCACGCTGGACCCGGCCCGCCGCGGCCCGTACTGGGCGCCCCGGGCCCGGGCGTTGGCCATCGCCCACCACCTGCGCCACCGCTACGGGCCGCCGCCGGAGCACCTGTTCGGGCCGGAGGCCGATTCGGCAGCGCCGGTAGCCGCCCGCGTCGCCTAGATCCGCCCACTCTCGACCGCGGCCAGCTCCGGGCGGATCCGCACCAGGTAGACGGTCGACACCACGAGGCCCACGACCACGACCAGGGCCCCGAACAGGATCGCGGCCAGCCACGCCACTCGCCGCCGGCCGGCCAGCGCCCAGACCCACTCTGGCCGGCGGGCGGCGTCGAGCAGCGCCCAGGCGGTCAGCGCCAGGGGCACCGAGAACACGGCCACCACGGCGACGGCCCCGGCGAGGTCCGACCAGTCGATGACCGCCGCCCCTCAGCCGCCGCCGGCGTCGCCGGCCCCGGGCTCGCCCGGACGGACCCGCCGCAACCGGCTGGGCACGTCCTCGAAACCGGGCAGCGGGGCCTGGAGCGACAGGCCCTTCTCGGCCACCCGGTCGCCGACGAGCGTCTCGACCTCGGACCAGTCGCGGGCCCGGGGACCGGGCACCCCCCGGTTGTAGGGCTGGTCGAACACGATGACGTGCGAGCCCGTGTCCCGCAGCGCCTCGACGTTGTGGGGCGCGTCCTCGACGTAGCAGTCCGCGCCCAGCTGGGGCTTGGCCCCGAGGAAGCACAGGTCCCGGTAGGGGATGCCGGTGGCGTCGAGCCACTCGACCGTGTCGGCCACGGCCATGGCGTGGCCCCAGTTCACGTACAGGCGGTGGGTGATGATGCGGATCCACACGCCGGCATCGGACAGCCGCCAGAGCGTCTCCGCCGCCCCGGGGATGGCCGGCATCGTGCGGAAGATGCGGTGCTCCAGCACCGCGGCCCGGTGCAGCTCCTCGAACTCGGCGGGGGACAGGCCCCACTCGCGGAAGTCCCACGACCGCTCGAGCGGCAGCGAGGCCGGGTCGGTCCCGGTGCGCTCGACCACGACATTCCGCAGCGCGGTGGTGTAGTCGCCACACACGCCGTCCAGGTCGACCCCGAAGATGAAGCCGCGCTCGCTCACCGGTCCCGGTCGCTCCTGCGGGACTGCCACACCCGGTCGACGACCGCGTCGGCCACCAGCGCCAGCACCGCCACCCAGCCGATCGGGTGGGGGCGCCGCATCTCGATCGGCCAGTCGAAGCTGGGCACCGGGTTCCAGCGGGCCTGGATGTAGAGGACGTAGAGCCCGCACAGGCCGAGGGCGATGGGGCTGGCCAGCAGCAGGTAGCGCCGGAAGGTCTCGTGGCGGGCGCCGATGCCGGCGGCCACGCCGACCGCCAGGCCGACGACGGGCCCGGCCAGCACCCAGCCGAGGAGGAACACGCCCAGGCCGGTCAGGAACGCGGTGCTGCGGCTAGGCAGGGCGCCGTCGTAGCGGAAGGCCAGCACGGACGAGTACGGCTCGGCCTCGGCCGCCGGGGCGTTGACGACCTGGCGGGGCTTGCGCACGAGCAGCAACAGGCACACGGCCGCCGCCGCCACCGAGACCCAGATGGCGAGGTCGACCCGCCGCTGGGGCGCGAACGCGAGCTCGACCGTGAACGACCCGGCGTCCGGGTCGACCCGCCAGCCGTTGGCGAACCCGTCCACCAGCGCCGGCCCGCCGAGGGACTCGCCGTCGACGGAGGCGGCCCAGCCCGGGTTGAAGCTCTGGCCCTGCACCAGCCAGAACGGCTCCCCCGGGGTCGCGCCGCTCACCTCGACCGTGGCCCGGTCGTGGTCGTCGCCCACCACCTCGACGGCCGGGCCGGCAGGCACCGCGCCGCCGGCCGCCTCGGCCACGAGCGTCCCCGCGCCCGCCGGCGTGGCGGCGCCCCCCGCGCCGGACCGCAGGACCAGCGCGTCGATCTCCAGCCCGGCGTCCCGCCCCGCCGCGGTCTCAAGGTCGTGCTCGCCGGCGTCGAGCGTCAACGACGTGGGACCGCACGGCGCCACGGCCAGGCCCCTGCCGGCGAGGGCGTCCGCCAGGGGGCCGCTGACCCGCACCGGGAACGGCTGGCCGTCGACCGTCACCAGGTCATTGCGGCACCCGGAGTCGTACGTGGCGGGCAGGGCAGGGACGGTGGGGGCGGGCAGGCCGATCTCGGCGATGGCCGCCGGCTGGTCGACCGCGCGGTTGCTGTTCCAGTCCTGCGTGGTGACCGGGCGGACGGCGGTGACGAAGACGCGGAACGACGAGCCGGTCACCGCCTGGGGGAGATGCACGTCGACGGGGGTCGTGGCGTTCTGGTTCGCGCCGTCCACGACCGGGGGCAGGTCGATGCGGCCCTGGGAGACGCCGTCGACGGTCAGCTCGACCTGGGTCGGCACCGAATGGCGGCCGTCCGCCACGATCGTGAGCGGTAGCGAGCTGATCGTCACCGGGTCGACCAGGTTGACCTCGACCCACGCCCGATCCGGGCCGTCGCGGACGGTCGTCCAGGCGGTGGTGGGATCGCCGTCGAAGACGGCCGACGCCGTCTGCAGGCTGCCGTTGAGCACCGAGCTCGCCCGAGCCCAGGTCACGCTGCCGTCGTGGGGCCGGCCGAGCGACTCGTCGATGACCGAGGTGGGCGTGCGCCGGTAGAGGCGGGCCTCGCCCTCCAGCGAGAACGACCGGGCCCCGGGCAGTTCCAACAGGCGGATCAGCCGGAGCTCCTCGTCGGCCCGGGTGGTGTCGGTGGGATCCTGGCGCTGGCGGGTGAACGAGATGGCGAGCGGGTGGTCCGCGGCGGCGTCGCCGGCGGCGGCGAGCAGGTCGGTGGGCAGCCGGATGGCATCCTCGTGGTCGGTCGGCTGGTCACCGACCTCGATCTCGGCGAAGCCGACGCTGCTCTGGCCGCCGTAGCGGGGGACGAAGCCGACCGAGTCCTCGAGGATCTCGATCGACAGGGTCCGGAACGTCCGCTCGGGGAACGTGACGACCTGGCCGGGGGCGTCCCGCGACTGGCGGGCCAGCGGGGTGTCGATGGGGTCCTCGCCGTCGAAGCGCAGCCGCACCGCGGTGATGTAGCGGTTGCGGGTCCCGTTGGTGACCTGGGTGAGGTTCACCCGGTCGGCGGTGATCGGCTCGGGGAACGTCAGCTCGATCCGCTCGCCCCGGGCGTCGAAGAAGGCCCCGGTTCGCCAGGCCGTCTCCAGGTCGCCGTCGACCGCCAGTGCCGGCCGCTCCTCGGAGGTGTAGGTGATCGTGTTGCCGTAGGACGTGGCGGTGGCGGACACACCGCCCCGGTCCTCGGCGACCGTCATCACGTCGGTGTCCCGCTCGGGGAACAGCGGCAGGCGGTTGTCCCGTGCGTCCTCGACCATGGCGTCGCCCGACGCGGTCTCGGTGAAGCCCCGGGTGTGGCGGATCGTGGTCCACCGCTCGCCCCGCTTGCGGTTGGAGTCGGTCAGGAGCAGGGCGGCGCCGTCGTCCAGGGCGTCGCGGACCTCGTCGTCGTCGAGCGAGCCCGAGTAGTGGACCAGCTCGGTGCCGTCGATGAGCCCCGCCCCCGCCGCGTCGACCAGCCCGGCGCCGTCGCCGGCCACCACCAGCGGGTTGGCCCCCGAGTGGGTGGACACGATCGGCACGGCGCCCTCGACCGGCAGGACGGCGAGCTCGTGGGGATCGGGCAGCGACGGGTCGGTCTGGAACATCAGCTCGTCGTCGAGCTGGACGTCGCTGACGGTGACGTTGGGCTCGCCCGGCCCGAACTCGGTCGGGGTGCCCAGGCCGGCCGCGTGGGAGATGAAGTCCCAGAAGTTGCGCGGCCGGGGCGTGTTGTACCGCTCGTACTGGAGGTCGCTCTGGACGAGCACGTCGCCGGCCCGCATGAGCCGGGCGATGGGGGCGACGCTGTCGGGGTCGGCGGTGCGCTCCTGGAGCCGCAGGTCGAAGGCGTTGAGCAGGTTCGCCGAGGCGGCCGAGCCGTAGGGGATCAGCTCCCGCTGAACCGACGGACGGTCCATGAGGCCCGGCAGCACGGGGTCGACCGTGTTGCCCCAGCGGTAGCTGGCGAAGTCGGAGCCCGGCACGACCAGCACCCGGGTATCCTCGCCGGCCGCCTCGAGGTGGTCGGCGGCCTCCTGCCAGTAGCCGGGGATGGTCTCGGGCCGGCGCAGGTTCTGGGGGACGAAGTCGCCCAGCCACAGCGGCGGGATGGCGAGGAGCGCCACCGCCACCACGAAGATCGTGAGCGGCCGCCCGGTGCGGGGCCAGCGCCGGGCCAGGCTGGTGACGCCGGAGCCGGCCAGCACCGCCATGGCCAGCGCCACCAGCGGCACGGCCCGGGGCAGGCTGCGCATCGACAGGCCGACGTCGGACAGCACGAACGCCTTCACGCCCCGGGCCCAGGGCGACCCGCCGTCCCACGGGTAGGCGCCGACCGCGAGCGCGACCCCCAGGGCGAGCAGGGCGATGAAGTACGCCCGGTGGCGCCAGCGGGCCACGATCGCCCCCGTGAGGCCGGCGATCGGCACCAGGTACGTGAAGGCGAGCAGCGGCAGGAACTGGGTGTACTCGACGCTCGGCTCGATCCACGGGCCGAGCCGGTCGCCGCCGTAGAAGAACCAGTAGCCGAGGCCCCGCAGCACCTCGTGGCTCACGGACACGGCCGCCACGGTCTGGGCGGTCTCGGTGTAGCGGAGGATCTCGATGCCGTTGGTGCCCTGCACCGAGAGGCCGAGGATCCACCAGGCCGACACCGGGATGGTCAGCACCCCGAGCCGCAGCGCGGCCCGGACCGCCGCCCGCAACGGGATCTCCCTGGCCACCCAGACGGCGTGCGCCAGCCACGCCACCGGCGCCAGGCCCACCAGCAGGAGCGCGGTGGCGTTGACGCTGCCACAGGTGGCCACGGTCAGGGCGAACAGGGCCGGGTAGCGCCAGCCCCTGGTCCGGGCGGTGCGGATCGTGAACGCCACCAGCCACGGCAGCGCGACGAACGGCAGCAGGATGGCCGACAGCCGGGCCACCAGCGTGAGCAGGTAAGGCGTGAGCGCGTAGCCGAACGTGGCGGCCACGACGCCCGGGCCGGTCCAGCCGAGCGTGCGCAGCAGGTAAGCGACGCCGGCGCCGGCCGCGAAGATGATCGTGCCCCACCAGAGCCGCTGGGCGGCCCAGTCCGGCACCCCGATCGTGTCGAGCAGCCAGTAGAACGGGCCCATCGGCCATAGGAAGCCGATGTTCTGGTGGGTGACGGTGCCGAGGCCGATCGAGGGGTCCCACATCGACCAGGCCCGGCTCATCAGCTTGGACGGGTCGAGGTAGAGGTAGGTCTTGGTGTCGGCGCTGACCCAGCCCCGCTGGGTGAGCAGCAGCGGGACGTACGCGACCCCCGCCAGGATCAGGAGGAGGCGGACCGTGGCGCCCGACGGCCCCCGGTGCCGGGCCCGCGCCGCCACCAGGGCTGCCCGGGTCGGGCGCGCCGCGGCCGGCGCCGGTGCGGCCGCCACGGCGGCGAGGGCCGGCCGGCGCTGGCGGACGCCGTTGCCCAGCCGCCCGAGCGGGTTCCTCATCGACGGGATCGCCGTCGTGACACCTCGTCGGCGACCACCCGCATCAGCCGGGTGGCCGTGTTGCTCCAGGTCAGCTCACCCGCCCAGGCGAGCGCACCCGCGCCGAGGCGCTCCCGCAGCTCCCCGTCCGACAGGATGCGGGCCAGAGCGTCGCCCAGGGCCGCGGGGTCACCCTCGGCCAGCAGGCCGGAGCGCCCGTCCTGCACCGAGTCGGAGTGGCCGGCGATCCGGGTGGCGACCGCGGGGGTCCCGCAGGCCGCGGCCTCGGTCAGCGTCATGCCCCAGCCCTCGCGGGCCGACGCCGAGGCGACGACCCAGGCCTGGCGCATGAGGTCGATCTTCTCCGCGTCGCTGATCGACCCCCGTAGCGTGACCCAGTCGCCGGCGTCGAGCTCGCGGATCGCGGCCTCGACGGTGGGCCGGTCGTAGCCGTCGCCCACCAGGTGGAGGCGCAGGTCTGGGACCGTGCGACGGGCGTGGTGGGCGGCCCGGACCAGCATGTCGTAGCGCTTGACCGGGGCGATGCGGCCGATGGCGATGACCAGCGGGTCGGGGGAGCGCTCGCCGCTCGGCGAGTAGCGGGTGTCGATCCCGGGGTGGACGACGGTGATCCGGGCGGGGTCGAAGCCCAGGTCGTCGACCAGCTCGTCCTTGGACGACTCGGACAGCGTGGCGATGGTGGACCGGCGGTACAGCGGCGGCGCGACGCGGCTCTCGAACACCGCGCCGATCGGGCCCAGCGTGGGGCCCAGCGTCATGTTCCACATGTCGGCGTGGACGTGGTGGAGCAGGATCACCCGCGGCCCCGGGTTCCACAGCGGGGACAGGAACGGCATGCCGTTCCAGATCTCGATCAGCACGTCGCGGGGGCCGGTGCGCCGGGTGATCTCGGCGAACGCCGCACGCGGGAAGACCTGGTAGCGACCGGCGCGGCGGATGACCCGGTAGCCGTCGCGCATGGCCTCCACCGGCTGGCCCTGGGCCCAGGACGTGCGCATCGTGACCTCGACGCCGGCCGCGGCCCACAGCCTGGCCACCTCGGCGATGTGGAGCTCCGAGCCGCCGGCCTCGACGTCGTCGAGGTCGCGCCACGCCAGGACGTGGACCCGCCGGACCCCCGCCGACGCGGCCAGGTCGCCGATCTTGGCGACCGGATCGGCGTCGTCGGGCACAGCGTTGCTCACAGGTGGTCGTCCTTCCCCAGGCCGGTGACCCGGGCGCTCGACATTAACCGCGCGGGTGCGGCTCGGGACCGGGGTCGGCCGTATGCTACGAACTTCCGCGCCAGCGCACCAAGGAGCGGGATGGGGCGCGGCGACCAGGCGCGCCACCAACGGAGCCGCACGTGGGAAGCACCGACGACAGCCTCGACGAGACGGCCACGACCGCCGCCGACACGTCGCTCGAGAAGGCGCTCGACGGGGTCGAGGGCTGGTTCAGCCCCGAGCAGGTGGCCCGCGTCGTGGCCCGGGCTGTCGAGGTGCCGGCCACCGGCCGCATCGTCGAGATCGGCAGCTTCCGGGGGCGGTCGATGATCGCCATTGCACGCGCGGCGCCCGCCGGCGCCGAGGTCGTGGCCATCGACCCCCATGCCGGCAACGACCGGGGCCCACAGGAGATCGAGGGCTTCGCCGACGAGGCCGCGGTCGACTCCAAGGTGTTCCTCGACAACCTCGAGCGGGCCGGCGTGCGGGACCGGGTGACCTACGTCCGCAAGTTCAGCCACGACGCCCTGGGGGACGTGGACCAGCCCATCGACCTGCTGCACATCGACGGCGCCCACCGCTACGCCCCGGCCAGCGACGACATCCGCAGCTGGGGCGCCCGGGTCAGCCCCGGCGGCACGATGCTGGTCCACGACTCGTTCTCGTCGGTCGGCGTGACCCTGGCGCTGGCCACGACCGTCATGTTCTCGGGCGACTGGCGCTATGCGGGCCGCAGCCGATCCCTGGCCGAGTACCGACGCGAGCCGGTCCGGGGGCTGGCCCGCGTCGCCGACGCCGGCCGCCAGCTCGCCCAGCTCCCGTGGTTCGCCCGCAACCTGGGCATCAAGGCTCTGATCGTGGCCAGGGTTCCCCGCGCCGCCCGCGCCCTCGGCCACGACGGCGAGACCTGGCCGTACTAGGACGCCGTCGCCTCGGCCTCGGCGTCCGGCCCGGTCAGCGCGACGGTTGTGTCCGGCCCGGCCGAGGCGGGGTCGGGGCAGCGGACGCGCCGGACCTCCTCCTGGCGGCCTCGGAGCAGGACGCGGTCCCGGAAGCCCCACCAGGTTACGAGCGACATCGCCTCGCCGATGATGTGCCACGACATCTTGGAGACGCCCCGGAACCGGTCGCTGAAGGTGATCGGCACCTCGACGATGCGGGCGCCGAGGCGGTGGGCCCGATAGGAGAGCTCGAGCTGGAAGCCGTAGCCGGTGGCCTTGGTGGCGCTGGCCTCGACCGTCTGCAGGATGTCGGCGCGGTAGGCCCGGAACCCGGCCGTGGCGTCCCGCACGCCGAGGCCCAGCACGTTGGAGGCGTAGAAGTTGCCGGCGCGCGACAGCAGGATGCGCACGAGCGGCCAGTTGGCGGTGGCGCCCCCCGCCACGTAGCGCGAGCCGATGGCGATGTCGGCGCCGCGCTCGACCTCGGCCAGCAGCACCGGCAGCCGGTCGGGTGGGTGGGACAGGTCGGCGTCCATCTGGACGACCACCTCGTAGCCCTCGGCGAAGGCCTTCTGGAACCCCGCCCGGTAGGCACCGCCGAGCCCGCCCTTGCCGGCACGGCTCAGCACCTCGACCCGGCCGAGCTTCTCGCCCGCCTCGCGGGCCAGGTCGGCCGTCCCGTCGGGGCTGGCGTCGTCCACCACCAGGATGTCGGCCTCGGGGGCGGCCTCCCGCACCTGGCCCAGCACGTCCGCGATGTTCTCGGCCTCCAGGAACGTGGGGATGATGACGACGGTCTTCATGCGCTGCTCTCCCCCTCGTCACAGCGGACGTAGAGCTCGTAGATCGGGCGCCCGTCGCCGGCCGCAGGGTTGTCCCCGTAGCGGTCGTGGAAGCAGTACAGGTCGTCGAGGACACGGTTCGGCTCCTCCGAGCCCGGGTCCATGGACGTGTTGGGCTCGATCCAGTTGTCGTACATCGTCGACAGGATCACGACATCGGACTCCCGCAGCTCGTCGGCCAGGGCGGAGTCCTCGGCGTTGGCCACGCCCGGGTCCATCTCGATGTAGCGCGTGCCGGGCTCGAGGTCGGGGAGCAGGTAGTAGAGGTAGGCCTCGCTGTACGGGGTGCGCCGCAGGTCGCCCGTGCCGACGATGACCTTGTCGCCCGGCTCCGTCAGCTCCTCCACGTCGGCCAGCATGGCCTCGGCCGCCACGGGGACGTCCTGGCGGCCGTAGTAGAAGCTGCGGCCCTCGTGGTCGACCGAGTACACGACCCGGTCGTAGTTGACGCTCTGCGCGACGTAGTCGGCGTACCAGCGGTACGTGAAGTGGGGGAACAGGAACAGGAGCGCCAGCGGGGCCAGCATGGCCGTGCGGGCCAGCACGACCCGCGTCCCCCGCAGGCGGGCGGCCTCGGCCAGGAAGGCCGGCAGCAGGCCGAACGGCACGCAGCTGACCCACGAGAGGTGGGCGGTGTCGGCCCGCTGCACGACCTGGGGCAACAGGCCGGCGGCGAACAGCGCCAGGGCGAGCAGCCGCCAGCCGTGGGGGCTGCCCGACCGCCGGGACCACACGGCGATGGCGACGAGCAGTGCGCACACCGCCACCAGCACCCAGAACCAGACGGCGATCTGCATCGGCTGGCGCGGCGTCGGGAACGGCCACGGGAACTCCCGGAAGGCGAAGGCCCGGTTGAGGAAGCTCGTGTACTCGTCGTGCGGGGGCGGGAACGGCAGCCGGCGCCCGGGCCGCAGCTCGAACACCGGCTCGAGGAACATGCCCCGGACGACGTTGCCGGGCCCCGCCAGTGCCAGGTGGACGAGGTAGGGGCTGAGGCCGAGCACCACGCCCAGCGCGAGCCGTCCGCGGCCATCGCCGTCGAGCGCCCACACGAACAGGACGCCGAGCGCCAGGCCCAGGCACACCACGAGGTCGGGCCGGAACAGCAGCGCCACCCCCGCGAGCAGGCCCGCGAACAACAGCGTGCGGCGCCGGTTGGCACCCGGGTCGAGCGCCCGGGCGGCGATGGCGACGGCCCACAGCGCCAGGGCGAGGCCGCCCACCCAGGCGAGGGCGGTCGCGCCGATGGGCGGGATGATGATGATGGCCGTGGCCACCCCGCACAGGGCGGCGGCGTAGCGACCCCAGCGGTAGCCGACGTAGGTCGTGGCGGCGATCAGCCCGACCAGCTGGAGCACGCCCACGGCCCGCTCGGTCCACATGGACACGCCGAACGCCTTGAAGAACGCGGCGATCGTCCAGATGCTGCCGGGGCCGTAGAGGTGCAGGTAGTCGCGGTTGGGGATGTCGCCCCGGAGCAGGCGCTCCGGGAACACGATCATGAACCCCTCCTCCATGGGCGCGCCCGGGGCCCGGAGCACGCCCCGCAGGGGGAGCGCGACGGCCAGGCCGACCACGACGGTGGGGACCACCCAGCCGTGACGGTCGAGCCAGGCCCGCACGCCGCGGCTGCCGCCGTCGCCGTCGCCGGCCTCGCCGGGGGCCGCGCCCGCCGTGGCATCGGCGCCCTCGGCGGCGTCCGGTGCCGCCGTGGCGGCGGGCGGCGCCTTCCGCTCGGTGCCCGCCCCCGTGTCGGTGCTCACGCCGCGGCCCCCGCGGGCGAGGCGTCTGCCGGGAGCCCGACCGGCCGCCAGCCGCCGAACAGCTTGTGGTGGCCGTCCTTGAGGGCCAGCGCCGGCCGCTCGATCACGACGTACGACACGGCCGCGGCCGCCACGCTGCCGGCCAGGGTGACCGCCAGCGCTGCCGGGAACGAGCCCGTGAAGATGGGCACGTCGAAGACGTCGCGGTAGATATCCGTCACCCCCTCGTGCCAGAGGTAGATGCCGTACGACACCACCCCCAGTGCCACCATCGGTCGGCTGCCCAGCCAGCGCAGGGACCGGGGCAGCGTGGCACCTGCCAGGGCCACCGGCAAGATGAGCAGGAAGCCGACGCCGCCGTAGAGCAGCTCCTTGACCACGCCCTGGGTCGCCTCGGTGGCGCCCACCTCGAAGCCCAGCCCGAGCTGGGTCGAGACCGCCCAGAAGCAGGCACCCGCGCCCAGCCAGCACGCCAGCGGGTGGCGGCGGGGCCACTCCAGGATGCGCAGCGGGGCGTCGCGGCGGCGGGACCACTCGAGCGCCACCGCCAGTGCCATTCCCGGGACGAACAGGTGGAAGTTGGCGGGCAGCCAGTGGAGGCGGGGGTCGAAGGTGCCGAGCGAGACATCGTCGCCCGAGAGGCCGTGGAGCCAGTAGCGGAAGGCCAGGGCCCCCGCCGCCGCCAGCCCGAGGATGCCCAGCTCGGCGACCACGGCCCGGCGCGGGGCGAGCTTGCGCCACAGCCAGGCCCCGCCCGCCGCCCACAGCGGCAGGAGGATGTAGAAGGCCACCTCGTTGGTCAGCGTCCACGCCTGCTGGAGCCCGCCGAGGGCGGTCTCGGCCGAGTAGCTCTGCAGCAGGCCGTAGTAGGTGACGAAGTCGCCGAGGCTCTGGAAGTCGTTGCGGTCGCGCACGTCCAGGACCACGGCGAGCACGGTCAGGGCCAGCCAGTAGGCGGGGAAGATGCGCAGGAACCGGTTGCGCAGGTAGTCGCGGGTGCGGCCGGGCGACCGACCGTCCATCCGCCGGGCCACGAACGGGCGGTACAGCAGGAACCCCGACAGCACGAAGAACACCGCCACGCCCACGTCGAGGCGGGACAGGTAGTGGCCCCGGGGGTCACGCACGACGAACCCAACGTGCAGGGCGACGTGGGTGACCAGCACGCCGAGGGCGGCCAGGGCCCGCAGCCCGTCGAACCCGGCGAACCGGCCCGAGGACGAGCCCAGGCCGCCGGGGACCTCGGACAGCGAGTCGCCGGCCGCGGGCGCCCCGGGCCCGGCGCCGCCACCGGCCGGGTCCTCGGCGGGTGACGCCGGGTGGCCGGGCTCCCCGGCCGCCCCCG
This sequence comes from Acidimicrobiales bacterium, assembly GCA_035649475.1. Taxonomy (GTDB): domain Bacteria; phylum Actinomycetota; class Acidimicrobiia; order Acidimicrobiales; family VFJN01; genus ZC4RG19. The sequence continues at coordinate 57,759 of DASRJM010000164.1, forward strand.
GCTCGGGCGGGGGAGCGGGCTCCGGCTCGGGCGGGGGCTCGCCCCGGCGGTTGCGCCGCCAGGTGAGGACGGCCGCGTCGAGCGATACCGCGGCCGGGACCATCAGCGCCAGCTCGCCGGGCAGCCGGAACCGGGTGGTGCCGTACACGACCGCCACGGTCACCACCACCGTGGCCACGATCACCACCAGCGGGAAGATGGGGCGGCGGGCGCGGCGCAGGCCGATCAGGCCGATGGCGCCCGCTACCGCCGTCGCGTACCAGACGAACAGGCCGGCCTGGCCGAGCACCGGCTCCTTCGACTCGACCTGGTGGTCGACGAAGATCTGCTCCTGGGGCTCGTAGAGGCCGAAGGTGCGGCCCACCCGGGCCGCCACCACGTAGGGGACCCGCTCGGCGTGGTCGCGCGCGTACTGGCGGGCGATGCGGGCGAACCCCCGGCCCTGCGCGGAGGCATCGCCGTCGCCGACCAGGGGCTCGGCCTCCTGGATGCAGGACAGCGCCCAGTAGCCGACCCGGTCGTCGTAGTAGACCTCGTCGCAGTTGGCGGTTCCCAGCGTCTGGTCGAACTGGGCCGAGAGCGTGGTCGGCTCCTGGAACCGGGACATGTTGTACGCCACCCACGGCCCGATCACCACGGCGGCCACTAGGCCCGCCGCCCCGAGCTGCACGAGCCACCCGCGGGCGGGGGCGCGCTCCCCGGCCGCGTCGCGCCGGTAGCGCCACCACACCAGCGGGATCGCGATGGCCGGCCCCAGCAGGATCGCCTCCGACCGCACCAGCGCGGCCACGCCGATCGTCGCCCCGAACAGCGCGGCGGCGGCCGCGCCCGGCCGGTCCCACCACCGGTAGGCCGCCAGCAGCACGAGCGCGGTGGTCGACACGACCAGCGTCTCGGACACCACCTGGGCGTCGAAGATGAACACGTTGGGGCTGAGCGCGGTCATCCCGGCCACGATCAGCCCGACCCGCTCGCCGGCGATGCGGCGGCCGGCCAGACCCATGGCCACGATGCCGAGCCCGCCGAGCACGCAGGTCACGACCTGGTGGGTCAGGAACGAGCGGAGGCCCAGCCACGAGAACCCGGCCAGGACCGTGAGGTAGCCGGGCGGGTGGTCGGCGCCCGGCATGCGCCGGCCCTCGAGCAGCCAGCGGAACGGGTGGATGTAGCCCTCGCCGTCGGCCAGCAGGTTGGCGCCGTGGTGGTAGTAGTACGGGTCGCCCAGCACCGTCCACGGGTTGCGCCACCCGAACAGGTACAGGAACCGCACCCCGAGCCCGGCGGCCACGATGACCCCCAGCCACAGGGCGAAGCGCCGGGGCCGGGACGGTCCGCCCGCGGGTGCGGCCTCCGGGCGCTCCTCGATGCGCCCGGCGACGTCCCCGGCGGCGGGCACGCCGTCGTCGGTGACGGTCGCGGTCGGCGGTGTCTCAGTGGATGTCATCGGCGGTCGTCGACCGGCCCGCCCCCGCGACGGTCCGTCGTCGCGGCCGTCAGCCCCGGGCGGTCGGCCATCGCACGACACTAGTGGCGCGGGCCGCGGCCCCGAGGATTCCAGCCACGGGGTGGTCAGGCGGCTCAGGGCGCTCGCCCCACTAGGGTGACCCGCCGTGCCCGACGCACTCCGTGACTGGGGGAGGCGAGTGCTGCCGCCGGTCCCGCCGCTGTCCCGCCGCGCCATGTGGTGGCTGGTGGCGATCGTGGCCGCCGGCGCGGTGCTGCGCCTGGCGTGGGCGACCCAGGCCGAGGAGCCCGTGGCGCTCCGCGACCCGTCGCTCTACCTCGTGCTCGCCGACCACGTGGCGGCCGGCGACGGCTACACCTACGGCGACGGCCCCGACCAGGGCCAGACCGCCTACTACCCGCCCGGCTACCCGGTGGCCCTGGGCGCGGTGATCTGGCTGGTCCGACTCGTGCCCGGCGACTGGTCCGCCTTCGGCGTCGCGGTCGGGATGAACGTGGTGCTGTCGGTGGCGACGATCGGCCTGGTGTTCGCGCTCGCCCGCCGGCTGGCCGGCAACGCGGTGGGGCTGGTGGCCGCAGGCATCTGGGCCTTGTGGCCCAACCTCGTCTTCCACAGTGCGATCGTGCTGACCGAGACGCTCTTCCTGTTCCTGTTCGTGCTCCTGTTGCTGGTGGCGCTGGCGGACCCGGCGGTGGCGCGGGCGCCCGGCACGCGCCGGCTGGTGGCGATCGGCGTGTTGTTCGGCGCGTGCGCGCTCGTGCGCCCTGTGTCGCTGGTGGCCGCGCCGGCGTTCCTCGTCCTGTGGTGGGGGCCCGCGGTGCGGACCGTCCTGTGGCGGGGCGCGTTGGCGGGGCTGGCGGCCGTGGCCGTGATGGTGCCGTGGGCGGTGCGGTCGACGCTGGTGATGGACGAGCCGGTGGCCCTGTCGCTCAACCTGGGAGACAACCTGTGCCTCGGCCACAACCCCGGCGCGTCCGGCGGCTTCGGCGACCTGGGCGAGCACTGCTTCACGGCGGAGGGCCTGCAGCGGCCCGAGTCCGAGACCCGGCGCCAGTCCGAGAACGTCGACCGGGCCCTGCGCTACATCCGCGACGAGCCGGGCACCACCCTGCGCCGCACCGTCACCAAGGCCCGCATCACGCTGGAGGACGACGCCGACGGCCTCGACGTGGCCGAGGACTTCGGCGCCCGGCGCATCGTGTCCGGTGGCACCCGGGACACGCTGGAGCTGGCGGCCAACGCGTTCTACGCCGTCGTCGCCGTGGCGGGCATCGCCGGCGCGGTCATCCTCGTCCGCCGGACCGACCCCGGCCGCCGGGGCCTGTTCCTCGTCGTGGTGGGCCTCGCCCAGCTGGCGACGCCCCTGGCCACGTTCGGCGACCCGCGGTTCAAGATGCCGCTCTACCCGACGCTGGCCGTGGGCGCGGCCGTGGCGCTGGTGGCTGCCGCCGACCGCCTGCGGAGCCGACGTGCCGCCGGGGACGGCGGCTCAGCGCCGGGGGAGGATCGGGGCGTCCCGGCCCGTGCCGCGACCTGAGGGTGTGGCCCCGGGGGCCGCCTCCTCGTGGTACTCCTCCTCGACGTTCACCGACCAGATGTCGTGGTCGGCGCCGCTGATGATGTTCTCCACGGTCAGCATGGCGGTGTACATCGAGTGGTCCTGGTTGTTGTACCGGTGCATGCCGTTGCGCCCGATCGGGTGGATGTTGGGGACGTTGGCCTCCAGCCACTCCCGCAGCACGGCGACCCGCTCGGCGTAGCCCTCGTCGTAGACGGGGTAGGCCTTCGGCATCCGGACCACGTAGCCGGCCTCGACGTCGGAGGCTTTGACCAGGCCCATCACCTCGAGCTCGGCCTTACCCTTCTCGACGAGCTCCTCGTCGGTGGCCGTCCACCACTCGTCGCCTTCGACGACCGTGTACTCGAGCCCGAGCACGTTGCGGCCGTCGTGGACCATGTACGGCGACCACGAGCCGAAGTTCTGCACCCGCATGGTTTTCACCTCGGGCGCGTGGATGTAGATCCAGTTGTCGGTCCACGGCACCTTCTCGGCCGGCACGACGAGGGCCACCGACAGGAAGTCCCGGAAGTAGAGGTCGTCGGCCGCAGCCCGCACCTCGGGCGGGGGCGGCGGGTCCATGGCCTTGACCAGCAGCGGGTACGGCATCGAGGAGATCACGTGGTCGGCCGGGTACTCGGTGGTGAGGCCGTCGGACTCGACCACGACAGACACCGCCTTGCCGCCCTCACGGCGGATGCGGGTCACCGGGGCCTCCAAGATGACCTTGGTGCCGGCGGCCTCGACGAGCTCGCGGCAGCGCTCCCACATCATGCCGGGGCCGTACTTGGGGTACTGGAAGCGCTCGATGAGGCTGGTGACCTGCTTGGACTTGTCGCGGCGCCGCCCGGCCAGCCGGGCACGCACGGGTTCCCACACGGCGTCCCACAGCGACATGCCCTTGATGCGCTGGGCACCCCAGTCGGCGGAGATCTCGGAGGTGGGGACCGCCCACACCTTCTCGCTGTAGGTCTTGAAGAAGTGGCTGTAGAGCCGCCAGCCGTAGTTGGCGACCACGTAGTCCTCGAGGGACCTGATCTCCCGCGGCGGCCGCACCCGGATCCACAGGAACGACAGGCCGCAGCGCACCGCCTCGACCGGCCCGAGCGCGAGGACCGCCTTGAGCGGCTTGAGCGGGTAGTCGAAGAACCGGCCCTGGTAGTAGATGTGGCTCTCCCGGGGCCGGAGCATGAACTCGTCGTCGTCGAGGACCTCGTGCCAGAACTCCTCGACCCGCGGCACCTTGGTGAAGAACCGGTGGCCGCCGATGTCGAAGCGCCAGCCGTCCCGCTCGACCGTGCGGCTGATGCCGCCGACGACCGAGTCGCTCTCGAGCACCGTGCTGGTGACGCTCGCCTTGCCGAGCTCGTGGGCCGCGGTCAGCCCTGCGGGCCCGGCGCCGATGATCACGATGCTTCCGGGGCCCGCGTCCGGCGACGGTGACGGCGCGGTGATGTCGGACTCACTCACGAGAGTCGCTCTCTCCCTCAGCGGTGCGGACGTGGAGGAGCCACTTTACCGACCGGGTGGCCGCGGGCTGCCACTTCGGGCGGCCGGGGGGCACGATCCGCCCGGGTCACCTTGCGCCGGGATGAAGGCCGCACGGCAGGGCCGTTGCTAGCATCGCCGCTTCATGCGCACCCTGGTCGACGGAGCCGTCGAGGACGACGCCGTAGTCGCCGAGGCCGGGCGGGCGCGGCGCCTCCCCGGCGGGGTGGCGCCCGTCGTGCTGGGCGGCATCGTCGCGCTCGGGGTTGTGTTGCGGTTCGTCCAGCGTTCGCCGCTGTGGCTGGACGAGGCGCTCAGCGTCAACATCGCCGTGCTGCCGCCGGGGGATCTGCTCGACGCTCTCCGCCACGACGGCCACCCGCCTCTCTACTACCTGATCCTCCACTACTGGATGAAGGTGGTCGGCGAGGGCGACGTCGCCGTCCGGGCCCTGTCGGGGCTGTTCGCCGTGGCCGCGCTGCCGCTCGCGTGGGTGGCGGGGCGCCGGCTGGCCGGCGGTTCGGGCGCGCGCTGGGCCCTGATCGTGGTGGCGCTGTCCCCGTTCTGGGTCCGCTACGCCACCGAGACCCGCATGTACTCGCTGGTCATGCTGCTGGTGCTCGCGGGCTACCTGCTGATCGTCGACGCCCTCGAGCAGCCCCGGGCCTGGCGGCTCGTGGCGGCCGGGCTGATCAGCGGCGTGCTGTTGCTGACCCACTACTGGTCCATCTATCTGCTGGCCGCGGTGCTCGCGCTGCTGGCCGTGCGGTGGTGGCGCCAGCCCGCCGACCGGCCCTCGACGCTGCGGGTGGGCCTCGCGCTGATCGCGGGCTCGGTGCTGTTCCTGCCGTGGCTCGGTGGGTTCCTCTACCAGGCGGGCCACACCGGCACGCCCTGGGGCGAGCCGTTCCGGCCCACGGCCGTGTTGCAGACGACGCTGGGCGAGTTCGGCGGCGGCGAGGTGAGCGAGGCCGTGCTGTACGGGTCGGTGGCGCTGATCCTGGTCCTGGTCGCGCTGTTCACCATCTCCTCCGCCGACCACCAGTTGACCCTCGACCTGCGGACCGCGCCGGTCGTGCGGTGGGAACTGGCCGCCGTCGGCCTGGCCCTGCTGATCGGCTCGGCCGCCGGCTTCCTCACCAGCACCACCTACCAGAGCCGCTATGCGGCGGTGGTGGCGCCGCTCGTGCTCCTGGCCGTGGCGGTCGGCATCACCCGGGTGCCGGGCGTGGGGCGCCTGCTGGTCGGCCTGGTGTACGTCGGCTTCTCGCTGGGCGGGATCATCTGGGTCAACTACTACCAGCGCACCCAGTCCGAGCTGGTGGGCGGCGCCGTCGCCGCCCGGGCCCAGCCGGGCGACGTGGTGGTGTACTGCCCGGACCAGCTCGGCCCCGCCTACTCCCGGGAGATGCCCGACGGGCTGGTCGAGCTGTCCTACCCCGCGCTGGCCTCGCCCGAGCGGGTCGACTGGGCCGACTACGCCGAGCGGAACGCAGCCGCCGACCCGGCCGCGATCGCCGAGGAGATCCTGGCGGAGGCCGACGGCCACGCCGTGTTCCTGGTGTGGGCGTCGGAGTACCGCACGTTCGGCAACCAGTGCGAGTCGCTGGTGGGGGCGCTCGGCCTGTCCGACACGCTGGTCGTCCAGGACAAGAGCCGGTTCTTCGAGCCCGCCTTCGTGCACTGGCGGCCCGCGACGCCCTGACCAGGCGCGATCCACAGGGCGTCGACAGGAAAGACACAGGGTTGCCCCCCTCGTTGCGCACAGGGTGGGCGCCGTAGGGTCCCCCGCATGCCGACGTTCGAGGTGATCCTGCGAGACCGGACCGTCGAGTCCGTCGACGGCGCCGACGCCTACCAGCAAGAGGGCCCCATGACCACGTTCTTCCGCCGGGGCGACGGCCGCGACGTGATCGACTCGTGGAGCACACGCATGGCCAGCTTCCGCACGGCCGACCTCCTTGTCGTGCGCCGGGTCGACCCCGCGGTCCCCGCGCTGCGGGCGGTCGCCAACTGAGCGCGTCGGCTGTGCCATCCTCGGGCCCGTGGCCGACCCCCTCACCTTCGCGTGCCCGCGGTGCGGGGCCGACGTGGCCGAGCGATACTACGGGCCCTGTGGGGCGTGCCGGGACCGGCTCCGGGCCGACCAGGCCCGGGAGGCACGCGCCGCCGAGGCGCAGGACTACGAGCCGAAGATGAACGTCACGCCCAACGCCGTGGCGTTGAAGGACGATTGACAAGGCCCGCGCCGCGTGTGACGGAACGGTGACGAACGTCACCTGGCCGCGAGCTATGGTCCGTGCTGAAATCTGCAATCCGTAACGGCCTGCGTTCGGGCGGCGAGAGTCAATAAGGAAGGCAGCGCGAGGCCTTCCGCTCGACGCCCTCGATGTGGCCGTGGGAATGCTGGGGTCGGGGGCCGGGGCTGGGCTCCGACGTGGAGAGAAAACGGAGCCGCAGGTGGTCCGCCGCATACCGATCCGCGCCAAGGTCGCTGGCGCGCTCACCGTTCCGTTGCTCGCGCTGGGGGTCATCGCCGGCATCGGCGCGTCGACCAACGCCCGCACCGCCTCCCGGGTCATGCGGCAGTCCGACATGGCCACCGCCTCGATCGGCCACGCCGGGCTCATCAGCGCCCTCCAGACCGAGCGCAACCTGGCCGTCCTCGACATGTTCGCGCTCAGCGGCCGCCTCGAGCTGGAGGCGCCCGACGCGGCCACCGCCCGCACCCAGACCGACGCCGCGGTCACCGCCCTGCACCACGAGATCGGCGGGCAGGACGACACGCTGCGCGACGACTACGCCCGGGCGCTCGACGGCCTGCGCCGGCTCGACGACGTCCGGGACGCCATCGACGGGGTGCAGGGCGTGGGACCGGCGGCCGCCCGCCAGACCGGCCACGACGCGTTCCGCGCCTACACGGAGATGATCCAGATGCTGTTCGCGTCCCACGACCGGTTCTCCCTGGTCGTGGACAACGCCGCGCTGCGCCAGGGCGACGACCTCGTGCACTACTCGTCGCACGCCTCGGACTCGAGCGCCCAGCTGGTCGAGATGCTGCTGTTCCTCGGCAGCAGCCCCGGCGGCATCGACGAGCCGACCGAGGCGGCCCGGGTCGCCGAGCTGGCCCGGGACGTCGAGCGCCACGACGGCGTGATCCGCACCAAGGGCACCGGCATCTACGCCGACGCCGCGGCCGGGCTGTTCGCCAACCCCCGGCTCGCCGGGCTGGCCGACTACACCGGCCGGGCCATCCGCACCGGCCAGGTCGACCCCGACACGCTGCTGTCCACCGCCCCGCTCGGTCCCGAGGGCGGCTACCCGGCGTTCCGGGACCGGGTCGTCGATGTGCTCGACGCCGAGGCCGCCCAGCTCGGCGCGGCGGCGGACCGGCGCCGGCAGTGGTACGTGGCCGCCGCGCTCGGCGCCCTGGGGACGGCCGTGATGATCGCCTGGCTGGTCAGCCGGTCCATCACCCGGCCGCTGCGCCGCCTCAGCGAGGACGCCGGGGCCATGGCCAGCTACCGCCTGCCCGCCGCCGTGCAGGACATTCTCGACGCACCCGAGGGCCAGGACATCCAGGTCCCGGAGTCCCGGCCCATCCCGACGCGGGCGCGGGACGAAGTCGGCGACGTCGCCCGGTCCCTCAACGAGGTGCACAGCTCCGCGCTGCGGCTGGCCGTCGAGCAGGCGGCGCTGCGCCGCAATGTCGCCGAGTCCTACGTCCACCTGGGGCGCCGCAACCAGAACCTGCTGAGCCGGCTGCTCGACTCGGTCGGCGAGCTGGAGGCGACCGAGCACGACCCCGACCGGCTGGACCAGCTGTTCAAGCTGGAGCACCTGGCCACCCGCATCCGCCGCAACGCCGAGTCGCTGCTGGTGCTGTCCGAGCCGGTGCCGCCGGCCCGCTGGCAGCCGCCCGTGCAGGTGGCGGACGTGCTCCGGGCCGCCCTCGGCGAGATCGAGAACTACGAGCGGGTCGTGGTCCGCACGCTGGAGCCGTCGATGGTGCGGGGCGGCTCGTCGGCCGACCTCGCCCACCTGCTGGCCGAGCTGATCGAGAACGGGCTGCGCCACTCGCCACCCCGGGAGCTGGTCGAGGTCAGCGGCCGGGTCGGTGCCGCCGGCTACACGCTCTCGATCGTCGACCACGGCCTGGGCATGACGCCCGACGACCTGGCGCGGGCCAACCAGCGCCTGGCCGGCGCCGAGTCGTTCACGGTCACGCCGGCCCGCTACCTCGGCCACTACGTGTCCGCGGTGCTGGCCGCCCGCCACGGCATCGACGTGAAGCTGACCGGGTCGGTGGTGGTCGGCATCACCGCCCGGGTGGTACTCCCGGTGTCGATCCTGACCGACCACGCCGAGCACCCCGCGGCGGCGCCGCGCATCCCCGACCCGCGCCGGGTGCCGGAGGACAGCGTGTGGGCCGACGACGACCCGGGCGGCGAGCGGCCGTCGGCCGAGGACGTGCGGGCCGCCGTCGTGCTCCTCCGCACCCGCAGCAGCACCCCGCCCAAGCCGCCGGTGCTGGTGCCGGCCCTTCCCGGCGCGGCGGTGACCCGGTCCACCACGGTCGTGCCCCGCCACTGGCCGGCCCGCTCCGAGCGCGACCGCCACGCCGCGGCACCGTCCTCCGCCGCCGTGGCCGCGCCCGGCAGCCACCGTCCCGCCGAGCCCCGGCCCCGCGACGCGGCCGACCCGGCCGGGCGGACCGCCAGCGGCCTGATCCGCCGGGTGCCCCGCCCGCGTCCCCCGGGCGCGGATCGCAGCGCCGAGCCGCGGCCCGAGGTGGAGCAGTTCCTCGCCAGCCTGGCCGGGCGCAAGCCACCCGGGCGCGACGGCACGGACGGGGGGTCCGCCCGGCGGAGGAGATGACCGATGCCGACGGACGAGGCCCGGAACTTCAACTGGCTGCTGAGCAGCTTCGTCGACGAGACGGCCGGCGTGACCGACGCCATGGCGGTCTCGTCGGACGGGCTGCTGATCGCCGCTTCGACCACCCCCGGCGGCCCTGGGAGCGACGAGCTGTGCGCCATCATCGCCGGGTCGACCAGCCTGGCCGCCGCGGCCAGCGCGGCGGTCGACGGCGGCGGCGTCGACCGGGTCGTCGTGGCCATGGCCCGGGGCTTCCTGTTCGTCAGCGCCATCGCCGACGGCAGCTGCCTTGGCGTCGTCGCCAGCCGGGACTGCGACGTCAGCTCGGTCGGCTACCAGACCACCGATCTCGTCGACCGGGCGGGGGCGCTGCTCACGCCCGCGCTGCGCGAGGAATTGAAGCAGAGCGCCGCGGGCAGTTGAGCCGTGCAGGGTCTACCGTGAGGGCGTGACCGACGTCGCACCGGCGACGTATCCCACGCGCTACTGGCACCACCTGGACGACGGCCGAGTCCAGTGCGACGTGTGCCCGCGGGCCTGCAAGATGCGGCCGGGCCAGCGGGGGCTGTGCTTCGTCCGCGGACGCCCCGAGGAGGGGACCGCGGAGGACGGCGTGGCGCTGCTCACCTATGGGCGGTCCTCGGGCTACTGCATCGATCCGGTGGAGAAGAAGCCGCTCAACCACTTCCTTCCGGGAACGTCGGTGCTGTCGTTCGGGACGGCGGGCTGCAACCTGGCCTGCCGGTTCTGCCAGAACTGGGACATCTCCAAGTCCAAGGAGATGGACACCCTGGCCGACGCCGCCTCCCCCGAGGGGATCGCGGCCGCGGCCCGGCGGCTCGGCTGCGCCAGCGTGGCCTTCACCTACAACGACCCGACGATCTTCCTGGAGTACGCGGCCGACGTGGCCGACGCCTGCCACGAGGTGGGGGTGAAGGCCATCGCGGTCACGGCCGGCTACATCTGCCCGGAGCCCCGGGCAGACTTCTACGCCCACCTCGACGCCCTGAACGTCGACCTCAAGGGGTTCACCGAGGAGTTCTACAAGCGGGTCTGCATCGGGCACCTCGAGCCGGTACTGGAGACGCTGGAGTACCTGCGCCACGAGACGGACCTGTGGTTCGAGATCACCACGCTGCTGATCCCCGGGCACAACGACGGCGACGCCGAGCTCGACGAGCTGACCGCGTGGATCGCCGAGCACCTGGGCCCGGACGTGCCTCTGCATTTCACCGCGTTCCACCCGGACTTCAAGATGATGGACGTCGAGCGGACACCGCCGGCCACGCTGACCCGGGCCCGGGAGTGGGGGCTGCGCAACGGGCTGCGCTACGTCTACACCGGCAACGTCCACGACCGGGCCGGGTCCAGCACCTGGTGCCCGGGGTGCGGGGCGCTGCTGATGGAGCGGGACTGGTACGAGCTGGGCGCGTGGGGGCTCACGGACGACGGGCGCTGCACCGGCTGCGGCTGGCAGGTGCCCGGGCGGTTCGCGGGCCCGCCGGGCCGATGGGGGCGGCGGCGGGCGCCGGTGCGGCTGGCGGTCCAGAGCCGGTGACGGGACCGGACGGGCAGGCGGGGTGAGGTGGACGGCGCCCGCGGGTTCGGGACCTGGGTGCGTAGCCCGGCCGTGGCCGGGGTGTTCTACCCGGGCGACGCGGGCGCGTTGCGGGACACGGTGGCCGGCCACGTGGCCGCCGCACCCGAGCCGCCTGACGGCGACGCCCCCAAGGCGGTGATCGCGCCCCACGCCGGTTACCGCTACTCGGGCCCGACTGCCGGGGCGGCGTACCGGGCGGTGGCGGCCCGGCGGGGCGAGGTGACCCGGGTCGTGGTGGCGGGCCCGGCCCACCGGGTGGCGCTGCCGGCGGTGGGCGTGAGCACGGCCCGCGCCTGGGAGACCCCGGCCGGCGAGTTCGCGGTGGACGTCGACGCCTGCCAGGCGCTGGTCGACGAGGGTCTGGCGGTGCCGGCCGACGACGCCCACCGGCCGGAGCACAGCATCGAGGTCCACCTGCCGTTCGTGGCCTCCGTCCTCGGGGACGTGGCGCTGGTGCCCCTGATCGTCGGCCGCTGCCCGCCGGCCGCGGCGGCCGAGGCGCTGGGCCGGATGTGGGGCGGCAACGAGACGCTGGTGGTGGTGTCGTCGGACATGAGCCACTACCTCGACGACGCCGCGGCCCGGGCCCGGGACGGGCGGACCCGCAGGGCGATCCTGGAGGGCCGGGCGGCGGACATCGGGCCGTACGACGCCTGCGGTTGCGTCCCGGTGGCCGCGCTGATGCTGGCGGCCCGGGAGCGTGCCGTGGTCCCATCGACCCTGGCGGTGGCGACCTCGGCGGACGCGTCGGGCGACGCGAGCCGGGTGGTCGGCTACGCCAGCTTCGGCTTCGCCGCCCCCGGGCCGCTCGGCCCCGCCGACCGGGCGTGGCTGCTCGCCCGGGCCCGCGCTGCGGTGGCCTACGAGCTGGAGTCGGGCCAGGCCGACCCGCTGGACGACGAGGACGTCCCGGAGCGGGTGCTGCTCCCGGGCGCGTCGTTCGTCACCCTGGAGGTGGACGGCGAGCTGGTCGGCTGCATCGGCTCCCTCGAGGCCCAGCGCCCGCTGTGGCGGGACGTCGCCCGCAACGCCCGAGGCGCCGCGTTCGCGGACCCGCGCTTCCCCCCGCTGACGGGCGACGACCTGGCCCGCACGACGATCAAGGTCTCGGTCCTCTCGGCCCTGGCCCCGCTCCCACCCGGCCACGACGACCTGGTCGACGAGCTCCGCCCGGGGGTGGACGGCGTCCTCCTGGAGGCCAGCGGCCACCGCGGCACGTTCCTCCCTGCGGTCTGGGACAAGCTCCCGACCCCGGAGGACTTCGTCGACCGCCTGGTCGGCAAAGCCGGCCTCCCTCCGGAGTCCTGGCCCCGGGACGCCCAGGTCTGGCGCTACACCACCGACGAGTTCGCCGACCTCACGTGACGACCGCGCGGGCCCACGTGTAGTCGGGCTTGCCGGCGGGGGAGCGGACGACCTCGGCGACCCAGTGGAAGGACTTGGGGACCTTGTAGCCGGCCAGCGCCTCACGGCAGTGGAGGCGAAGCTCGTCGTCCGTCGGGCGGGCGACGCCCCCGCGGGCCGAGAGGACGGCGACCACCTCGTTGCCCCAGCGGTCGCTCGGGCGGCCGACCACGACCGCATCGGCGACGGACGGGTGCGAGGTCAGGGCCTGCTCGACCTCCTCCGCGAAGACCTTCTCGCCGCCGGTGTTGATCGTGGCCGAGTCGCGGCCCAGCAGGTCGAGGGCGCCGTCGGGGCGCAGCTTCACCCGGTCGCCCGCGACCGAGTGGCGGATACCGTCGATGACCGGGAACGTAGCGGCCGTCTTGACCTGGTCGCCGAGGTAGCCCAGGGGGACCCGGCCGGCCTGGGCCAGCCAGCCGACCTCCGTCTCGCCCGGGGTCAGGACCCTCGTGCGGTCGTCCGACAGGACCACCGTCGTGCGCTCCGGGCGGAACGCCCCGTCGCCGCCGGCCACCGCCTGGCGGCCGGCCTCGGACGAGCCCAGCACGTCCACGATGCGGATCTCCGGCAGCGCGTCCCGCAGGCGCTGCTTCACCGGCGGCGACAGGACCGCCCCGCCCGAGAGCAGGAACCGCAGCGACGAGACGTCGTAGGCGCCCGGTTGGGCGTCGAGCTCGTCGAGCAACGGGCGGGCGAACGGGTCGCCGACGATCTGGAGCGACGTCACCCGCTCTCGCGCGCACACCGCCAGCACGTCCGCCGCGTCGAAGCGGGTCGGGTCGTCCTGCACCACCACCGTGCCGCCCGACGTCCACGCCGACAGGGCGTTCCAGTGGGCGGCGCCGTGCATGAACGGGGCCGACGGCAGGACCCGCAGCGCGGAACGGTCGACGGCCGCCTCGACGAGCGCGGACACCGGCCCGGCCACGCCGAGGGCCGTCGCGAGGAAGTCGCCCTGGCGCCACAGCGTGCCCTTGGGCATCCCCGTCGTCCCGCCCGTGTACAGCACGTAGCGGTCGTCTGGCGACAGCCCCACCGGCGGGACGGGGGCCGCCGACGCGAGCGCGTTCTCGTAGGGCACGGCGCCCGGGAGCAGCGCGGCTCCGGAGCCGTCGTCGACCTGGAGCAGCAGGACCACCTCGGGCAGGTCGCCCAGCACCGAGGCGAGTGTGGGCGCGAACGCGCCGTGGTAGATCACCGCCCGGGCGCCGCTGTCGGCCAAGACGTAGCGCAGCTCTGCGGCGACGTACCGGTAGTTGACGTTGACCGATGCCGCCCGGGCCTTCCAGGCGCCGATCATGCCCTCCAGGTACTCGTGCCCGTTGTGGAGGTACAGGGCGACGTGGTCGTGCGGCGACTCCCACGGCGCCGCCGCCGCCGGGTCGCGGCGCAGGCCCAGCCCGGCCCGGGCCAGGACGGCGGCGAGCCGGCGGGTGCGGTCGGTGGTCTCGGCCCAGGTCCTGGTCACGTCCCCGGCGACGAGGCAGGGCCGGTCGGGGACGGCGGCGGCGACCGCCTCGTGGAGGGCGGCGGCGTTGTGGTCGCCCGGATCGCCGGTCACGGTGCCGTCACCGTCACGGCCGGGTCACCGGTCGCGACGCTGGAGCAGCAGGCTCTGCGCCGCCCGGCCCAGCCGCCCCCGCTCGTCGTAGAGCACGCTCTCGGCCAGGCCCATGCCCTGGTCGCTCGGCAGCGTCATCGCCTCCAGCCCGATCCACTCGCCGGCCGGCGGCCGGGCCAGGTGCATGGTCAGGTCGGGGTTGAGGAAGATCCAGTCCTCGAACGGCAGGACCCACGAGATGCCGTTGCCGAAGTCGGCGGTGGCGGCCGCCCGCTGCACGCCGGTCGGCTCCTCGTCGCCGACCACCGGACGCTGCAGCCGGAACCACGCCGTCGCCGGCCCCGGCCGGTCGCCGCCGTCGACGTAGCGGATCTCCATGCCGGTGCGGTGGAACGCGGGCTGGTCGCCTTCGTCGCCGAGCCCGATGGGCGACACCACCCCGCCCTCGGGCCCCGACGACAGGAAGCTCTCGTGCCCCTCGCCGGTCGGCAGGTCGATGCGGCGGATGGCCACGGCGTGGGCCCGCACCACCTCGACCTCCAGGTCGCCGGCGCTGACCGACACCGTGATGCCGAGCACCCGCCGCCCCGGCCGGGGGACGACGATGTCGACCGCCAGCCGCTCGAGCGGGACGGGACGCATCAGCTCGAGCGTGAGACGGGTGAGGGCGAACTGATCGCCCGCGCGCCGCTCCACGGCACGGGCGATCAGCGCCGCGACCGCGCCGCCGTGCTGATGGCGCGGGTCCCATGGACCGCGGGTGTGCTCGGAAGGAACGAAGTCGGCGCCGCGGGGCTCGAACAGGGGCGCTGCGGACACCCGGGCGAGCCTACCGGCCCGCGGTTCGGGCACTTACGCGGCGGGCTTCTCCATCACGGTCACCGAGCGCATCACGTCGCCCTGGCGGATGTTCTGGGTGACGTCGCTGCCGGACGTGACGTAGCCGAACAGGTTGTAGGCCTTGTCGAGCTTGCGGGTGCAGTCGTCGATGCAGATGAAGAACTGCGAGCCGTTCGTGTTCGGCCCGGCGTTGGCCATGGCCACCGCGCCCAGCGTGTACTCGCCCTGCACCGGCTCGTCGTCGAAGCGGTAGCCGGGGCCGCCCCGGCCGGACCCCTCGGGATCGCCGCCCTGGATCACGAAGCCCGGCACGACACGGTGGAAGGTCACGTTGTCGTAGAAGCCCTGCCGGGCCAGCCCCACGAAGTTGTTGACCGTGTTCGGCGCCAGCCGGGGGTCCAGCTCCATCACGATGTCGCCCTTGTCGGTGGCGATCGTGACCTCGTACGTGGCGTTGTCGTCGATCTCGTAGGCGGGAGGAGATGCCATGGCCGCGTACCCTAGCGGCGATGCCTGACCAACCCCTCGACGCCCGCGAGCGGGCGGAGCTGTGCGACCTGTTCGTGGCCAAGGGCCCTGACGCCCCCACCCTGTGCGAGGGCTGGACCACCCTCGACCTCGCCGCCCACCTGCTCTTCCGGGAGACCGACCCCCGAGCGGGCCTCGCCATCGTGGGCGGCCATCGCTTCGCCTCGCTGGAGACCAAGCTCATGGACCGGGTGCGGGCCCAGGGCTACGAGAGGATCGTGGACCGCCTGCGGACCGGCCCGCCGCTCGTGCCGTGGCGGGTCCCCGGCCTGCGCCCGGTGCTGAACCTGAACGAGTGGTTCGTCCACCACGAGGACGTCCGCCGGCCCAACGGGCTCGGCCCCCGCACCGACCGGCCCGACCTCGACGCCGTCCTGTGGGCCAACCTGGGGCGCATGGGCCGGTTCATGCTGCGCCGGGTCAAGGGCACGAGCGTGGCGCTCGAGGCGCCCGGGTTCGGCGAGGTCCCCGCCCGGGGCGACGGCCCGGAGGTCCGCCTGGTCGGCGGCCCCCAGGAGCTGGTGCTCTACCTCAACGGCCGCCGCACCGGCGCCGAGGTGGAGATCAGCGGCCCCGAGGACGCCCGGGAGGCCCTGGCGGCGGCGCCCCTCGGGTTCTGATCGGCCGCGTGCCAACCACGCTCCGGAGAGGTCACCCGAGCAGGTCGAGCAGCTTCTCCGGGGGCCGGGCCACCACGGCACGGTCGCCGCGGATGACGATGGGCCGCTCGATGAGGATCGGATGGGCGACCATGGCGTCGAACAGCGCGTCGTCGTCCGCGTCCTTCAGGTTCAGGTCGCGGTACGGGGCCTCGCCGGTGCGCATCATCTGGCGGGGGTCGTCGATGCCGAGCAGGCCGTAGATCCGCACGAGCTCGTCCCGCGACGGCGTGTCCTCCAGGTAGTGGACGTAGTCGGCGTCCACCCCCTGCTCGGACAGCAGGTCGCGGGCCTGGCGGCACTTGGAGCACCGGGCGTTGAACAGGACGGTGCAGGTCTCGTCGCCGGTCATGGCTCCAACCTCTCAGCCCTTGCGGGCGATGGTCAGCCCGTCGAAGGCGGGCAGGACGGCGGCCTCGACCCGGTCGTCGGCCGCCACCCGGTCGTTGAAGGCCCGCAGCGCCTCGGTGTTCTCGTCGGTCCGCTCGGGGTTGGCGATCTCTCCGGACCACAGCACGTTGTCGGCCAGCAGCAGCCCGCCCGGCCGGACCCGGGGGACCAGCTCCTCCCAGTAGCCCACGTAGCCGGGCTTGTCGGCGTCGATGAACGCGAGGTCGATCGGCTCGTCGGCCGGGAGCGCCCGCAGCGTCTCGATGGCCGGGGCGATGCGCAGCTCGATGCGGTCGGCGACGCCGGCCCGCTCCCAGGCCCGGCGGCCGAGCGCCGTCCACTCCTCGCTGACGTCGCAGCACAGCAGCGACCCGCCCGGCGCCAGGCCCCGGGCGATGCACAGCGACGAGTAGCCGGTGAACGTGCCGACCTCGACGGCGCGGCGGGCGTCGACCAGGCGGGTGAGCAGGGTGAGCAGCTGGCCCTCGTCGGGGCCGACCTGCATGCCGGCCACGCGGCCGAGGGCCGCGGTCTCGGCCTGGAGGTCCGCCAGCACGTCGTCGACCGGCCACGACCCGTGCGCCACCGCGTAGTCGATGAGCTCGGCCGTGACGGGGAGGGTGCGGATGTCGGGCACGCCGTGACGCTACCCGGACGGGCGCCGGCCCCCGGGAGTGGGGCAATCTGGGGTCCATGTCCGACCGCGTGACCGTCCGCATCGACCGGGGCGTCGCCGACGTCCGGCTCAACAGGCCCGACAAGCTCAACGCCCTCGACGCCGACGTGATCCTCGGCCTGGTCGAGGCCGGGGACCGCCTGGCCCGGGACACCTCGATCCGGGCCGTCGTGCTGTCGGGCGAGGGCAAGGCGTTCTCGGCCGGTCTCGACTTCTCCGGGTTCATGGCCATGGCCGGCGGCGGCAGCACGGCCGACCGGGACAGCGAGCCCGCCGGCGACGTGGGGATCATCGGCCGGGTGGACGACGGGCGGATCACCCACGGCGCCCAGCAGTCCGCCCATACCTGGGCCGAGCTGCCCGTGCCGGTCATCGCCGCCATCCAGGGGCACTGCCTGGGCGGCGGCCTGCAGATCGCCCTCGGCGCCGACATCCGCATCGTGCACCCCGAGGCGAAGCTGTCGGTCCTGGAGATCCGCTGGGGCCTGTCGCCGGACATGACCGGGACCGCCACGCTGCCCCGACTCGTCGGCATCGACGTCGCCAAGGAGCTGACCTGGACCGGCCGGATGGTGAGCGGCGAGGAGGCCGTGCGCCTCGGCCTGTGCACCCGCCTGAGCGAGAGCCCCCGGGAGGACGCGCTGGCGCTGGGGGCCGAGCTGGCGGCCCGCAGCCCGCACGCCGTCCGGGGCGCCAAGCGGCTGCTCGACCAGGCCGGCACGGTGCCGCTGGCCCGCCAGTACGCGGACGAGCGCACCACCATCGGCTCGCTCATCGGCACGCCCAACCAGGTCGAGGCGGTGGCGGCCTACTTCGAGAAGCGCGATCCGTCCTTCGCCGACCCCGACTGAGGCTGCGCCGATCGGCGCACGTCTTCGCGCGCTCCGTGAGGCTCAGTAGCCGGACGCGGCGCCGTCGAGGGTCCGGGGGTCGGCCACGCCGGCCAGCACGCCGTCGATCGCCTCGATCACCATGGCGTGGCCGATGGGGTAGTAGGCCCGGTCCGGCGCTCGCCGCACGTCGTGGCCCCGGGCGGTCAGGCCCGCGTCCCACCCCTCGGGGGCGTGCTCCTCGAGCGCGATGTGCCCGGGGCCGTCGCCCTCCCAGATCTCGAACCCGCCCGCCCCGAGGGACCACCGGCCGGCCGACACCGCCCTGGCGGGGGACTCGCCGTGGACCAGCAACCGCACGAGCACCTGGAGGAGGATCTGGGGCTGGGAGTCGCCGCCCATCGTGCCGAGCACCGCCCGCAGCGACCCGTCGGGCCTGGTGACAAGCGCCGGCGACAGCGTGTGCGGCGGCCGGCGGCCGGGCGCGAGCTCGGCCGCATGGCCGGGCTCCAGGCGGAAGCCCATGCCGCGATCGTGCAGGAAGATCCCGGTCGCCGGCTCGACCAGGTGGGCACCCCAGCCCGACGCGTTCGACTGGATCAGCGTGACGCCCATGCGGGCCCGGTCCACCGCGCAGCACACGGTCGTCCCGCCCGCGCGGGTGAGCGCCCTGGTGTCGGCCCGACGCTCCGGATCGATGGCGGCCCGGCGGTCGGCCAGGCGCTCCGGGTCGAGCAGTGCGGTGCCGTCGGCTCCCTCGTGCAGCCGCGCGTCGCGGTCGATGCCCACCGCCCGCGCTGACTCGGCCAGCAGGTGCGGCCAGCGGGGGTCGTCGGGGTCGTCGGGGAGCGGCAGGCCCTCGGCCACGACCGCGCCGGCCAGCAGCAGGTAGGCCTGCGACGGCGGCGGGGGCACGAGCACGTCGTGGCCCCACACCGTGACCCGGAGCGGCTCGACCCACTCGGCCTGCGACCGGTCCAGGTCCTCGGCGGTGAACAGGCCGGCCCCGAGGTCGAGCAGCCCGTCGCCGAAGGGGCCGCGGTAGAACCCGGTGCGGCCCTCGGCGACGATCGCGTCCAGCGCGGCGGCCACCCCGGGCCGGCGGATCAGCGTGCCGACCGGCAGCCGGCCCCCGGCGGCCATGGCCGGATCCACGTAGTCCGCGGCCCCCTCGACCTCGAGGATCCGGGCCACCATGAGGGCCAGCAGCCGGGAGGCGGGGAAGCCGGTGGCGGCGTATGTGATCGCCGCCTCCAGGACCTGGTCGATCGGCAGGCGGCCGTAGCGCCGGTGGAGCGCCAGCCAGCCGTCGACGCACCCGGGGATCGTGACCGCCCGCACGTCGTCGGTGTAGGGCAGCCGGTCGAGTCCCTCTGCCCGGACCTGGACGGCGTCGGCCCCCGAGCCGGCCCGGCCGGCCGCGCACAGCGCAGCCGGGGGCTCGCCGGGCACGTGGACCATGGCGAACAGGTCGCCGCCCATGCCGCACATGTGCTGAGTCGTGACCGCCAGCACGGCCCCCGCCGCCACCGCGGCGTCGGCCGCGTTGCCGCCGGCCCGCAGCGCCGCGACCCCGGCCGAGGAGGCCAGGTGGTCCGCGGACGCCACCATGCCCGAGGGGGCGTGGACCGTCGTCGCTCCGATGCTGCCCGTCGCCATCGCCGGGAGGCTAACCGTCGCCCGGCCGCTGCCGGGTTCGCCTCAGCGCCCGTCGACGAGCGCGCCCGCCTCCCGCCAGGCCGCCTCGACCGCGTCCAGGCGGCGCGTGGCGGTGCGGCGGAGCCGGGCGGCGGTGCCGGTGACAAGCGCGTTGGCCAGCGCCAGCGTGCCCACGTGGCTGTCGAACACGCCGGCGCCCTCGGCCGCCACGGTGAACGCCACGGCGGCCTCCGCGGCCAGCGGCGAGAGGGGGCTGTCGGTGACGGCGATCGCGGTGGCGCCGGCCGCCACCGCCCGGGTCACGTGGTCGACCACCCAGCGCTCGTAGCGGCGCAGGTCGATCGCCACGACCACGGTGTCCTCGCCGCAGCCGGCCATCTGCCGGGCGACCGCGACATCGGACCCGCCGACCTGGCTCACGCCCTCCCGCACCAGGGTCAGCGCCGCGGCCAGCATCGCCCCGACGCCCGTCTCGGCGTCCCCCGCCACGACCAGGACCTCGCGGCGTCGGTCCGCCAGCAGGGCGACGGCCCGGCCGAACGCCTCGGGCGCCACGCCGGCCAGGGTGCGCTCGACGTTGGCGACCTCGGCCCCCAGCGTGCGGCTCACGACGTCGGACCCGTGCTCGCCCCGGATTCGCTCGACCGCCGGCCGCAGCTGCTGGCCGATGGCCGACTGGACCGCGGCCTGGAGGCCGCTGAAGCCGGGGTAGCCGAGCCGGGTCGCCAGTCGCACCACGGACGCGCCGGACGTGTCGGCCGCCTCGGCCACACGGGCCACGGTCCCGAACGCCACCGACTCGGGGTCGCGCAGCACGACCTCGGCGACCTGGCGCTCGGTGGGGGAGAGGTCGGCCCGGTGGGCCTCGATGCGCTCCGCGACCTCGGTCATGGAGCGAATGATACGGTCTGCAACAGTAGTGAAACGTTTGTTCCAACCTGCGGGAGCACCATGACGACGTTCCGATCGGTCAACCCCGCCCGTCCCGACGACGTGGTGGGCGAGTATCCCCAGCACGGCGCGGGCGACGTCGACGATGCCGTCGCCCGCGCCGCGGCCGCCCAGCGCGACTGGGCCCGCCGCCCCGTCCCGGCCCGGGCCGACGTGATCGCGGGCGCCGGCGGCATCATCGCCCGCGACAAGGACCGCTTCGGTGACCTGGTGGCCCGGGAGGCGGGCAAGATCCTGGTCGAGGCCGGCGGCGACGTGCAGGAGGCCGTCGACATGGCCTACTTCGTCGCCGGCCAGGGCCGGTCGGCCTGGGGCGAGACCGTGCCGTCCGAGCTGGGCGACAAGCTTTGCTGGACCACCCGCCAGCCGGTCGGCGTGGTCGGGATGATCACGCCCTGGAACTTCCCGATAGCGATCCCGTCGTGGAAGATCTTCCCCGCCCTGCTGGCGGGCAACGGCGTGGTCATCAAGCCGAGCGAGCACGCCCCGGCCTGCTGCGAGCTGTTCGCCGCCGCGTGCGTCGAGGCGGGCGTGCCGGCGGACCTGATCCAGGTCGTCCACGGCTTCGCCGAGCCGGCCGCCGCCCTGGCCGTGCACCCCGGCGTGGGGGCGGTCAGCTTCACCGGCTCGGTTCCCACCGGCCGCAAGGTGGCGGCCGCCGCCATGGAGACCGGCCCCCGCGTCGTGTCGCTGGAGCTGGGCGGCAAGAACGCCATGGTGGTGCGGCCCGACGCCGACCTCGACCTGGCGGTGGACGGCGCGGTGTTCGGCGCCTTCGGCACCTCGGGCCAGCGCTGCACCTCGACCTCCCGGCTGATCGTGCACCCCGACGTGGCCGGCGAGCTGGTCGACCGCATCGTCAAGCGGGCGTCCGAGCTGCGCCTCGGCGACCCCCGGGACCAGGGGACCGACGTCGGCCCGGTCATCACCGGTTCGTCGTCCGAGCGGATCGGTGCGATGGTGGCCGCCGCCGTCGACGAGGGCGCCACGGTCGCCACCGGCGGCGGGCCGGTCGAGGTCGAGGGGTGCGCGGGCGCCGCCTTCTTCGCCCCGACCGTGCTGACCGGCGTGCGGCCGGAGCACCGCATCGCCCGCGAGGAGGTGTTCGGCCCTGTGCTGGCGGTCCTGGAGGTGGCCGGCCTCGACGAGGCGCTCGAGGTGGTCAACAGCGTCGAGTACGGCCTGTCGGCCGCCGTCTACACCCGCGACATCAGCGCCGCGCTGCGGGCCGTCGACGCGATCGACACGGGCATCGTCTACGTCAACGCCCCGACCATCGGCGCCGAGATCCCGCTGCCGTTCGGCGGCACCAAGCACACCGGCAACGGCTTCCGGGAGGCCGGCACCCGGGGCATCGAGCAGTTCAGCCAGCCCAAGACCGTCTACGTCGACTACTCCGGGCGCCTCCAGAAGGCCCAGATCGACACTCACCCGCTGCGAGAGGACGAATCCGCGTGAGCACCGTCACCACCGGCGAGGCCACGGCCGCATGGTTGGCGCGCGACCACGAGGCGCTGGCCGGCGTCCTGCCCCGCTACTACGACGTGGTGGCGGAGCGGGGCGAGGGGTCGTGGCTGGTCGACGTCGACGGCCGCCGCTACCTCGACCTCGGGGCCGGCATCGCGGTCAACACGACCGGCCACGCCCACCCCCGCGTGGTGGCGGCGATCGCCGACCAGGCGGCCACGCTGGTCCACACCTCGGTGGTGGTCCACCACACCCGCAACATCGAGCTGGCCGAGCGGCTGGGCGCGCTGTGCCCGTTCCTCGACGACCCGCAGGTGTTCTTCTGCAACTCGGGGGCCGAGGCGGTGGACGGGGCGCTCAAGATGGCCCGCAAGCTCACCGGCCGGCCCGGGATCGTGGCGTTCCGCCGGGCGTTCCACGGCCGGACCCTGGCCGCCACGTCGCTGACCACCGCCAAGGGCCGCTACCGCGAGGGCTACGAGCCGCTGCTGCCCTGCGTCTACCACGCCCCCTACTGCGTGCCTCACGAGCACGCCACGCCGGACGCGGCGGTCGAGGCTGCGCTGGCCGAGCTCGACCGGCTGCTGACGCTCGAGGCCCCGCCCGCCAACGTCGGCGCCATGATCGTCGAGCCCGTGCTCGGCGAGGGCGGCTACGTGCCCCCGCCCCGCGACTGGCTGGCCGGCCTGCGGGAGCGGTGTGATGCGCACGGCATCCTGCTGATCTTCGACGAGGTCCAGTGCGGCATCGGCCGGACCGGCCGGCCGTTCGCGGCCGAGGCGTACGGCGTGCGGCCCGACGTCGTGCTGTTCGCCAAGGGCATCGCCTCCGGCCTGCCGCTGGGCGGGATCATCGCCGGCCGGGCGCTGATGGAGCGCTGGCCGACCGGCGCCCACGGGTCGACCTTCGGCGGCAACCCGGTGGCCTGCGCAGCGGCGCTGGCGACCCTCGACGTGCTGGAGGAGACACGCGGCTATGCCCGGGCCGCGTCCCTCGGCGCGACGGTGATCGACCGCCTCCGGCGGGACCTCGGCGGCCACCCGGCCGTGCGCGACATCCGGGGCATCGGCCTCATGGTCGGTGTCGAGCTGGCGGACAAGGCCGTGGCCGACGCCGTCTGCGCCGCCTGCCTCGACGCCGGCGTGATCGTCCTGTCCTGCGGTCCGGACGAGAACGTGCTGCGCCTGGTCCCGCCTTTGACGATCAGCGACGAGGACATCGACCTCGGCCTGGACGTCCTCTGCGGGGCGATCTCAGCGGCGTGATCGTTTGGGCCGGGCGGCGCGCCGCGTCGGCGTGAGGCCGCCTCCGGCGTGGGCCTCGGCGACGAGGCGGGACACCCGGTCCTCGTCCAGCTTGACGACCAGGTCGCCGGTGCGGCGGTCGACGCTGGCGAAGAACTGGCCCTGGAGCCGCAGGCAGGGGAAGCCCATCATCGTCGACCGGCTGACGCCCGCCTGGTCGAGCAGGGGAGCGGCCAGCTCCCAGAACCGCGCCTCACCTCGGTGCGCTCGCTCACGGCCGGCCGACCCCAGCGGCGGGCACCAGCTCCAGGAACCGCCCTGCGCAGAAGTCGCCGTTGGCGTGGGTGGCGCTCACGGCATCAGCCCCGTCGCGCGAGCACCGTTCAGAACGCCAGCAGCGCCCGGACGGTGGGCAGGACCCGGAGTTCGGCCGACCACGACGCCTCCAGCGTGGGGGCGAACGGGATGGGCGAGTCGGTGCCCCCCACGCGGCCGACCGGGGCGTCGAGCCAGGCGAAGGCCTTCTCGCCGATCGTGGCCGCGACCTCGGCGCCGAAGCCGCCGGTGAGCGGGGCCTCGTGGACCACCAGGGCCCGCGACGTCCGCCGGACCGAGTCGAGGACCGTGTCCTGGTCCCAGGGACGTAGCGTGCGCAGGTCGACCACCTCGACCTCGCCGCCGCCCTCGGCGGCCGCCGCGTCCGCCGCGGCCAGTGCCCATGCGACGCCCGCGCCGTAGGTGACGACGGTGGCGTGGGTGCCGGGGCGGGCGATGCGGGCCCGGCCGATCGGCTCGGTGTGGTGACCGGCCGGCACCGGGCCCCGCGCGCTGCGGTACAGCTTCTTGTGCTCGAGCACGAGGACCGGGTTGCCGTCGTCGAGCGCGGCCAGCAGCAGGCCCTTGGCGTCGGCCGGCGTGGCCGGCGCCACCACCTTGAGCCCGGACACGTGGGTGAACCAGGCCTCCACGTTCTGCGAATGGAACGGCCCCGCCCCCAGCCCGCCGCCCACCGGCAGCCGCACGACCAGCGGGACCGGGGCGCCCCACCGGTACCGGGTGGTGGCCACGTTGTTGACCAGCTGGTTGAACCCGCACGACACGAAGTCGGCGAACTGCATCTCCACCACCGGCCGGAACCCGTCGAGGGCCAGGCCCAGGCCCGCGCCGATGGCGCCCGACTCGATGATCGGGGTGTTGCGGACCCGGTCGGCCCCGAACTCGGCGAACAGGCCGTCGGTCGCCTTGAACACCCCTCCGAACCCGGCGATGTCCTGGCCCATGAGCACGACCCGGTCGTCGGCGGCCAGCGCGGTCCGCAGGGCGTCGTTGACGGCGTCGAGGTAGCGGGCCTCGGGGGCGTGACCCGGTGGCGAGGACGCGGTGACGGCGGCCCGCCGGATCGGGTCGGGCGGGCCGTAGGCCCGGGCCTCCTCGTCGGCCGGGACCGTCGTCGGCTCGGGGGCCGTCAGGGCGTCGGCCACCAGCGTGTCCACGAGCGACCGCACCTCGGCGACGATCGACTCCCGCTCGGCCGGCGGGAGCGCGCCCCGGGCGTCGAGGCGGGCCTCGGTCCGGGCGATCGGGTCCCGGGCCACCCAGGCGGCCAGCTGCTCGGCCGGCACGAAGTCGTTGCTGGCGGCCTCCTCGTGGCCCCGCATCCGGAACGTCTTGCACTCCAGCAGCGTCGGCCCGCCCCCGGACCGGGCCCGGGCCGCGGCCCGCGCCATCGCGTCCCGCACCGCCACCACGTCGTTGCCGTCGACGATCTCGCCGGCCATGCCGTAGCCCGCCGCCCGGTCGACCAGGTGGGCGCAGGCGTACTGCTCGGACACGGGCGTCGACAGGCCCCAGTGGTTGTTCTCGACCACGAACAGCACGCCGAGCTTCCACACCGCGGCCAGGTTCATCGCCTCGTGGACGTCGCCCTCGCTGGTGGCGCCGTCGCCCACCAGCACGGCGGCCACCCGGTCCCCGCCCCGCAGCCGGGCGGCCAGGGCCAGCCCGTCGGCCACCGGGGCCATGGCGCCGAGGTGGCTGATCATCCCGACCACGTAGTGGTCGAGCGACCCGAAGTGGAACGTGCGGTCCCGCCCGCCGGTGACCCCGCCGTCGCGGCCGAGCAGCTGGCGGAACAGCACGCCGAGGTCGAGGCCCCGCCCGGTGAACACGGCCAGGTTGCGGTGGACCGGCAGGATCCAGTCGTCGTCGCGCAGCGCCGCCACCAGCCCGACCGAGATGGCCTCCTGCCCGATCCCCGAGAACCACTTGGACAGCTGGCCCCGGCGCAGCAGCCCCAGCATCTTCTCCTCGATGGCTCGGGGAAGCAGCAGCGCCCGGTACAGCTCGACGAGCTCGCCGTCCGACACCTCGCCGGCGGCCACGGCCACCTGGGGCTCTGTCACGAGACCCAGCTCCCGCGCTCGACGAGCACCTTCTTCAGGACGTCGGTGCGGTCGGTCATGATCCCGTCGACCCCCATGTCGAGCAGGCGGTGCATGTCGGCGGCGTCGTTGATCGTCCACACGTGGACCGGCAGGTCCCGCGCGTGGGCGGCCGCCAGGAACCGGGGCGTGACCAGGGGGATCCGCCCCTGGCGGGTCGGGACCTGGACGCACGCGGCCGTGAAGCTCCCGGCCGGCAGCCGCCGGGCCGCGGCCACCAGCCGCGCGACCTGCCGCGGACCCATCGACGTGCACGCGCCCGGCCCGAGGCCCGCCTGTATGCGGCTGAGCCGCTTGTCCGAGAACGCCCCGAAGCACACCCGGTCCAACGTGCCGGTCCGCCGGATCAGCTCCACCAGCGGGTCGACCGCGGCGTCGTGCTTGGGGTCGATGTTGATCCGCACGTCCGGCCAGGCCGTGAGCAGGTCCTCCAGCAGCGGGACGCCCTCGCCGCCCCGGACCCTGGCCGCCCCCACCTCCGCCCACGGCAGGTCGCCGATGACGCCGGCCCGGTCGGTCAGCCGGTCGAGGTGGTCGTCGTGGAACGCCACCAGCACTCCGTCGGCGGTGACGTGGGCGTCGGTCTCCAGGTAGCGGTAGCCCAGCGCCACCGCCGCCTCGAACGCCGCCATGGTGTTCTCGCCCGGGCCGCCCTCGGCGTGCGCCCCCTGGTGGGCGAACGCCAGGGGACCCGGCCAGTCGAGGAAGGGAAACGAAGCCATGTCGGTGCCGGACGGTAGCCGCGACCGGGTAGAACCGACGGGGTGGACCGCGACCGGGAGGAGCCCGCCATGCCCGAGGTGACCGCCGTTCCCATCGGATCCGACCGGGTCACGACCGCGGACGAGATCGTCGTGACCTCGCCCTACGACGGCAGCGAGGTGGGCCGGGTCCCGGCCTGCGACGCCGGCCACGTCGACCGGGCGGTGGCCGCGGCGACCGCCGCGCTGGCCGAGCCGCTCCCGGCCCACGCCCGGGCCGCGGTGCTGGACCGGGCCGCGGTGCTGCTGGCGGAGCGCCAGGAGGACTTCGCCCGCACGATCGCGGCCGAGGCCGCCAAGCCGCTCAAGACCGCCCGGGTGGAGGCGGCCCGGGCCGTCGACACGTTCCGGTTCAGCGCGGCCGAAGCCCGCACGCTGGCCGGCGACATGGTGCCGCTCGACGCCGCCGCGCCGGGCGACGGCAAGCTCGGGTTCACCCTGCGGCTGCCGATCGGGGTCGTCGGGGCCATCAGCCCGTTCAACTTCCCGCTCAACCTGGTGGCCCACAAGGTGGCGCCGGCCGTCGCCGCCGGCTGCCCCGTCGTGCTGAAGCCGGCCAGCCAGACGCCGCTGTCGGCGCTCCGCCTGGCCTGGCTGCTGCTCGACGAGTGCGGCCTGCCCCCGGGCCGGCTCAACGTCGTGACCGGGTCGGGGAGCGCGGTCGGCGACCCGCTCGTGGCCCATGACGACGTGGCCATGATCTCGTTCACCGGCAGCCCTCCGGTCGGCTGGTCGATCCGCCAGAACGCGCCCCGCAAGAAGGTCAGCCTGGAGCTGGGCAACAACAGCCCGGTGATCCTGGAGGCCGACGGCGACTGGCGGACCGCGGTGGCCAAGCTCAAGGTGGCCGGGTTCTCCCACGCCGGCCAGTCCTGCATCTCGGCCCAACGCGTGCTCGTGCAGCGCTCCATCCACGACGACGTCGTGGCCGAGCTCGTCGAGGCGGTCGGCTCGCTGGTGGTCGGGCCGCCGCTGGACGAGGACACCGACGTGTCGGCGCTCATCTCCCGGGGCGACACCGAGCGGGTCAAGGAGTGGATCGACGAGGCGGTCGGGGCCGGCGCCAAGGTGGCGGTGGGTGGCGACACCACCGAGGACGGGGTGCTGCGTCCCACCGTGCTCACCGGTGTCACGTCCGACATGCGGGTGTGCCGCGACGAGGTGTTCGGGCCGGTGCTGGCGGTGGCCGCGTACGACACGGTGGACGAGGCCATCGCGATTGCCAACGACACCCGCTACGGGCTGCAGGCCGGCATCTTCACGGCCCGCCTCGACGTCGCCCTGGACGCGGCCCGCCGGCTCGACTTCGGCGGCGTCCTCGTCAACGAGGTGCCGACCTGGCGGGCCGACCAGCAGCCGTACGGCGGCGTGCGCGACAGCGGCAACACTCGTGAGGGGCCGCACTACGCGGTGCGGGAGATGACCGAGCCGCGGCTGGTGGTGCTGAGCTGACGCGCTAGCCGGCCCCGCGGTGGCCGTTGCCGCCCGCGGCCGCGGCCGCCTTGCGGCGCCGCGTCTCCTCCAGGCCCCGCTGGACCCCGGCCGTGAATGTGGTCAGCAGCGTGTGGACGTTCGTGGCGGCCGAGTACGCGGCCGCTGACGGCACAGGCCCCCCACCGGCCGGCGTCGACGCGCCGGACGCGGCCGCCGGGCCCGCAGCCCGGCTCCGCTGGTCGTGTATCTGGACCACGTCGGTGGTCGGCAGCTGGGCCCCCGCCACCCGGTGGGTGAGCGGGATGTCGGCCGGCGGGCGGGAACGGCCGGCATCGCCCGCCACGTCGATGGTCGGCGGTCGGAACGCCGGCGCCAGCGGCGGAGTCGGCGACGCCGGCGGCGTGGCCCGTGGCGGTGCCGCGCCGGCGCCCCTCGGCTTCGGGCCGCCCGCTCGCCCGCGGCGCGGGGCGTAGCGGGGGAGCGAGGCGAGCAGGCTCGCCTCCGCCTCCAACGGCGACAGCGGTGGGCGCAACGGTGGCCGGTCGAGCGGCGGCGCCGGCGGGGGCGACCCTGGCCCGGGGCTACGGATCCCGGCGGCCTCGGCGCCTTCCATCGGCATCGGCGGCAGCGTGCGGGGCCAGATCGGCGGGGTCCCTGCGCCCGGGGGCCCGGTGGCCGCGGCCGCCGCTGCGGCGGCGGCCGCCGGCGGTGGGGTCGCGGCCGGACGGCCGCCGGGCCCCGGTACGGGGAGCTCGATGCCGGGGACCAGGCGCACGGCCCGCTGCCCGTCGGGCGGCGTGACCGGTGCGCTGGTCACCGGATCGGTGGTGAGCAGGTCGGGCGGGACCGTGACGGTGGCGGTCACGCCGTTGCCCGGCGAGTGGTCGAGGGCGACCCGGATGCCGTGGCGGGCGGCCAGGTTGCCGGCCACGTAGTGGCCCAGGTACTTGGACGGGGCGATGGTGAAGCTCTCGGTGCCGGCCAGCCGGCGGTTGGCCGCCTTGAGGTCGCTCTCGGGCATGCCGAGGCCGGCGTCGATGATCGCCAGCACGTAGGCGCCCGCGGTGGGCCCGTCCTGGCGGTGCTGGCGCCCCCGGATGTCGACGTGCTGGTCGGGCGGCGAGAACACGAGCGAGTTCTCCACCAGCTCGGCCATCAGGTGGGCGAGGTCGGCGGCCGCCGAGCCGAGGATGGTGGCCGGCTCGACGTCGCGGACGTTGACCCGGTGGTATTCCTCGACCTCGCCCAGCGCGGCCCGGATGACGTCGCTGAGCCGCACCGGCGCAGCCCACCTCCGCGGCGGGTCGAAGCCGGCGAGCACGAGCAGCGACTCCGCGTTGCGCCGCATGCGGGTGGCCAGGTGATCGAGGCGGAACAGGTCGGAGAGCGTCTGGGGGTCGGTCTCGTTGCTCTCCAGCTCGGTGATGAAGTCGAGCTGTCGTCCGAGCAGGTTCTGGTTGCGCCGGCCGAGGTTGACGAAGCTGTCGGCGATGTTGCGTCGCAGCACCGCCTGCTCGATGGCCAGGTCGAGCGCGGTGTCCTGCACGGTGTTGAGCGCCGCGGCCACGTCGGCCACCTCGTCGCGGGTCTGCACGGCGACCGGCGCCACGTGGGGGACCGACACGTCCTCGCCCGGCGGAGTGTCCAGGATCTGGCTGACCGCGTTGGGCAGCCGACGCTCGGCCATGTCGGTGGCCTGTCGGGTCAGCGACCGCAGCGGCCGGGTTATCGACCGGGACACCAGCCACGTCAGCGCCAGCGCCGCGGTGAGCGTGGCGACCGCGAGGCCGATGTAGAGGCGCTCCCGGGAGGCGGCCTCGTTGTTCAGCTCGTCGGCCCGGGCGTTGAGCCCGGAGGCCAGCTGGTCGCGCAGGCCCATGTAGCCCTCGGTCGGCGGCACGTTGAGGCTGTCGAGCAGGGCGTCGAAGGACACCTGCTGGCCGGCGAGGGCGGTGTCGAGGCTGGCGCCGAAGCTGTCGACCAGCTCGTGGTCGAAGCTGGCGTCCACCACGGAGGCGTAGGGCTCGGGGGCCTGGAGGAGCTCCTGGTTGACCGACTCGAAGTCGTCGCGCAGCCGGGACGCGGCCGCGATCTCGGCCGGCGCGTTGATGCCGTCACCGAGGCTGCTGTCGAGAGCGAGCCGGCGGGACAGGTTGGCGAGGCCCTCGACCTGCTGTGACGCCAGGCCCACGAGCGTCGTCCACTGGCGGAGCTCGCCGTCGTCGACCGCGATGGCGACGCGCGCCGTGGCGTCGAAGAACGGCTCGATCAGCTCGCCGTAGGAGGTGAACACCTCGTCGGCGAAGGGGACTTGGTTGAGGCCGCGGGGCTCGGCGTTGGCCTCGACCGAACCCCGGATCTCCTGGAGCTGGGACAGGTTGTCGAGGGCGGGGCGGTAGGCGTTCCGGACGGTCTCGTTGGAGCCGGCCACGGTGTCACGGAATGCGGCGATGGCCTGATCGGTCTCGCTCCAGGCGGCGTCGTAGTCGGTCACGGGAACGCCGATGAGTGCGTCCGCGCCAATGAGCTCGGTCACCGTCCAGGTCCGCTCGTCCTGGATCTCGGTCAGGACGCCGGCGGGACCGATCGAGGCGCGGGCCAGCTCGGTCTGGTCGTGGACCCGCTGGACGTCCCGGGAGGTGTCCACCACCTCGATCGCGGTGATGAGGCACAGGCCGAGCAGCGGCACCGCCAGCGCCGCCGCGAGTTTGATCCTGATCGGGACGCGCTTCATGGTTCCCCCCTGCCCCGGCTCCCCCAGCCCCGTCGACAGAGCATACCGACAGCTAGGTCAGCAAGAACGCAGCATTCTTGCGTTGGTTCAATAGCTCCCCACGTCCTGAGTCGCACGCACCGCGCAGGGTCATTGTGCCAGAGATTCGGCGATCGTGGTGCTACTACCACGTTGCGCGGCAGTGTGACGGGGAAATTGGCTTCGTCACGCGCGGCGGGGCACGCTGCGGGAGTGGCTGACGACGAGGGGGACGCCGGCGCCAGCGCCGGCGAGGTCCGCGTCTGGACCGTCGACGAGGCCAACGCTGCGCTCGGCTGGGTGGCCGAGGTGGTGGCCCGGGCCCAGGCCAACTGGACCGACTACCGCGCGCAGGCCACCCGACGGGCCAAGCTCGTCCGCCAGAACGGCCACGGCCTGGTGCCCGCGGACCCCGCGCCGATCCAGTCCTGCGTCGACGAACTGGCGGCCGAGGGCGTGGTCCTACGGGACATCGCCCGCGGGCTGATCGACTTCCCGGCCCGGTCCCCGAGCGGCCGGATCTACTGGCTGTGCTGGTTGGCAGGCGAAGACACGGTCACCTGGTGGCATTGGCCGGAGGACGGCTTCTCCGGCCGCACCCCGATCACCGACCCGCCGGAGTGAGCCCGGTGGTCAGACGATCCGGCTCTCGTGGCCGGCCCAGTACTCGTCCTTGAGCAGCCGCTTGTAGAGCTTGCCGGTGGGGTGGCGGGGCAGCTCGGCCCGGAAGTCGACCGACCGCGGGCACTTCACGTCGGCCAGGTGCTCGCGGCAGTAGGCGATCAGCTCGCGCTCGAGCCCGGGGCCCGCGTCGTCCATCGACACCGGCTCCACGACCGCCTTGACCTCCTCGCCGAAGTCCTCGTTGGGGACGCCGAGGACGGCCACGTCCGCCACCTTCGGGTGCACGGCCAGGACGTTCTCCGCCTCCTGCGGGTACACGTTCACGCCGCCGGTGATGATCATGTGGGCCTTGCGGTCGGTGAGGTACAGGAAGCCGTCGGCGTCCAGGTAGCCCACGTCCCCGAGCGTCGACCAGCCCCGGCCCCGGGAGTCGTGGGCCGACGCCGTCTTGTCCGGGTCGTTGTGGTAGGCGAAGTCGGTCCCCCCGCCGAAGTAGACGGTGCCGATCTCGCCGGTCGGCCGTTCGTCGCCGGCCTCGTCGACGATGTGGACCTCGCCCATGATCGACGTGCCCACGGTGCCCGGGTGCGCCAGCCACTGCTCGCTCGTGCAGTAGACGAAGCCGTTGCCCTCGGTGCCGGCGTAGTACTCGTGGATGACCGGGCCCCACCACTCGATCATCTGCTGCTTGACCGCCACCGGGCACGGCGCCGCCGCGTGGATCGCGACCTGGAGCGACGACACGTCGTAGCCCCGCCGCTGCTCCTCGGGCAGCTTCAGCATGCGGATGAACATGGTGGGCACCCACTGGCTGTGGGTCACCCCGTACTTCTCGATCAGGGCGAGCGCCTCGGCGGCGTCGAAGTGCTCCATCACGACGACGGTGGCCCCGACCCGGTGGAACGCCATGCAGAACCGCAGCGGCGCCGCGTGGTACAGCGGGGCGGGGGAGAGGTAGACCGAGTCCGCGGTGGCGCCGAACAGGCCGGCGGCCAACATGTACAGCGCGTCGGCCGTGCCGAGCGGGGCGTCGGGCAGCGGGAACTGCACGCCCTTCGGGCGCCCGGTGGTGCCGGACGAGTAGAGCATGTCGCGGCCCTCGGCCCGGGTCTCGTCGAGCGGGGTGTCGGGCTGGCCGGCCAGCGCCTCCTCCCACGGCGTG
The DNA here is from genome assembly GCA_035649475.1 of Acidimicrobiales bacterium. Lineage (GTDB taxonomy): Bacteria > Actinomycetota > Acidimicrobiia > Acidimicrobiales > VFJN01 > ZC4RG19. The sequence goes on from DASRJM010000164.1 coordinate 90,134, forward strand.
TAGCCCTCGATCGCCCCGTCCATCATGTACAGCGCCACGTCGCCCCGGAGGCGGCCGACCAGCTCGGCCGCCTGGTCCCGCTTGTAGGCGGACGTGACGAACGCCCGAGCCCCGCAGTCCTGGATGATGTAGGCCATCTCGTCGGTCGTGAGCCGGGAGCTCATGGCCGTGTAGTAGAGGCCGGCGTAGTGGGCACCCCAGGCCAGGGCGAAGTACCGCGGGTGGTTCTCCAGGCAGAACGCCACATGGTCGCCGGGCTGGAGCCCGAGCGAGCGGAACAGGTGCGACACCTGGTTGGCGGCGGCGTCGAGGTCGCGGTAGGTGACCACCTCGCCGCTGGTGCCCATGATCACCGCGGGCTTGTCGGGGGTCTCCTGGACGAAGGCGCCGGGGAACATGGCCAGGCACGCTAGCGGGGCGGTCGGCGCGACCGCGAGCCGCCGGTAGCGTGCAGGGGAGTGGACATCACCGACCGGTTCGCCGAGCTGGTGCGCGGCCCGGAGGGGCGATGCCGGCTGGACCTGGGTGCGCTGCTGATCGCCGCCCACGCCCACCGCGACCTCGACGTCGACGACCAGCTCGCCCGCCTCGACGACCTCGGCGAGGGGTGCCCGCACGGGGGCGTCGACGCCGTGGCGCGCCACATGTTCGACGTGCTCGACTTCCGGGGCGACACGGACGACTACGCCAGCCCGGCCAACTCGCTGCTCGACGTCGTGCTCGACCGCCGGCGGGGCATCCCGATCACGCTCTCGGTGGTGATGATCGAGGTGGGTCGGCGGGTCGGCGTCCCGCTGGAGGGAGTCGGGATGCCCGGCCACTTCCTGGTCAAGGCGCCCGAGGAGCCCGGCCGGTTCGTCGATCCGTTCCACCAGGCCTTGCTCGACCGCCACGGGTGCGAGCTCCTGTTCCGGACCGTGCACGGCGCCAAGGCCCCCTTCGAGGACCGCTTCCTGGCGCCGGTCGGTCCCCGCGCCGTGCTGGCCCGCATGCTGACCAACCTCCAGCGCTCGTTCGTCGGCCGTGGCGACCGGGCGGGCGCGCTGTGGGCCCAGTGCCTGCGGGTGCTCGTCCCCGGGGCGACGGTGGCCGAGCGGCGCCGTCTGGCCGCGATGCTGGCGGCCAACGGGCGCTTCGACGCCGCGGCGCTCGAGCTCGACGCCATCGCCGAGGAGGGCGTGGGCGGCGACCGGGACCGTTTCGCGGCCCGGGCCATGCGGGCCAAGCTCAACTGAGCGCGATGGCAGCCGAGACGCGCGCCCCCCGGTTGGCCACGACCGCGGACGTCGACGAGCTGGTCCGGCTGCGGGCCCTGATGATGGGCATGCTGGGCGAGCTGGGCGAGCCACCCGAGCCGACCTGGCGTGACGCCTGCACCGCGTTCCTCCACGACGCGCTGGCGACGGGCGACGCCGGCGCGCTGGTCGTCGACGACCCGATCGTGCCCGGCCGGCTGGTGGCCTGCGGGGTCGGCACGGTGACCCGCCGGCTCCCCGGCCCCCGCACGCCGGACGGCCGCTACGGCTACATCGCCTCGATGGTGACCGAGGCCGCGTGGCAGGGCCGGGGCCTCGCCACCGCCATCGTGGCCGGCCTGCTCCACTGGTTCCGGGACCAGGGCATCGACAAGGTCGATCTCCACGCCACGGCCCACGGCGAGCCGATCTACCGGGCGCTCGGGTTCGCCGAGGGCGCGTTCCCGGAGCTGCGCTGGCGTGGGCCCTCGACGGCGCGGAGCGGGACCCCGGGCTCGTCGCTTGACCGGGCGGTCAAGTACGGTGGGCGGCCATGACGGCAGCCGACACGCGCCCCACCGACGTCGCTACCGACGACGCCAGCCTCCGCGCCATGTGCGACGACCTCCTGGCCGAGCACCCACCCGCGGCGACCGAGCCGACCGCCTTCCTCGGCGCCCAGTTCGACCGTGGCCTGGCCTGGGTCCACTTCCCCGAGGGCCACGGCGGCCTGGGCCTGTCGCCCAAGCTCCAGAAGGTGGTCAACGAGCGCCTGGGCCGGGCCGGCGCCCCCCGGGCCGCGGGCCTCAATCCCATCGGCCACGGCATGGGCGCCCCGACGATCGTCACCCACGGCAGCGACGAGCAGAAGCGGCGCTACCTGCGCCCGCTCTTCACCAACGAGGAGATCTGGTGCCAGCTCTTCTCCGAGCCGGGCGCCGGGTCCGATGTAGCCGGCCTGTCCACCCGGGCGGTCCGCGACGGCGAGGAGTGGGTGGTCAACGGCCAGAAGGTGTGGACCACGCTGGCCCACGTCGCCCGGTGGGGGATGCTCGTAGCCCGCACCGATCCCGAGGCCCCCAAGCACAAGGGGCTGACCTACTTCGTCGTCGACATGCACGGCCCCGGCGTCGAGGTCCGGCCCCTGTTCCAGATCACCGGCGAGGCCGAGTTCAACGAGGTGTACTTCACCGACGCCCGCATCCCCGACGCCGAGCGCCTCGGCGAGGTCGGTGAGGGCTGGCGGGTGTCGCTCACGACCCTCATGAACGAGCGGGTCGCCATCGGCGGGCAGATCCCGCCCCGGGGCAGCGGGTTCATCGGTGAGCTGATGAAGGTCTACGCCCGCACCGGTCCCCACGGCGCCGCGGTCCGCGACGAGGTCATGAAGCTGTGGATCCGGGCCGAGGTGCTGCGGCTCACCAACATCCGGGCCAGCCAGCTGAGGGCCCAGGGGACGCCGGGCCCCGAGGGCTCGATCGGCAAGCTCGCCATGGCCGAGCTGCACAAGGAGCTCAGCTCGTGCGCGGTCGACCTGCTGGGCGCCGAGGGGATGCTGTTCCCCGCCGGCTATCCGATGTCCCGGCCGCAGACCACGGCGCTGTGGGCGTCGGCGCCGCAGGCCTTCCTGCGCTCGCGGGCGAACTCCATCGAGGGCGGCACCACCGAGATCATGAAGAACATCCTCGGCGAGCGGGTGCTGGGGCTGCCGGGCGACATTCGGGTCGACAAGGACCTGCCCTGGCACCAGGTGCCGCGCTCGTAGCCGCACCCTCACGCTCCGAGGCGCGTATGTTTGCAGCATGTCCGCGAGCACGGGCTCGCCCCCGCCGCGACGGCGGGGACGGCCACCGGCGCGCCGCCGGGAGGAGACCTACGACCGCATCCTGCGCGCGGCGCGGGTGTGCTTCAGCCGGGGTGGCTTCGCCAACACGTCGATGACCGACATCGCGACGGCCGCCGACGTCACCGCCCGCGCCCTCTACCACTACGTCGACTCCAAGCCCGAGCTGTTCGCGGCCGCCGCCGAGCGGGCCTACGAGCGCTTCATGCTCGCCCTCGACGCGCAGGTTTTCGTGTACGACGACGCGCTGTCCCGCCTGCACGGCTACGTGGACATGTACCGCACCCTGTACAAGGAGGACCCGAGCCTGGTCGCCTTCGTCAGCCTGGCGGTGCTGGAGGCGTCCCGGACCCCGGGGCTGCGCATCACCGTGCCCGCCGGCGTGCTCACGTCGGGCGGCGCCCACGAGGCGATCGTCGCCGACGCCGTCGAGGCGGGGCAGCTGGGGCCCGGGATCGACGCGGCCGGAGCGAAGGCGCTGCTGGACGTGTTCGGCTCCGGCCTGACCCTGATGGCGCACCCCGATCGCGACGCCGAGTACCTGGCCATGCTGGACGCCTTCGAGCACATGCTGGACGGACCGCTGGTCCTCGGCGCTACAGCTCCACCAGCGGCACCCCCGCCACCCGGAGGTGGGCCAGCTCGTTGAGCGAGGCCAGAGACCGCGGCCCTGACGACGCCACCAGGACCCGGCTCACGGCCGTGTAGCCGGGCAGGAACAGCATCGAGGCGCCGAGCCCCAGCACCGACGACACGATCACGTTGATCACCCCGCCGTGGCAGACCAGCACCACCCGCTGGGCAGCGTGGGCGGCGCACAGGCGGTCGACGCCGGCCATGACCCGGGCCTGGAACCCCTCGATGTCGGGCGGAAGCTCCTTCCAGCGGGGGTCGCCGGCCGCCTGCAGCTCCTCGATGGGGATGTAGGCGAGCGCCTCCGCGTCGTACTCCGCCAGCGCGGCCTCGGGCCGGGCCTCCAGGCCGAGCGCCTCGGCCAGCGGGGCCGCCGTCTCCGCCGCCCGGCGCAGCGGGCTGGTGTAGACCGCGTCGATCCGCCCGGACGCGGGGTCGGCCAGCCACGCGGCCAGGGCTGCGGCCTGGCGCTCGCCGAGCGGCGACAGGGGCGGGTCGGCCGGTCCGTCCAGGCTCTCGACCCGGAGGGGGCGGGCGTGGCGCACGAGCAGCAGTTCCATGGGACCCCGGCACCCTACGCTCGGTCGCTACCGTGACGCGCCGTGGACGTCCTCTCGAGCCGGGTGCTGGTCCGACCGTCCGACTTCGGCGCCGGCCTGGCCTGGTACCGGGACGTGCTGGGGCTGTCGATCTACCGCGAGTACGGCCACGGCGGGCGGGTCACCGGCGTCGTGTTCTTCCTCGGCGGCGGGTTCCTGGAGCTGGTCAGCGGGGGCAGCCCCGTGTCCGGCAACGGGGCCGCGCTGTGGCTCCAGGTCCCGTCGGTCGACGCGGAGCACGAGCGCCTGGCCACCGCCGGCGTGGAAATCCTGTCGCCGCCGGTCGACGAACCGTGGGGGCTGCGCGAGTGTTGGGTCGCCGACCCCGACGGCGTGCGGATCGCGCTGATCGAGGTGCCCGATGCCCACCCCCTGCGGCGCCGGGTCGACTAGCGGCGCCTCCCCACCACCCCGGAACCGCGAGGCGGAACCGTGCCGATGCGTCGCACCAAGATCGTCGCCACCCTCGGGCCCGCGTCCGACCCGCCGGAGGTCCTGGCCGACCTCCTGAACTCGGGCGTCGACATCGTCCGCCTCGGCCTGGCCCACGGCTCGGCCGAGGAGCACCGGGACCGCATCGACCTGGTGCGCGCCATGGCCGAGCGCTGCGGCCGCACCGTGGGCGTGCTCGCCGACCTGCCGGGCCCCAAGGTCCGCACCGGCCCGTTCCCCGACGGCGGAGCGTTCCTGGCCGAGGGCGACGAGGTCACGCTCGTCGCCGGCGAGGGCCCGAGCGACGCGTCCCGCATCACGGTCGACGAGGAGCGCCTGGCCGAGGTCGTGTCGCCGGGCGACAGCGTGGTCCTGGGCGACGGCACCGTGACCCTGGCGGTGGTGGCGGTGAGCGGGTCGGAGGTCCGGGCGGCGGTCCAGAGCGGCGGCCGCATCCAGGGCCGGCCCGGTGCCCACCTGCCGTCGGACCGGTGGCTGCCGCCGGTCCCCACCGAGGACGACCTGCGGCTGATCGACGAGGTGGCCCGCCACGCCGACTGGGTGGCGATGTCGTTGGTGCGCACCCCCGAGGAGCTGGCCCGGGTTCGGGCGGCGCTGGGGCCGGACGGGCCGCGGCTGATGGCCAAGATCGAGACCCGGGCGGCCGTCGACCACCTCGACGAGCTGATCGCCGCGGCCGACGGCGTCATGGTGGCACGTGGCGATCTCGGCATCGACGTCCCGATCGAGGACGTGCCCCACCTCCAGAAGCGCATCATCCGCGCCTGCGGCGCCCGGGGCCTGCCAGTGGTGACCGCCACCCAGATGCTGGAGTCCATGATCAGCGCCCCGACGCCGACCCGGGCCGAGGCCACCGACGTGGCCAACGCGGTGGTGGACGGCACCGACGCGCTGATGCTGTCGGGGGAGACCGCCATCGGCCTGCACCCGGCGCTGACCGTGCGCACGATGGCCCGCATCGCCGCCCGGGCCGAGCAGTTCGACGACCACCACGGCCACGACGAGCGAAGGCTGGTGCGGCGGCGGGCGCCGTCCGCCATGGCGGTCACGGTGGCGATGGCCCACGCCGCGCTGCGGGCTGCGGAGGAGCTGAACCTCGCCGCCATCGTGTGCTGTACCCGGGCCGGCCCCACCGCCCGGGCGATGGCCGCGCTGCGGCCCCGGAGCCGGCTGATCGGCGCCAGCCCGTCGCCGGCGACCGCCCGCCAGCTCGCCCTGTCGTGGGGCGTGGAGCCGCTGGTGGTGGAGGAGTACGAGACGATCGACGAGATGGTGTGGTGTGTGGTGGAGGCCGCGGTGCAGCGGGGGATGGTCCACCACGGCGACACGATCGCGGTGCTGGCCGGCGCCCCGGGCCCCGGGAGCCGCACGACCGACGTGCTCCGGGTGGTCGGGGTCGAGTAGGCCGGTGGGATGCGGGTCGACGGCGCCGTCTGGTCGCAGGAGTCGGGCGAGGGCCCCCTC
>DASRJM010000165.1:0-7191 GCA_035649475.1 Acidimicrobiales bacterium
CCGGTCCCGGAGGGGGTCCGAGGCGATTTGGCGGCGCATACGCCGGATATGCGGCGTATGCGCCGCCACATCCGGTTCACGACCGACCCTGTACCCCAGCCCCTCGACCGCCGCCACCAGGGCCTGCCGGTCGACGAGCGCGGAGTCGTGGGTCACGCGGGCCCGCTGGGTGGCGTAGTTGACCGTGGCGTCCACCCCGCCGATCCCGTTCAGCGCCCGCTCGATCTTGGCCGCGCACGCGCCGCAGGTCATGCCCGCGATGGGCAGGTCCGTCGTCGTCACTAGCTCTTGACCAGGCGTTCGATCGCCCGCGTCGCTTCGGTCACCTTCTCCGCGGCGTCGGGGGCACCGGAGGCCACGGCGTCGGACACGCAGTGGTGCAGGTGCTCGTCGAGGAGGCCCACGGCCACGCTCTGCAGGGCGCTGGTCACGGCCGAGATCTGGGTGAGGACGTCGATGCAGTACGTGTCCTCCTCGATCATGCGCTGCAAACCCCGGACCTGGCCCTCGATGCGGCGCAGGCGCTTGAGATAGTCGTCCTTGGTCATCGCGTAGCCATGCACGTGACATACCCTAGCGGGGTATGAAGCGGTCCGGGCAAGCCAGGGCGTAGGGTGGAGTCGTGCTCATCGGCTCCCACATATCCTCGACCGACCCGCTCGGCACGGCCGCCGCCGAGGACGCCGACGTGGTGCAGATCTTCCTCGGCGACCCCCAGAGCTGGCGCAAGCCCAAGCCCCGGGAGGACGCCGAGGCCCTGAGGGCCTCGAACCTGCCGATCTACGTGCACGCGCCCTACCTGGTGAACCTGGCGTCGCCCAACAACAAGATCCGCATCCCCTCCCGCAAGATCCTCCAGCAGACCTGCGACGGCGCCGCCGAGATCGGTGCCACCGCGGTCATCGTCCACGGCGGCCACGTCACCGAGGACGACGAGCCCGGCGCCGGCTTCCTCCGCTGGCGCAAGGGCATCGACACGATCGAGACCGACGTGCCGGTCTACCTGGAGAACACCGCGGGTGGCGACCACGCCATGGCCCGCCACTTCGACACGATCGCCGGCCTGTGGGACCACATCGGCGACACCGGCATCGGGTTCTGCCTCGACACCTGCCACGCCTGGGCCGCCGGCGAGGCGCTCATCGACGCGGTCGAGCGCATCCTCGGCATCACCGGGCGCATCGACCTGGTCCACTGCAACGACTCCAAGGACGAGCACGGCTCCGGGCGCGACCGCCACGCCAATATCGGCACCGGCACGATCGACCCCGAGCTGCTGGTCGCGGTCGTCAACACCGCCAAGGCACCCGTCATCTGCGAGACCGCCGACGACGGCCGCAAGGACGACATCGCCTTCCTGAAGTCGAACCTCTAGGTCCAGGTGCTCAGCGCCGGTCGGCCAGGAACGGGAACTCCTCCCGGACCGCGGCGACGCGGGCAGGGTCGACGTCGGTGACCAGCAGGGCCTCGTCGCCCGCAGCCGACGCAAGCACCTCGCCCATCGGGTCGACGACCATGCTGTCGCCCGCGTACTCGAGCTTGCCGCCCCGCCCCACCCGGTTGCAGGCGACGACGTAGGCCTGGTTCTCGACCGCCCGAGCGACCAGCAGCGCCCGCCAGTGGTGGCGGCGGGCCGCGGGCCAGTTGGCGACGCACAGGTAGGCGTCGGTGGCGGGCGCCACCGCCCACCACTCGTCGGCGAAGCGCAGGTCGTAGCAGACGAACAGGCTGAGCCGGACGCCCTCGACCTCCACGGTCACGTGATCGGAGCCGGCCGAGAACTTCCGGTCCTCGCCGCCGTAGCCGAACCGGTGGATCTTGCGGTAGCGGTGCTGCGTTCCGTCCGGCCCGGCGAGGACGAACGTGTTGTACGGCTGCTCGCCGTCGGCCGTCACCTCGGGCACCGACCCGCCGACCCACACGTCGTGCTCCTTGGCCTGGGCGGCCAGCCACTGGGACGACGGGCCGTCCTGGGGCTCGGCGGTGACCTCTGTGCGCATGGAGAACCCGGTGGCGAACGTCTCCGACAGCAGCACCAGCCGGGCGCCCGCGCCGGCGGCGGCCGCCACCTGGGGGGCGAGATGCCCGTAGGTGGCCTCCCGGTCCTCCCAGAAGATGTCGTGCTGGACGACGGCGAGCCTCATGACCCCAGCTTGCCGAGTCGGGCCACGGCCTCCTCCAGCACGGCCGGGCGCTTGGCGAAGCTGAACCGCACCAGGTGCCGCCCGGCGGCCGGGTCCGCGTAGAAGACCTGGTTGGGGACCGCCACCACGCCGCACCGCTCGGGCAGCTCGCGGCAGAACGCCATGCCGTCGCCGTCGGGCCGCAGCGCCCGGATGTCCACGGTCACGAAGTAGGTGCCCTGGGGGCGGAACACGCCGAAGCCGGCGGACTCCAGCCCGGCGCACAGCAGGTCCCGCTGGGCGGCGAGGCCGGCCGCCAGGTCCCGGAAGTAGGCGTCGGGCAGGTCGAGGCCGGCGGCGATGGCCGGCTGGAACGGGCCGCCGTTCACGTAGGTCAGGAACTGCTTGGCGGTGGTGACCGCGGTGACGAGCGCCGGCGGCGCGCACACCCAGCCGATCTTCCAGCCTGTGGTGTTGAACGTCTTCCCGCCGGACGAGATCGTGACCGTGCGGTCCCGCATGCCGGGCAGCGCGGCCAGCGGGACGTGCTCGGCGCCGTCGAAGGTCAGGTGCTCGTACACCTCGTCGGTGACGACCACCAGGTCGTGCTCGATGGCGACCGCGGCCACCGCGGCCAGCTCGCCCCGGTCGAGGACCGTGCCGGTCGGATTGTGGGGCGAGTTGATCAGCAGCAGCCGGGTGCGGGGCGTGACGGCGGCCGCCAGCCCTGCGGCGTCAAGGCGGTAGCCGGGCGGATCCAGCCGGACGAACACCGGCCGGGCGCCGGACATGGCGATCGACGCCTGGTAACTGTCGTACGTCGGCTCCAGCACCACGACCTCGTCGCCCGGCTCGCACAGCGCCAGGCAGGCGGCGGCGATGGCCTCGGTGGCACCGGCGGTGACCAGGACCTCGGTGTCGGGATCGTAGGCCAGCGCCCAGAACCGCTGCTGGTGGCGGGCGACGGCCTCCCGCAGCGCGGGGACGCCCCGGCCGGGCGGGTACTGGTTCTGGCCGTCCCGGATGGCGGCCACGGCGGCGTCGAGCACCTCGGGCGGGCCCTCGTAGTCGGGGAAGCCCTGCCCGAGGTTGACGGCCCCGGTGCGGGTCGCCAGCGCCGACATCTCGGCGAAGATCGTCGTGCCGAACCCCTGGAGCCGGCTGGTCAGGTAGGGGACGCGGTCGGTCACCCGCGGCAGCGTACGCCGCCCTCGCCGATCGGTTCGGAGCCGCGGGGCGGCGACGCCTCGCCCCGGGGTGGCCCGCCCGGCTTCGCAGCGGTGCTCGACGACCGCCGGCTGGCGATCGGCGACCTGGCCGGCAACCGCCGGCTGGACACGTTCGAGAACATCGTCGCCAACCCGCAGGTCGGGCTTCTGTTCCTGATCCCCGGCATTTTCGAGACGCTGCGGGTCAACGGCCGGGCGTCGCTCACGACCGACGCCGCCGTGCTGGACGCGTGCCGGTGCGAGGGCGTCGATCCCAGGGTGGCGCTGGGCGTGGACGTCGACGAGGTGTACCTCCACTGCGCCAAGGCCTTCCGCCGCTCCGGCCTGTGGGAGCCGGACACGTGGCCCTCCCCCGAGGACCGCCCCCGAGCGTCGGCCATCTGGAGCGGCCACATCGACATCGGCGACGTTCCGCTCGACCTGATCGACGAGGACCTCGAGCGCGGCTACGCCGCCTCCCTGTGGCAACCCGGCGGCGACGACGGCGCCTGATATCTGACGCTCCGTCAGATAAGGTCCCCCGCCGTGGACCTGCGGGAGAGCGCGGACGACCGGAGCTTCCGCGACGAGGTGCGCAGCTTCCTCGAGGACGCCCTCGCCGGGGACTTCGTCGCCGTACGGGGGCGAGGCGGGCCGGGCGACGAGCACGCGCTGTTCGACGAGCGGCTGGCGTGGGAGCAGCATCTCGGGGCCCACGGGTGGACCTGCGTCGGCTGGCCCAAGGAGCACGGCGGCCGCGGCCTCTCGCTCCGGCGCCACGTCATCTACCACGAGGAGTACGCCCGGGCCAAGGCGCCCGGCCGGCTCGGCCACATCGGCGAGACACTGCTCGGCCCGACCGTGATCGCCTTCGGCTCGCCCGAGCAGCAGGCCCGGTTCCTGCCGCCGATCGTCCGCGGGGACGAGCTGTGGTGCCAGGGGTACTCCGAGCCGAACGCGGGCAGCGACCTGGCCAACGTCGCCACCCGGGCCACCCTGTCCGCCGACGGCACCGAGTGGCGCATCGACGGGCAGAAGGTGTGGACCTCGCTGGCCCACTGGGCCCACTGGTGCTTCGTGCTGGCACGGACCTCGCCGCCGGCTGCCGGCACCTCCAAGCACGACGGCCTCTCCTACCTGCTGGTGCCGATGGGCCAGGACTTCATCGAGGTCCGGCCCATCGTGCAGATGACCGGCGACAGCGAGTTCAACGAGGTGTTCTTCGGCGGTGCCCGCACCGACGCCGCCAACGTCGTGGGGGGCGAGGGCCGGGGCTGGTCCGTCGCCATGGGCACGCTGGCGTTCGAGCGGGGGGCGTCGACGCTGGGCCAGCAGCTCAACTTCCGCAACGAGCTGGCGGCCGTCACGGACCTCGCCCGCCGCAGCGGCGTGGCCGGCGACCCGGTGATGCGCCAGCGGCTGGCGGACGCCCACATCGGGCTGGAGATCATGCGGCTCAACGCCCTCCGCACGCTGGCCGGGTCGGAGTCCGGCACGCTGGGTCGGGACGCGCTGATCGGCAAGCTGTACTGGGCCACGTTCCATCGCGGCCTCGGCGAGCTGGCGATGGACGTGCTCGGCGCCGCCGCCCTCGTCCACGACCCGGAGGTCGATGCTCTCGTGCGCATGTTCCTGTTCAGCCGGGCCGACACGATCTACGCGGGGTCGAACGAGATCCAGCGCAACATCATCGGCGAGCGGGCGCTGGGGCTGCCGCGGTGACGGGGACCCCCACCCCGAAGCCGCCGGTCGAGCCGCCCGGGCACGGCCTGCTGGAGGGCAAGGTCGCCGTCGTCACCGCCGCGGCCGGGACCGGGATCGGCTCGGCCACCGCCCGGCGGCTGCTGGCGGAGGGCGCCGAGGTGGTGGTCAGCGACGCCCACGAGCGCCGGCTGGCCGAGACGGCCGAGGAGCTGGGCGCCTCGCTGGCCGTGCCGTGCGACGTCACGGACGAGGGTCAGGTGCAGGGCCTGTTCGCGGCGGCGGTCGAGCGCCACGGCCGGATCGACGTGGTCGTGAACAACGCCGGGCTGGGCGGCACCGCCGACCTCGTCGACATGACCGACGAGCAGTGGCACAAGGTCGTGGACGTCACGCTGACCGGCGCGTTCCGCTGCACCCGGGCGGCGCTGCGGCTCCTGTGCCCCCAGGGCAGCGGTGTCGTCGTCAACAACGCCTCGGTCCTCGGCTGGCGGGCCCAGGCGGGCCAGGCCCACTACGCGGCGGCCAAGGCGGGGGTCATGGCCCTGACCCGCAGCGCGGCCATCGAGGCCGCGCCCCACGGCGTCCGGGTCAACGCGGTTGCCCCCAGCCTGGCCATGCACCCGTTCCTGGCCAAGGTCACGAGCGACGAGCTGCTGGACGAGCTGGCCGGCCGGGAGGCGTTCGGCCGCCCCGCCGAGCCGTGGGAGGTGGCCACCGTGATCGCCTTCCTGGCCAGCGACTACTCGACGTACATGACCGGCGAGGTCGTGAGCGTGAGCTCGCAGCACCCGTGACGCTCTCGCTCGACCACCTGCGGGCGGCCGCCGGCGCCGACCTCGGTACCAGCGGGTGGCTCACGGTCACCCCGGCCATGGTCGACGGCTTCGCGGCGGCGACGTCGCGGGACGCGGTCCCCGCCTACCTGGCGCTGTCGCTAACCAACCGGGTCCTGCCCGAGATCGTGACCGTGGACGCGTCCGCCGGCCTCAACGTGGGCACCGACGCCGTCCGGTTCCCGGGCGGGCTGACCGCGGGCGACCGGGTGCGGGGCCGCGCCGAGCTGGTCTCGTGCGCCGAGGTGACCGGCGGCGTCCAAACGGTGATGCGGGTGACCCTCGAGGTCGAGGGCCGGGACGAGCCGGCCTGCGTCGTCGATGCCGTGAGCCGGTGGCTGGAGTGATTTGGCGGCGCATGCGCCGAGAACTCGGCGTAAGCGCCGCCAAATCGCTCTACACCGACACGATGACCGACGAGCCGTGGCCGAACAGGCCCTGGTTGGCGGTGAGGCCGACGCGGGCGCCCGCGACCTGGCGGCCCTCCGCCTCGCCCCGGAGCTGCCACGCCACCTCGCACACCTGGGCCAGCGCCTGGGCCGGGACCGCCTCGCCGAAGCAGGCCAGGCCCCCCGACGGGTTCACCGGCACCCGGCCGCCCAGCGCCGTGTCCCCCGCCCGCAGCAGGTGCTCCGCGTCGCCCGGCTTGCAGAGGCCGATGTTCTCGTACCAGTCGAGCTCCAGCGCCGTGGACAGGTCGTAGACCTCGGCCAGCGACACGTCCTCGGGCCCCAGCCCGGCCTCCTCGTAGGCGGCGCGGGCGATCGAGTCCCGGAACGTCAAGTCCGCCGGCGCCACCGCCGCCGTCGAGTCGGTGGCGAAGTTGGGCATCTCGATGACGGTGTTGGGGAACGTCGGCGCCACCGTCGCCACCGCCCGCAGCCGCAGGGCCCGCAGTCCCCGGGACCGGGCGAAAGCGTCCGATGTGAGCACGACCGCGGCGCCGCCGTCCGACGTGGCGCAGATGTCCAGCAGCCGCAGCGGGTCGGCGACCACCGGCGAGGCGGCCACGTCCTCCGCCGTCACCGCCTTGCGGTAGCGGGCATTGGGGTTGGCGAGGCCGTGGCGGGCGTTCTTGACCTTGACCGCCGCGAAGTCCTCGACGGTGGCGCCGTGCAGGTCCATGCGCCGGCGGGCGTAGAGCGCGAAGTACGCCGGGTTGGTCATGCCGAGCACCCGGAACCGCAGCCAGTCCGGGTCGTCGGGGCGCTCGCCGGCGTTGGGCGCCAGGAAGCCTTTGGGCGTCGTGTCGGCGCCGACCACGAGCGCCACGTCGCACATGCCGGCCAGGATCCGGGCCCGCGCCGTGTCGAGCGCCTGGGC
>DASRJM010000166.1:0-4314 GCA_035649475.1 Acidimicrobiales bacterium
GGCGCACCGCGCACAGCGCCCGGGCCAGCGCCACCCGCTGCCACTGGCCGCCCGACAGATCGGTGCCGCCCTCGTAGCCCTTGGCCAGCGGGGTGTCGAGGTCGGCCAGCCCGGCAGCGCCCGCGTCGGCCAGCGCCGCCAGGATCACATCGTCGGGCGCCCCCCCGGGGGCGACGTTGTCCCGCAGCGGCAGCTCGAACCGCACGAAGTCCTGGAAGACCGCGGTGACGCGGGTCCGCCAGTCGTCGAGGTCGAGGCGGCGGAGGTCGACGCCGTCGATCGTCACCGCCCCGCCCTGGGGGTCGTGCAGGCGGCACAGCAGCTTGGCCAGCGTCGTCTTGCCCGCCCCGTTCTGGCCGACGATGGCGAGCGAAGTCCCGGCCGGGATGGTGAGGTCGAAGCCGTCGAGCACCGGTCGTGTGCTCGTGTCGTAGGCGAACGTGAGGTCGCGGAAGCGGATCTCGGCGGCCGGCATGCCGGTGGCCGGGCGGTCGCCCGGCCGCAGCGCGCCCCGGGGCGCCATGGCGTCGCGCAGCCGCAGCACCGCGGCCACCGCGGCCGACGCGCCGTCGAGCGCCCAGTTGAGGCCGCCGAAGGCGATCATGCTGGTGCCGACAGCGACCTGGGCGAACACGACGACGCGGTCGAGGTCGAGCCGGCCGTCGACCGCGGCGCTGGCCAGCGACCAGAACACGACGAGGTTGGCCGCAGTCACGACCAGGACGCACAGCGCCAGCGGCCGCTCCCGCAGCCGGGTGGCCTTGTGCTGCAGCTCGTAGAGCAGGCGCCGGCGGGCCGTGAACCGCTCGATCGTCCAGGGCGCCAGGCCGAACAGCCGCAGCTCCTTGGCCGCGGGCGGGTCGACCGCCAGCCGGTAGGCGTAGTCGGCGTCGCGCTGGGCCCGGCGGACCTCGTCGGTGTTGCGGTCCTGCCAGACGGCGCTCTCCCGCAGCCACCAGTGGGTGGAGAGCCAGGCCCCACCGAGGACCAGCGGCGCCCACCAGGCGTAGCCGAACAGCACCACGGCCGACGCCAGCCCGCCGAGCATCTCGACCAGCCCCGAGGCGATGAAGTCCATGCTGATCGACATCGGCGGGCCGGACATGCCCATGTCGAAGTCGCGGGCCATGGTGAGGTCGTCGGCCAGGTCGGGGTCCTCGAGGTGGGCGATGCCGGGCGGCTCGACGCAGGCCTCGGTCATGCGGTCGTAGAGCCAGGCCGACACCCGGTCGCCCAGGTTGGCCCCGATGGCCTGGTGCAGCGGGGAGAGGACCTGGCCGGCCACGAACACGACGCCGACGAACGCCAAGGGGCCCGCCAGGTCGTCGCCCCGCTGGACCGCGCCGACCAGCACGCCCATGGCCAACGCGAAGGCGGCGGGCACGAGGCCGAGCGCGATCAGCACGGCCCACCAGGCGATGGCGAGGCGGCGGTCGGCTCGGGGGAGGACGGCGAAGAATTGCCATTCCTTCCGGTCGCGCAGTCGGCGGAGCATCAGCCCTCCTCCGAGGGGACGTCGATGATCTGGTTACACACCGTGTCGACCGGGAGGAGCCTCGCGACGGCGGCGGAGCCACCGGGTGGTTCCCCTGTTTCTACTCCGAAACGTGCCATGCGCGTCACCCGTACCGTGCGGGCGTGACCATTCGTTTCCCAAACTAAATAAGTGGCGCTAGGTTGGGCAGCAGGATGACGAGAACCTCCCTCCCGACACCCGCCCGGCTGGACACCGACGTCGGTGTGATGGCCGCCCGCCTGCGGGTCAACGTCACCCGCCTGGCCAGGCTGCTGCGCCGCCTCGGCGACACGGGCCTGTCCCCGAGCCAGATCTCCGCGCTGACCTCGATCGAGCGCCACGGCCCGCTCACGCTCGGCGCCCTCGCCGACCACGAGGGCGTGGCGCCGCCCAGCGTGACCAAGGTCGTCGCCAAGCTCGAGGAGCACGGCCTGGTCGAGCGCAAGACCGTCGCTGCCGACCGCCGCGTCGCGCTCGTCAGCATCACCCCCGCGGGCGCCCACCTGCTGGCCGACGTCCGCCAGCGCAAGGACGTCTGGCTGGCCACCCGGCTGGGCGACCTCGGCGACGACCAGCGGGCCCGGCTGGCCGACGCCCTCGACGTCATCGACGCCCTCACCGCCCACGACCCGACGGTCACCCGCCGATGACGTCGGTGCGCGCCGCCGCCCACGACATCTTCCGCTCGCTCCGGTACCGGAACTTCCGGCTGTTCTTCTACGGCCAGCTGGTCTCCCAGGTCGGTAACTGGCTGACGCTCGTCGCCCAGACGCTGTTCGTCCTCAAGCTGACCGACAGCGGCATCGCCCTCGGCGTCCTGGCCGCCGCCCAGTTCGGACCCATCCTGATCCTGGGCCCGTGGGCCGGCCTCGTCGCCGACCGGTCGGACAAGCGCAAGCTGCTGCTGACCGTTCAGACCCTGGCGATGGCGCAGTCGTTCGCCATGGCCGCGCTCGCGTTCTCGGGCGACCCGCCGGTCGGCGCCATCTACGCCGTGGCGTTCTTCGGCGGCGTCACGATGGCGTTCGACAACCCGACCCGGCGCAGCTTCGTGGTCGAGATGGTCCCGCAGGACGACATCAACAACGCGGTCAGCCTCAACTCGGCCCTGATGACGTCGTCCCGGGTCGTCGGGCCCGCGCTGGCCGGCCTGGCGGTGACCACCGTGGGCTTCGGCTGGGCGTTCCTCGGCGACGGCCTGTCGTACCTGGCCGTGCTGGCCGGCCTGTGGATGATGCGCACCGAGGAGCTGCGGCCCGCCCCGGTCACCCCCAAGGCCAAGGGCCAGATCCGCGAGGGACTGCGCTACGTGCGCCGCGAGCCGGTGCTGTTCGTCCCGATGGCGATGATGGCCGTCGTCGGCACGCTGTCCTACAACTTCCCGACCGTCTTCCCACTGTTCACCATCCGGGACCTGGGCGGGACCGCCTCGACGTTCACCCTGCTGTTCTCGGTCGTGAGCATCGGCTCGCTGATCGGGGCGCTGTTCACCGCCCGCCGGACGATCGTGAGCGTGCGCCGGGTGTGCACGGCGTCGCTGGCGTACGGGGCCACGATGGCGGTGATGGCCCTGGTGCCGAACACCTCCGCCGCGCTGGTCGTGGGGGTGGTGCTCGGGCTGGCGTCGATCTCGTTCATCGTGTCCTCGACCGCCATCGTGCAGACGGAGGCCGCGCCGGAGATGCGGGGCAGGGTCCTGGCGCTGCAGGCCATGCTCTTCCTCGGCAGCACCCCGGTCGGCGGGCCGATCGTCGGCTGGGTGGCCGAGGAGTTCGGCGCCCGCTACGCCATCGGCCTCGGCGCCGCCGCGGCGCTGGGAGCGGGGCTGTGGGGCCTGTCCGCCACCACCGGGCTGCGCCGGCAGCGCCCCGGGCGGGAGGGCGCCGGCGAGTTCCGGCTGGAGGACGAGGTGGTGCCCGCCGCCTAGCGTGGCGTCATGGACAACGTGGTGGCGGCCCTGGAGGACCAGCAGGTCGAGCTGACCGACCTGGTGGCAGGCCTGGACGAGGCGGGGTGGCAGGCGGCATCCCGCTGCCCGGGGTGGTCGGTGGCGGACGTGGTGCTCCACCTTGCCCAGACCAACGAGATGGCGATGGCGAGCCTGGAGGGCCGCATCGCCGAGTTCCTGGCGGAGGCCTACGCCGGCCTGCCGCCCGCGGCCGACGTCGACGAGGGCGCCGCCCTGATGGTCGAGCGGGAGCGGGGGCGGCCGCCGGCCGAGGTGTTCGCCCGCTGGCGGGACGGCGCGTCCACGCTGCTGGCGGCGTTCGACGACACCGACCTCGGGGCGCGGGTCACGTGGGTGGCGGGCGACCTGACCGCCCGGACCCTGGCCACGACCCGCCTGGCCGAGACGTGGATCCACACCGGGGACGTCGCCGCCGGCCTCGGCGTCGAGCTGGAGCCCACCGAGCGGCTGTGGCACATCGCCCGGCTGGCCTGGCGCACTCTGCCCTACGCCTTCGCCCGCGAGGGCCGCCAGCTCAGCGGGCCGGTCCGCTTCGAGCTGCAGGCGCCCAACGGCGACACGTGGGTGTTCTCGGGCGACGAGGAGCCGGCGACGACCGTGTCCGGGGACGCCGCCGTGCTGTGCGACGTGGCGGCCCGGCGGCTGCCGGGCGCCGAGAGCGGCCTGCGGGCCGAGGGTCCTGACGCGGCGGCGGTGCTGGAGCTCGTCCGCACGTTCGCCTGAGGCGTCAACCGCGCCCACCTCCGCGGGGTCACCCCCGCCGTGTGATCGCGAGGTCACGGGCACGGTGCGGGGTACCGCCCGGGCGGTCCGGGACATGCGGGCGGTC
>DASRJM010000167.1:0-22128 GCA_035649475.1 Acidimicrobiales bacterium
CACCGCCCCTGCGGACAGGTGCGGCCGGGGCGGGCCGGCCGACGGTGCCAGGTCGGCGAAGGCGCGGCGTCGCACCTCCGGCAGCGAGCGCTCCGGACCGTACGCGAACCCGGGCAGACCCAGATCGTCCGCCGCCCAGGCCAGGAACCGGTCGCGGGCCCCGACCGCGTCGGCGAGCGTCGCCCCGGCCAGCGGCACGAACGGCACCACGTCGACGACCCCGATGCGCGGGTGGACGCCCTGGTGGCGGCGGATGTCCAGGCGCTCGACCGCGGCGCGCGCCACCGCCCGGGGCGCGTCCTCGCCGACCAGCGTCAGCACCGAGCGGTTGTGGTGGGCGTCGGCGTGGACGTCGAGCAGGTCGGCCCCGGCCGCCGTCGCGATCGCCGCGACGACCTCGGCCCGGGCGCCCTCGCTCACGTTGACCACGCACTCGAGCACGGGCCACGGTACGCGCCGACCCGGCGCTCGACCGTGGATGTCCGGACCCGGAGGGATACAGTGGCGCCGTGAACCTCGGAGCTCCAGAACTGCTGATCGTCCTCCTGGTGGTCCTCGTCCTCTTCGGTGGCGCCAAGCTGCCGAAGCTCGCCCGTTCCATGGGGCAGGCGCAGTCCGAGTTCAAGCAGGGACTGAAGGAAGGCAACACGCCGCCGCGACCCTCCGACGACGAGGCCGACGACAAGGCCTAGTCGTCAGGACATGCGACCGCCCGGCGTGCCGTAGCAACCGGGCGGTTTGACGCGTAGTAGGCCAGATTCGGGGGTTGTCAGTCGCGGGGTTGCGCGCCGGCCAGCGCGGCCAGGCGACGGCGCTTGAGGATGCGCCGCCGCTCCCGCTCGGATGCCCCTCCCCAGACGCCGTGGTCGATCCGGTTGACGAGAGCGTGCTCGAGGCACTCGTCCTTCACCGGGCACGTTCCGCAGATCCGCCGGGCCACCTCGACGCCCACGCCGTCGCTCGGGAAGAAGATCCCCGGGCTCTCCTCGGCGCAGTTGCCGCGGGCCATCCACTCGGTGTCCATCTCTCCTCCATGTCGTGTCCCAGCGCCCGCGCTCCGCCGGGAAGCACGTCCCGACGATCCGAACCCACGTGCATGTTGACCCGTGAGCCCCCCGGGGGGATGGGGGATTTCCCCTCATCCTGACCCCGACGTGTGGCCCGGGGTGCCCCATCCGGTATGCATGAGCCGGTGAACGCGGCCGACGCCGAACCATCGTCCCCGTCTGTGAGTCCCTCACCGCCCACTACGACGACGCCCGCGTCGCCTCCGGTTCCGGCGGGATCGGGGCCGACTGTCCCTCCGGCTCCGGGATCCCCGGCGCGCCCGCCCGTACCGCCCGCACCGTCCGGGTCGCCCGGGCCCGCCGCCGCACCCCGGCCGGCGTGGACCCCCCACCCGCCGGCGTCGCCCGACGGCTCACACTGGTCGCCGGCCCGTCCCGCCGGCATCCCCGCCCCCGACACCGGGCCAGCGCACCAGCCCCGGTCGCGGCGCCGGCTGTGGGGTGTCGCGCTGGCGTCGGCGCTGGTCGGGGCCCTTGTGGCGGCGGCCGGCACCGGCGCCGTGCTGGTCGCCGCCGATGACGACGACGCACCCGCACGGGCCGCGATCACCACGTCGGCGGGCGGCATGGACGTCCAGGCCATCCTCGAAGAGGTCGAGGAATCGGTCGTCACCATCGAGACCAGCGGGGTCACCAGCGGGGGTGAGTTCGACGGCGCCGGCACCGGCGTGATCCTGTCCGCGGACGGCCTGGTCGTGACCAACGCCCACGTCATCGCCCAGTCGGGCGGGATCCAGGTACGCACGTTCGACGGCGCGACGCTCGACGCCTCGCTCGTGGGCAGCGAGCCGGCCGCCGACCTCGCCGTCATCCGCATCGACGGCGCGAGCGACCTGGCCCCGGCCGCGCTGGGGTCGTCGGCTACCCTCGTTGTCGGCGAGCCGGTGATCGCCATCGGGAACGCTCTAAACCTCGGCGGTCAGCCCAGCGTTACAACCGGCATCGTCTCGGCCGTCAACCGGACGCTCGAGGGGCCCGACGGCGACGTCCTGTCCGATCTGATCCAGACCGATGCGGCGATCAACCCGGGCAACTCGGGCGGCCCGCTCGTCGACTCGACCGGGGCAGTGGTCGGCTTCAACACCGCCATCCTCGCGGACAGCCAGAACATCGGCTTCGCCATCGCCGTCGACCGGGCCAAGCCGATCATCGACAGGATCCAGAGCGGGGGCGGGGAGATCACGCCGGACACGCCACGCCTGGGCGTCACGACGGTGGGCGTCGAGACCGTCGAGGACGAGGTCAAGGAGCGCCTGGGCATCACGGCCGAGGAGGGCGCATTCGTCTACGACGTCGTGCCCGCCAGCGGGGCCGAGTCCGCGGGGATCGAGCAGGGCGACGTGATCCTGGCCATCGACGGCGAGCGGGTCACGTCCAACGAACGGCTGGGCGAGCTCATCGGCGAGCACGAGCCGGGTGACCGCGTCGAGGTGCGGATCGAGCGGGAGGGGGAGGAGCAGACGCTCACCGCCGAGCTCGGGCGCCAGGGGCCGTGACCGTCTGGGGAGGTCGCGAGCGACCCCACTAGGCTGGTCAGCCATGTCAGACGTCGCAGCCGAAGTCGAACCTCCCCGCGGTCACGCCCGCGTCGTGTACCTCGGGCCGGTCGCCCCGCACTGGGAGGTGCAGTCCGACTTCGGCGACCGACAGATGATCGACGACTTCCGGTCCCGGGTCATGGCCCGGCTGGTGCTGCTGCCGCCCCACGACCCCCAGTTCCGGCGCAACCGTGAGCGTGTCGTCCGCGACGCCGAGCGTGAGCACATCCTCCTGGAGTGGGATCTCGGGTATCCCGAAGACGACGACGCGTGACCCCCGGGGCGCGTCACCGACGGTTCACCGGTCCGAGCCCCACCAGCACGTTGCGCACCGGTAGCCTCGGCGGCGTGGCCGCCATCGCCGAGTCCGACACCGCGGCCCCGGGCGACGAGGCCCCGGCCCGCTACCGCAACCGCGAGCTCTCGTGGCTCGACTTCAACGAGCGCGTGTTGGCGCTCGCCGACGACCGGCGGGTCCCGCTGCTCGAGAGGGCCAAGTTCCTGGCGATCTTCTCCCAGAACCTCGACGAGTTCTTCCAGGTCCGGGTCTCGGCGCTGAAGGACCAGGTGGCCGCCGGCCTCAGCGCCACCAGCGCCGACGGCCGCACGTCGGCCCAGCAGCTGCTCGACATCCGCGATCGGCTCGACGTGCTGCTGCCCCGGCTCCAGGCCTCGTTCCTCGACCGGGTGGCGCCCGAGCTGGCGGCGGCCGGCGTCAAGCTGTCCTCTTGGGGCGACCTCGACGAGGACGACGAGAAGTTCCTGGTGGAGGCGTTCGAGGAGCGCATCTTCCCGGTCCTGACCCCCCTGGCGGTCGACCCCGGCCACCCGTTCCCCTACATCTCCAACCTGTCGCTCAACCTGGCGGTGATCGTGGGCGACCCCGATGCCGGGGTCCGGCGCTTCGCCCGGGTCAAGGTCCCCTCGCTGCTGCCCCGGTTCGTGGTGCTGCCCGACGGCGAGCGCTTCGTGCCCCTCGAGCAGGTCATCGCCGCCCACCTGGACAAGCTGTTCCCCGGCATGGAGATCGAGCAGCACCACGCCTTCCGGGTGACCCGCAACACCGACCTCACGCTGGAGGAGGAGGAGGCCGACGACCTGCTCGCCCTGGTCGAGGTCGAGCTGCGCCGGCGCCGCTTCGGGCGGGCGGTGCGGCTGGAGATCGACGCCGGCATGTCCCCCGAGGTGCTGGAGCTGCTCCAACGCGAGCTGGACGTGGCCGACGAGGACGTCTACGTCCACACGGCCCCCCTCGATCTCGGCGGGCTGTGGGCGGTCCACGGGCTCGACCGGCCCGACCTCAAGGACCCGACGTACCAGCGGGTGACCCCGCCGGTCCTGGCCTCCGTCGACGGCGAGCGGGCCGACGTGTTCGCCGCCATGCGTCGGTGCGACATCCTGGTCCACCACCCGTACGAGAGCTTCCGCACCACGGTCGAGGAGTTCGTCCGCCAGGCGTCGACCGATCCGGCGGTGCTGGCCATCAAGATGACGCTGTACCGCACGTCCGGTGACAGCCCGATCGTCCGGTCGCTCATCCGAGCCGCCGAGCAGGGTAAGCAGGTGGCGGTGATCGTCGAGCTCAAGGCCCGCTTCGACGAGGGCGCCAACATCGAGTGGGCCCGCCTGCTCGAGACCGCGGGGGTCCACGTCACGTACGGCCTCATCGGGCTCAAGGTGCACTCGAAGGCGGCGCTCGTCGTGCGGGAGGAGTCCGACGGCCTGCGGCGCTACTGCCACATCGGCACCGGCAACTACAACTCCAAGACGGCCCGCATCTACGAGGACCTGGGCCTGCTCACCTGCGATCCGCTCATCGGCGCCGACCTCACCCAGCTGTTCAACGAGCTGACCGGCTACGGGCGCAACATCGACTACCAGCGGCTGGCGGTGGCGCCGCGGCTCATGCGCCAGGAGCTGGACGAGCTCATCCAGCGCGAGATCGACGCGACGACGGCCGAGCCGGGCCGGGGCCGCATCACGATGAAGATGAACAGCCTGGTCGACCCCGGCATGATCGACGAGCTGTACCGGGCGTCGCAGGCCGGAGTGGAGATCGACCTGGTGGTGCGGGGCATCTGCTGCCTGTCCCCGGGCGTGCCGGGGCTGTCGGAGTCCATCCGGGTCCGGTCGATCGTGGGCCGCTACCTCGAGCACTCCCGCATCTACCGCTTCGCCAACGGCGACGGCCCCGGTCGGCCGCGCCACTTGATCGGCTCGGCCGACCTCATGCCCCGCAACCTGGACCGCAGGGTCGAGGTGCTGACCCCGGTGGTCGACCCCGACCTGCAGGTGAGGCTGGACGAGGTCCTCGACGTGGCGCTGAAGGACGACGTGCTGGCCTGGACGCTCGACGCGGAGGGGCGCTGGACCCGCGTGCCGCCCGGCGGCGAGGTCGAGTCCCACATGGTGCTCCAGCGGCTGACCATGGCCCGGGCCTCCCGCGCGGCGGCCTCGACGTCGATCGTCTGATCCCGGAGATTTTCGGGCCGTTTCGGACCCGGTCGCCCGAAACTGTCACACCCCGTCCGTAACCTCCCGCCCATGGACGCAGCACTGCTCGTCGTGGGCCTGGTCCTCGGTCTCGTGGCCGGGGTGGCGGCCGTCGGCCGGGCGCGCTCGCTCGGCCATCCCGCCGACCCCGCGGCCGAGGTGCGCGAGGCCCGGGCCCGCCAGGCCGAGCACGAGGCGACGGTGCGGGCGGCGGTCGACGCCGCGGTCGACACGGTGGTCAAGGTGGCGGGCGAGCGGTTCGGCGCCCAGGCCGAGGCGGGGTCGCGCGAGCTGGCCACCCGCAGTGCGGCGTTCGAGGCCCGGGTGGGCGAGCTGCGGGGCACCATGGCCGATCAGCTGGCGGTGCGCAACGCCGCGGTCGAGGCCCACATGGGCGACGTGCGGGCCGAGCTGGCCCGGGTGGCCGAGCTGGTGGGCACCCTCCAGCGCGAGCGGGCCGAGCAGCACGGCCGGGTCGAGACCCGACTGTCCGAGATGGCGGCGGTCAGCGCCCGGCTGGCCGACACCACCCAGTCGCTGCGCCAGGCGCTGGCCAACCCGCGGGCCCGGGGCCAGTGGGGCGAGCGCATGGCCGACGACGTGCTGCGGGCGGCCGGCCTGGTCGAGGGCATCAGCTACCGCAAGCAGTCCGCGACGGCGGCGGGCACCATCCCCGACTTCACGTTCCTGCTCCCGGGCGGGCGGCTGCTGCACATGGACGTGAAGTTCCCGGTCGACAACTACCTCCGCTACCTGGAGGCGGGCGACGACCGCGAGCGCGACCAGCACGCCCTGTCCTTCGTACGGGACGTGCGAGCCCGGGTGCGCGAGCTCTCGGGGCGGGTGTACATCGACCCCGACTCGACGGTCGACGAGGTGCTGCTGTTCATCCCCAACGAGGCGGTGTACGCCTTCGTGCACCAGCACGACCGCGAGCTGGTCGAGGTCGCGCTGCGCCAGAAGGTGGTCTTGTGCTCGCCGTCGACGCTGTTCTCGGTGCTGGCGGTCATCCGCCAGGCGGTGGAGCAGACCCGGCTGCAGCGCACGTCCGACGAGATCCTGGCCTGCCTGGCGGCGTTCGAGCAGCAGTGGGGCAAGTTCGCCGACGCGCTCGACAAGGTCGGCCGCAGCCTCGACTCGGTCCGCCGCAGCTGGGACGACCTGTCCGGCACCCGCCGCCGCCAGCTGGAACGCCAGCTCGACCGGGTGGATGAGCTCCGCGCCCGCCGCGGGTCGCTGCCGGCGCCGGCGCCCGGGGCGGCGAACCTCGGCCCGCCGGGCCCCGACGCCCACCTGCGGGCGGTGCCGCCCCCGCCCCTGCCCCCACCCCACGAGGCCACGGGCTGACCAGGGCCCGCGACCCGGCGGGTCGGAACCGTGGCTCCGGCCGGGTATGAACAGGCCCAGGTATGTCGTCGGAGCGGAAGAGACCACCCGAACCCGAGCCCCAGGTGCGCGCCGCCGGGGGGCTGGTGTGGCGGGTCTCCGTCGTCGCCGACGAGGACGGCGAAACCCGCCCCGGGCTGGAGGTCGTGCTCGTCCACCGGCCCCGCTACGACGACTGGTCCTTCCCCAAGGGCAAGCTCGACCGGGGCGAGTCGTTCGAGTCGGCCGCCGTCCGCGAGGTGGCCGAGGAGACCGGCCTCGTGTGCGAGCTGGGCGACGAGCTGCCGTCGACCCGCTACCTGGACAGCAAGGGCCGGCTCAAGTTGGTCCGCTACTGGTCCATGCGCCCGGTCGGGCTCGAGCCCTGGGCACCGAACGACGAGATCGACGGCCGGCGCTGGGTCCCGGTCGACGATGCCGCCGATCTGCTGAGCTACGCGCACGACCGGGTGCTGCTCCGGACGTTCACCCACGACGACGAGGACGGGGAGGTCGAGGCTTGACGGCCCGTCGTGCGGGCCGCTCGCACCGTCACGCGGGACTCCACATGGCGATCCGTTGGGTCAACGTTCGGAGTTCGTTCACCTGTCGTCCACCTTTGCGGCCATTCCTCGTTCACCTGCCCTTCCTACGGTGGTCACTGGCAGACGAGCGCACCGCGCTCGAGCGACAGCAAGAGCCCAAGGGAGGGCGACAGTGCAGGCATTCAAGCAGCGCCGGTGGGCGTGGCTGGCGGTCATCCTCGCGATCGGTCTCACGGCCGCAGCGTGCGGTGGCGATGACGACGACGACAGCTCGTCGAGCGGCGATGGCGAGTCCAGCGGCGACCTGTCCGGCGAGATCAACGTGTCCGGCTCGTCCACCGTCGAGCCCATCTCCGTGGCCGCCGGCGAGGCCTTCATGGAGGCCAACCCCGACGTCATCGTCAACGTCGAGGGTCCCGGCACCGGTGACGGCTTCGAGCAGTTCTGCGCCGGCGACATCGACATCTCGGACGCCTCCCGGCCGATCGACGACGAAGAAGTCGCGGCCTGCGAGGAGGGCGGCATCGAGTACGTCGAGCTCCAGATCGCCTACGACGGCATCACCGTCATGACCAACCCGAACAACAGCGCCGTCGAGTGCCTCAGCTTCGCCGACCTCTACGCCCTCATCGGGCCGGAGGCGCAGGGCTTCTCGACGTGGGCCGACGGCACCGAGATCGCCTCGGAGCTCGGGTCCAGCACCGCACTGCCCGACGCCCCGCTCGACCTGACGGGCCCCGGCACCGAGTCGGGCACCTACGACTCGTTCATCGAGCTCGCCCTCTCCGGCATCGCCGAGGAGCGGGGCCTGCCCGAGGACCAGATCGAGACGACCCGCGACGACTACGAGTCCTCGGCCGACGACAACACGATCATCACCAACATCGAGGCCTCGGACTCCTCGCTCGGCTGGGTGGGCTTCGCCTTCGCCGAGGCGGCCGGTGACCAGGTCAAGGAGCTGGGCGTGTCCGCCGACCCGAACGGCACCTGCGTCGAGCCGAGCGCCGACACGATCAGCGCCGGCGACTACCCGCTGTCCCGGCCCCTGTTCCTGTACGTGAACAAGGCCAAGGCCGACGAGAGCGACGCGCTGGTCGGCTTCGTCGACTTCTACCTCGACGGCGTCGACGGCTTCGTCGAGGGCGAGGGCTACGTCACCATGCCGGACGACCAGGTGCAGGCGACGGTCGCCGCCTGGGAAGGCCGCTAGCGGCATGGCCGTCGGCACCAGTGCCACGGTGGGGGGCCCCGGCGATGCCGGGGCCCCCGCCCGCGTCGACCTGTCCGGCGATCCCCGCCGCCAGCGGCGCGAGCGGGCGATGGGCGGGCTGTTCTTCGTGGCGGCCCTGGCGTCGCTGGCGATCAGCCTGCTGATCCTGATCTCGCTGTTCAGCAACGGGTGGGACTTCTTCTCCAACGTCATCTGGGCGAACGTGTTCTCCAGCGACGTGTGGTCCCCCCGATCGGACAGCTACAGCATCACGACCCTGCTGGTGGCGTCCCTGATCGTGACCGGCATCGCCATGGTCGTGGCCGTGCCGCTCGGCCTGTGCTCGGCGGTCTACCTGTCCGAATACGCCCGTCCCCGCATCCGGCAGACCCTCAAGCCCATCCTCGAGGTCCTCGCCGGCATCCCGTCGGTGGTCATCGGCGTGTTCGCCCTGACCTTCATCGCTCCCGAGGTGGTGGGCCGCGTCTTCGGTGAGGAGCACGGCCGCACCGGCAGCATGATGGCGGCCGGGATCGGCGTCGGCATCCTCGCCATCCCCCTCGTGGCCTCCGTGTCCGAGGACGCCCTCGCCGCCGTTCCCGGCACGCTCCGGGAGGCGTCCGCGGGCCTCGGCGCCCGCCGGATGCACACCACCATCCGGGTGGTGCTGCCGGCGGCGGTCTCCGGCATCGTCGCCGCCGTGATCCTCGCGGTGTCCCGGGCCATCGGCGAGACCATGGTCGTGTTCATCGCCGGCGGCGCGGCCGACTCCGCCCGTTTCGAGAGCAACCCGCTCGAGGGCAGCCTGACCATGACGGCGGCCATGGCCTCGCTGGCCACCGGCACCGACCAGGTGCGGGGCGCGGGCCTCGCCGTCGCCAGCCTCTACTTCGTCGGCGTCATCCTCTTCTTCTTCACCCTCGGGCTGAACATGCTCGGCAACCGGTTCGTGCGCCGCGTGCGCCAGGTCTACTGAGAGCTCCATGGCACTCACCACCATCTCCAGCTCCGGCGGCCCCACGGCGCGGGCCCAGGTCGAGGCGGCCCTGCGGGGCGAGCGGACCGACGTCCGCGGCCGGATCTTCGAGGTCGCCCTGCTCAGCAGCCTGTTCGTCTCGCTGTTGATCCTGGCCATTCTGATCTTCCGGATCATCGGCGACGGCGCCTCCGTCTACACCGACCGCGGCGTCGACTTCCTGGAGGGCCGCCTGTCCTCCGACGAGACGAAGGCCGGCATCTCGCAGGGCCTCATCGGGTCGCTCTGGATCGCCGTGGGCGTCGTCGTGATCTCCCTGCCGCTCGGCATCGCGGCGGCGATCTACCTCGAGGAGTACGCGCCCCGCAACCGGCTGACCCGGTTCATCGAGCTCAACATCCGCAACCTGGCCGGCGTGCCCTCGGTCGTCTACGGCCTGCTGGGCCTGGCGATCTTCGTCGAGGCCCTCAACGGCTTCAGCAGCAGCGAGGGCGCGAGCCGCTCGACCCTGGCCGCCGCGGCGGTGACGCTGGCCGTGCTGGTCCTGCCGGTGGTCATCATCACGACGGCCGAGGCCATCCGGGCGGTGCCGTCCACCCTCCGGGAGGGCGCCTACGGCGTGGGCGCCACCCGCTGGGAGGTCATCCGCACCCAGGTGCTGCCCTACGCCGCCCCTGGCATCCTCACCGGCGCGTTGCTGTCGATCGCCCGGGCGGTCGGCGAGGCGGCCCCCATCATCGTGGTCGGCGCCGTCACCGGCCTGCTCGGCGGCACCGGCGGCCTGGCCCCGGGCGACGTGTTCAACCCCGACAACCTGTTCCACCGGTTCACGGCGATGCCCGTCGTCGTGACGACGTGGGCCAAGCAGCCCGAAGAGGCATTCAAGATCCACAACGCGGCGGCGGCGATCATCGCGATGATGGTCTTCATCGTCGTCATCAACTCGATCGCCATCGTCCTCCGCAACCGATTCGAGAAGAAGAGGTCGGCATGACCGAGCCCACGACCGCGGCCGACGCTCCCGCCGACGCGACCGTGTCCGACGCCGCCCACCACGACCCGCTGCCCCAGGGCATGGAGGTCCGGGCGTCCGAGGTCGCCGATCCCAACGACCTGCCGATCGTGTTCGAGGTCCGCGACCTCAGCGTCTACTACGGCGACTTCCGGGCGGTGCGCGACGTCAACCTCGACGTCCGCCAGCACGAGATCACCGCCTTCATCGGCCCGTCGGGCTGCGGCAAGACCACGGTCCTGCGCTGCTTCGACCGCATGAACGACCTCATCCCCGGGGCGCACCCCGAGGGCACGATCAACTACCACGGCGTGCCGCTCTACGGCCCCAAGGTCGACCCGGTCGAGGTCCGCCGGCGCATCGGCATGGTGTTCCAGAAGCCCAACCCGTTCCCCAAGTCGATCTACGACAACGTGGCCTACGGCCCGCGGCTCCACGGCCGCAAGCGCAGGGGCGAGATGGACGGCCTCGTCGAGAAGTCGCTCACCAAGGCTGCGTTGTGGGACGAGGTCAAGGACCGGTTGAAGGACTCGGCGATGGGCCTCTCCGGCGGCCAGCAGCAACGGCTCTGCATCGCCCGCGCCATCGCCACCACGCCCGACGTGCTGCTGATGGACGAGCCGTGCTCCGCGCTCGACCCGATCGCGACCGCCCGCATCGAGGACCTGATGCAGGAGATCAAGAGCGAGTTCACGATCGTGATCGTGACCCACAACATGCAGCAGGCGGCCCGGGTCTCCGACGCCACCGCGTTCTTCTCCACCGAGGTCAACCCCGAGTCCGACCGGCGCACCGGCGTGCTGGTCGAGTTCGACCGCACCGAGACCATCTTCTCCAACCCGTCCGACGAGCGGACCGAGAACTACATCACCGGACGTTTCGGCTAGTGGCTGACGTCGAAGGCGCCCCCGTCCCACTCCGGACCGTCTTCCACGAGGAGCTTGACCAGCTCCGCCTCCAGGTCGAGCTCATGGGGGTGCGCGTCGACCAGAACCTGGAGCGCATGCGCCAACTCCTCGACCACGGCCTGGACCCGGCCCTCGTGGAGGCCGCGCTGAGCGCCGACGACGAGATCGACGCCATGCACGTCTCACTGCTGGAGCGCTGCTACCAGCTGCTCAACCGCGAGGCCCCCATGGCCACCGACCTGAGGTACCTGGTCTCGGTCGTGCGCATCCTGTCCGAGTTCGAGCGGGTGGGCGACCTGGGGCTGCGGGTCATCAAGCTCGGCCCCGACCTCGACGAGCTGGCGACGTCCGGTCCCGCCTGGGACATCGTGCGCACCCTGGTCGACGTCGCCGTCGACCAGTACCGCACCGCGCTGCGGGCCTGGTCCACCCAGGACCTGATCCTCGCCAGCAGCCTGGTGGAGCAGCGGCCCCAGCTCGGCGTGTTCCAGGAGCAGCTGGTCAACGAGCTGCGCCGGCTGGACGGCCCCGACGCGGTGACCCGGGCGATGCACCTGTTCGTGGCCGGTCAGGCGGCCGACCGCATCGCCGACCACGCGGCGATCATCGGGGCCCGCCTCCGCTATCTCCTCACCGGCGAGCCGGCCCACCTGGCGGCCGAGGTCCGGTGAGAGGCCTGCCGGCGGCACACTTGTAGGGATGAAGGTGCTCGTCACCAACGACGACGGAGTCTCCTCCCCCGGGCTGCACGCCCTGGTCCGGGCCCTGGTCGACGACGGCCACGACGTCGTGGTCGCCGCCCCGGACAGGGACATGAGCGGCTCGGGCGCCGCCATCGGCCGGATCCACGTGGACGAGCACATCGACGCCCAGCCGGTCGAGCTGCCCGGGCTGCCCGGGGTGCCCGCCTATGCGGTCGACGGCCCGCCCGGCCTGTGCGTCCTGGCCGCCCGGCTCGGCGGCTTCGGCGACCCGCCGGAGTCGGTCGTCTCGGGTATCAATCCCGGCTGCAACACCGGCCGGGCCGTCCTGCACTCCGGGACAGTGGGCGCGGCGCTGACGGCGGCAAACTTCGGGTGCCGGGGCCTGGCCGTCAGCATCGACGTACCGTCCCGGCCCACCGGCGACGGCGGGCCGGTCCCGCTCCACTGGGAGACCGCGGCCCGGGCTGCGGCGGGCGCCGTGGGGTGGCTGGCCGCGTCCCCGACGGGCACGGTGCTCAACGTCAACGTCCCCGACCTGCCGCCCGAGCGGCTCGCAGGCGCCCGCCCTGCGACACTGGCCCCGTTCGGCACGGTACGGTCCGCGGTGGTCGAGTCGGCGGAGGGCGGGGGCCGCCTCCAGGTCGAACTGCGGCCCACGAACGTCGAGCTGCCGCCCGACTGCGACACCGCCCTCGTCCGGGCGGGCTTCGTCGCCGTGTCGCCCATCACCGGCATCCAGATCGACGAGCGCACCGACGTGAGCGAGGTGCTGCGGGCGGTCGTGGCGGAGGGCCGGAGGACGGCGTGAGGCCGCCATGGTGATCGCCATCACGGTCCTCGTGTTGGCGTTGGTGGTGGCGCTGACCGCGCTCGTCGCCGCGGCCGTCAGCCGGCGGGCGGCCGCCGCCCGGGTCAGCGCCGCCGCCCGGACGCTCGACACCGCCACGTCCGCAGATCCCTCGGCCCGCCGGTCGCTCGACGACGCGCTCGACGACCTGGAGCACTCGGTGGCGTCTGCCTCCGAGCGCCGGTCGCGGGCGTCGCGGGCGGAGAACCGGCTGTCGTGGGCGCTCGGCGCCATCGCCAACGGCGTCGTCATCTTCGACGAGCGCGGCGAGATCGTGTACCGCAACGACCCGGCCGCCTCGTTCCTGGCCGCCCGCCACAGCGATGCTCTGGTGGAGGAGGCGATCACCACGATGGCGTCGGACGCCCTGCGGGGCCGGGGCGGCGAGCGGGAGCTCGAGCTGTTCGGCCCGCCGCACCGGATCCTCAGCGTCCGGGCCGTGCCGCTGGAGCGGGCCACCCGCCCGTCCGGCGTGCTCGTCGTGGTGGAGGACACGTCCGAGCGCCGCCGCCTGGAGAACGTGCGCCGCGACTTCGTCGCCAACATCAGCCACGAGCTGAAGACCCCGGTGGGGGCGCTGGCACTGCTGGCCGAGACGCTGCTCGACGAGTCCGACCCCGACGTCACCCGGCGGCTGGCCGAGCGCCTGGCCAACGAGGCGTTCCGGGTCGGCAACACCATCGACGACCTGCTCGAGCTGTCCCGCCTGGAGGTGGCGACGGGCCTCGCCACCGACCAGGTCGGCGTGGCCGGCTTCGTGATCGACGCCACCGACCGGGTTCGGCCCGCGGCCGAGCAGCGGGGCATCGAGATCGAGGTCGACGCCCCGCCGGCCCGCCTCACCGTGATCGGCGACCGCCGCCAGCTGGTGTCGGCCGTGACCAACCTGCTCGACAACGCCGTGAAGTACAGCGAGCCGGGCAGCTCGATCGACGTGCGGGCCCGCACCGACGGCACCTGGGTCGACGTCACCGTGCGGGACCACGGCATCGGCATTCCCCGCCGGGACCTCGAGCGGATCTTCGAGCGGTTCTACCGGGTGGACCGGGCCCGCAGCCGGGAGACCGGCGGCACCGGGCTCGGCCTCGCCATCGTGCGCCACGTCGCCTCCAACCACCGGGGCGAGGTGCGGGTCCAGTCCCGCGAGGGCGTCGGATCCACGTTCACCCTGCGACTGCCCGCCGGGCCGGGCCCGGTCGCCGTCACCAAGGAGGCCGGATGACCACGCCCGACGCCACGGTCCTGCTCGTGGAGGACGAGGACAGCTTCGTGGAGGCCCTGACGGTCGGCCTGAAGCGCGAGGGGTTCCGGGTGCAGATCGCCCACGACGGCGCCGAGGCCCTCGAGGTGTTCGACGCGGTCAAGCCGGACCTGGTCCTGCTGGACGTGATGCTGCCCAAGGTGTCGGGCGTCGACGTGTGCCGCGAGCTGCGGCGCCGCTCGACGGTGCCGATCATCATGGTGACGGCCAAGGGGTCGGAGATCGACACGGTCGTCGGCCTGGAGGTCGGTGCCGACGACTACGTCACCAAGCCCTACCGGCTGCGGGAGCTGGTCGCCCGGATGCGGGCCGTGCTGCGCCGCCGGCCGGTCGACACCGCCGGCCGGGCCGCTCCGGGCGAGGCCATCGAGGTCGGGGACGTGCGCCTCGACCCCGAGCGCCACGAGGTCGAGATCCGGGGCGAGCAGGTCAAGCTGCCGCTCAAGGAGTTCGAGCTGCTGGAGCTCCTGCTGGCCAACGCCGGTCGTGTCCTGCCCCGGGACGTGCTGATCGACCGGGTCTGGGGCACCGACTACGTCGGTGACACCAAGACCCTCGACGTGCACGTCAAGCGCCTGCGGGCCAAGGTCGAGCGCGACCCCGCGGCCCCGACCCGGATCGTCACGATCCGAGGCCTGGGCTACAAGTACGACACGCCCCGCGCCTGACCCCTCGTTCTGGCGTCCCTCAGCCGGAATGCGAGGGCCGAGAGACGCCAGAACGGGAGTAGGAGGCTTGTACCCTCGCAGTGATGACGGTCGACAACGGCTGGCAGCCGCTGTCGGTGCCCCGCAAGCGCACGG
Source organism: Acidimicrobiales bacterium (assembly GCA_035649475.1). Classification (GTDB taxonomy): domain Bacteria; phylum Actinomycetota; class Acidimicrobiia; order Acidimicrobiales; family VFJN01; genus ZC4RG19. The sequence continues at coordinate 14,730 of DASRJM010000167.1, forward strand.
GGGCGAGCGTCTTCGTCATCACGCCCTTCACCCGGCTGGCCCGCACTCACGCGGCAGCCGTGGCCGGCGACGCACTGATCGCCCTGGCGCTGGCCGGATCGCTGTTCTTCGACATCGATCCCAGCGCCGCCCGCTCGAAGGTGGCGCTCTACCTGGCCCTGACCATGGCGCCGTTCGCCGTCGTGGCCCCGCTCATCGGCCCCGTCCTCGACCGGGCCCGAGGCGGGCGGCGCCTGATGGTGATTGGCGCCAACGGCCTGCGGGCCGCGCTGTGCCTGCTGATGATGCGCGACCTCGAGAGCCTGGCGCTGTTCCCCCAGGCGTTCCTCATACTGGTGTTGGCCAAGAGCTACCACGTGGCCAAGTCGGCCATCGTGCCCACCGTCGTGCGGTCCGACGACGAGCTGGTGGAGGCCAACTCGCGCCTGGCGTTCCTGTCGGGCGTCATGGGCTTCGCGGCCATCGTGCCCGGCCTGGCGGTGATCGCCCTGTTCGGCAGCGAGGGCGTGCTGCTGCTGGCGGCGATCGTGTTCGCGGTGGGTGCCGTCCTCGGCGTCAAGATCCCGCCGACCCAGGTGGCCGCCGACCACACGTCCGAGACCGAGCGCCAGGAGCTGCGCGGCGGCGGGATCCTCCTGGCCGCGTCGGCCATGGGCCTGCTGCGGGGGATCGTCGGCTTCCTCGCCTTCCTGGTGGCGTTCGCGCTGCGCACCGACGGCGCCCCGACCTGGCAGTTCGGCCTCGTGCTCGGCGCCAGCGGCCTCGGATCGCTGCTCGGCTCGCTGGTGGCGCCCCCGCTGCGCCGCAGTGGCACGTCGGAGGAGCGCATCCTCCAGGCGGTGCTGGCCGTGACCGCGGTGGCCGGGGTGCTGGCCGCGTGGGCGGGCGGGCTGGTGGCCGCGACGCTCCTGGCCACGGTGATCGGCCTCGCAGCCTCGTGCGGCAAGCTGGCGTTCGACTCCGTCGTGCAGCGCGACGCCCCGGACGCCAACCGGGGGCGCTCCTTCGCCCGGTTCGAGACGCGGTTCCAGCTCACGTGGGTCGTCGGGGCCTTCATCCCGGTGGTCGTGCCGATACCGATGCCGGTGGGCTTCCTGGTGATCACCGTCGTGGCCGCATTCGCCCTGTTCTCCTACCTGGCCGGCCTGCGGGCCCTGGCCCGGGGCCAGATGCCGACCCCCCGCCGCCCGACCGAGGCGATCACGAGCCGGCTGTCCCGGCTGCGGCGCCAGGGATTCGCCCTCGAGGACAAGGCCCCGCCCCGGGAGGCGTCGGACGACCCGGACGACGACGCCGACGAGGCCGGCGACGACGAGGCCGACGCCCCGCCGCGGCAGCTGGAGCAGCTGCCGCTCTACGACGGCGAGGCCGACGACCGGGAGCGGGAGGCCGCGCTCGCCCAGCCCCCTCCGCCGCCTCCGCCACCGCCTCCTCCGCCGGAGGAGCGCGGCGTGGTCATCGACCCGACGAACCTGTAGAGGGTCCGCGGACAGGTGCGCCGCTGCGGATTCGGCGGCTGTGCCGCCGCGCAGCCTCTTGGCCGTCAGTCCTCGGGCAGGTCGGGCAGGTCGATGCGGGCCAGCCACAGGCCGGGCGCATCGATCTCCGGTGGGCTGGGCAGCATCTGCTCGCTCTCCCACAGCCGGGCCAGGCCGGCGTCGCCCGCCCGCTCGATGACCCCGCCGACGAACCTGGCGCCCCGGTCGTAGGTGGACTGGGTCAGCTCGAGGCCCAGCAGCCGCTCGACGAACCGGTCGGACTCCGCGGTCTCGACCCGGCGCCGGCGCAGCGCCTCGGTCAGCATCCCGTAGCTGGGGATGAGCTTGGTCCCCACGGTGTCCATCACGTGGTCGACGACGCCCACCACCACCGCCACCAGCGCTTCGAGTCGGGGGAGGATGGCGCGCTGCTCGTCGGACTGGATGGCGCCGAGCAGCGCCCCCGGCTCGCCCAGCGCCTGCTGGATGCGGGCCAGCGACTCGGGGCCGCCGGTGAGGTCGAGGTCGCCGAGCTGGTCCTCCAGCGCCCCGGGATCGCTGCGGAACTTGGTCGTGTACTCGCTGAGCAGGGACTCCAGCCGATCCCGGACGTGGGGGACGCCGAGCACGGCGTGGTGGGCGATCTCGTGGAGGCAGATCCACAGCCGCAGGTCGTCGGCCGGCAGGCTCCACTCCGTGCCGAAGTCGTCGAGGTTGCGGACGAGGATCAGCAGCTCGTCGGAGCGGGGCCGGGGTACCGGCAGGTCGTACTGGCCGAGGGACCGCCGGGCCAGGTGGCCGACCATGGACCCGGCCGTCATGGCCACCATCATCGGCTGCATGGCCTGGATCATCGGCCCGAGCATGGCGACCAGCTGATCGTCGGGGTCGCGGAAGGGGTCGTCGGGGTCGGCGTCGTCCTCGTCCTCGGGACCCGCGTCGGCCTGGCCGAGGGACCCGGCGAGTTTCTCCAGCAGGGGCCGGTAGTCCTCCAGCGTGCGCTGGGCCCAGTGGCCGCGGGTCACGGGCAGGACGGTCAGCCCGCCGCCGGTGGTCGACGGGGTGAGGCCGGTGACGTTGGCGACGTGCAGCTCCGCCACCCGGGCCAGCTGTTCGAGCTTGATGCGCTCCAGCGGGTCGACGTTGGGCTCGGTCGCGTTGTCGGTGGCCACCGCCAGCGCCAGGTTCCGGGCCGCGTCCCAGGGGACGCCCCGGCCGGCCTGCCCGAACATCTTGGCCAGGTCGCCGAACAGCGGGAATCCTTCGAACGGGTTGGGGGTACCCGGTTCGTCACTCACCACGGGCACGCTATCGCCACCAGGGGCCGCCGCCCCATCGGGTCGCATGTGTTTGGCCGGGCCGACTTTGGCAAGGTGTAGTCCATGCGGACCGTCGTGATCACCGGGGTCGAGACACCACTGGGCCGCCGTGTGGCGCGCTTGGCGGCCGAGGGCGGCGCACCCGACGTCGTCGGGCTGGCCGGAGGACCCGTCACCGGGATCGACGGGGTGACCATCCGCCAGGTCGACCTCGCCGACGACGACATCAAGCCACACGTCGAACACGCCGAGGCGGTCGTCCACCTGGCGACCTCCGTGCCCCCCGGGCCGACGGCCGCCACGGAGGACGTCCCCGTGGCCCGCCGGATCCTCGACGCGGCCGGCGACATGAGCGTCCCCCACGTCGTGGTCCTGTCCAGCGCCACCGTGTACGGCGCCTGGGCCGACAATCCCGTGCCCCTCACCGAGGACGCCACCCTCCGGCCCAACCCCGGGTTCGCCTTCGCCGCCGAGCGGGCCGAGATCGAGCGCCTCACGGCCGAGTGGCGGGACGCCCATCCGGGCGCCACCGCCACGGTTCTGCGCCCCGCGCGGTCGTCCTCATCGGACCACCGGGACTGGCTGGTCCGGGCGCTGCGCCCGGGGCCGGCGGTGCCCGACGACACCGACGAGCCGCCGGTCCAGTTCGTCGACCTGGGTGACCTGGCCGCCGCCGTCGACCTGGCCCGGCGGTCCCGGCTCGACGGCGCGTTCAACGTCGCCCCCGAGGGCTCGATCCCGGCCGACGAGGTCCGGTCCCTGATCGGCGCCCCCGTCAAGGTCCCGCTGCCCGGCCGGGTGGCGAACCGCGTGGCCCGCTGGCGGTTCCGCTGGGGCCTGGGCCCGACCCCTCCCGAGTTGCTCGCCTACGTCGCCTACCCGTGGGTCGTCGCCACCGACCGCCTGCGGGCCGAGGGCTGGTCCGCCTCCGTGTCCAACGAGGAGGCCTGCGTCGAGGCCCACGAGGCCGGGCCGTGGGCCACGATGAGTCCCCGTCGCCGCCAGGAGGTCACGCTGTCCGTGGCGGGCGCCGGCATCCTCGCCGCGGTGGTCGGCGCCGCCCTCGCCGCGCGCCGCTGGCTGCGCCGCTGAGCCGGAGCGGTCGAGCCTCGGTCAGGTGGCGCCCGGATGCTCTTCGAGCGTCACGTCCACGGTCGCCCGTGAGCCGTCGGACCGGGTGACCTCGAGCTTGATCTCGTCGCCCGGCTCGTAGGCCCGCAGCGCCACCATCAGGTCGGGCATCCGCGCGATCGGGCGGCCGTCGAACGACACCACCACGTCGCCGGCCTGGAGGCCGGCCCGGGCCGCCGGGCTGCCGCTCACCACCGACGCCACCCGGGTGCCGCCCCCGGACGTGGGCGTGGCCACGCCCTCGGCCGGGGCGTCGGTCGTGCCCTCGATGCCGAGCCAGCAGTTATGGACCCGGCCCTCGAGGATCACGTCGTCGGCCACCCGCCGGACCACCTCGACCGGGGCCACATACCACGACCCGTCGTCGACCGCCGTGGTGATGCCGACGACCGCGCCCCGGCCGTCGACCACCGGGCTGCCGAGGCCCAACTCGTCGAGGTCGCCCTCGATCTGGACGCCGTCGAGCGCGCTCCCCTCGGGGCCCACGTAGCGCTGGGTCAGGCCGACCTCGCCGGACGCGGTGGTGGTGCCGATCGAATCCCGGGCGCCGACCGCGAATGCCGCCTCGCCGGCCACCAGGTCGCCTTGCAGCGCCAGGACGCCGGCGGTGTAACCCTCGTGCTCCAGGTCGAGGACGCTGAGCCCCGTGGCCGGATCGGCGCCGAGGACCGCGGCCACCACGCCGGTGCCGTCGGGCAGCCGGACCCGTACCTCGGTGCCCCCGGGGGCCAGCGCCGCGCTCGTGACGACGATGCCGTCGTCCCGGACCACGACGCCCGAGCCGACGACCTGTCCGTCGCCGGTGCCGGGCAGCCCGGTGCCGGGGGCGAGGATGGCGACCACGCTGGGCGCGACCCGCTGGCGGACGCCGTCGACGATGTTCCCGGTGAGGCCGGGGGCCGTGGCCACGGGGTTGAGCGCCACCCGCTCGACGACCTGGCGGTCGACCACCCGCTCGTTGAGCCCGAGCGCCACGATGCCGACGCCCGCGAGCACCGCACCGGCGGCGCCCGCCCCCACCGGGGTGAGCCAGCGGCGGGCGGGGCGGCGCGGCGACGGGCGCCGGGGCAGCGCGCCCCGGCCCGGGGGCAGGTCGCCCTCGGACGCGTCGAACCGGACGATCGGGTGGGCGCGCATCTCCGATGGATGTCGCCATATCCGATCGTCGGGGTGAGGCGGCGGACGAAACCCCGACGGCCCCTCTTCGGCGTCCTCGTCGAAGGGCACGGGCCGGAGGATATCGGCGGGGTGCGGCGAGCGGGGAGCGCCCCCCGTGGCATCCCGTGCTGCGATCGCCGGCGCGGTGGCGCAGCGTGCGGCCACTGCCAACGTACGATGAACGGCGATGGACGACGCCGCCCCGCCCCTCGCCCCGCCCTACGGCGACACCTGGGTCGGGTTGTCGGCCTCGCCACTACCCGTGGCCGAGGCGACCGCGTGGGCGGTCCGGCCCGACTGCGGCGGCCTGGTCCTGTTCTCCGGCACGGCCCGCGACCACGCCGAGGGCCGGCCCGGGGTCGAGAAGCTGGAGTACGAGGCCTACGAGAGCCAGGTCGTTCCCCGGCTGCAGGCGGTGGCCGGTGAGGCCCGGGTCCGGTGGCCGGAGCTGGGGCGGCTCGTGCTGCTGCACCGCGTCGGCGCCCTCGAGGTGGGCGACAGCGCCGTGGTGGTCGTGGCGACCGCGCCCCACCGCGACGAGGCGTTCGCGGCTGCCCGCTTCTGCATCGACACGCTGAAGCGGTCGGTCCCCATCTGGAAGAAGGAGACCTGGGCGGACGGCAGCAGTTGGGGCCTGGAAGCCCAGCACATCGTCGACGCGGGAGCTGGGTAGCACGTGAGCGAGCGCAGCGAGCGAACCATCGACACAGTGGCCTGCTCGGCCCGAAGGGCCGATGGCTCATGGCGCGCATCCCGAAGGGTGCGCCAATGAGTCCCGTGGCCTTCCTGATGATCGCCGTGGTCATCTCCGTGGTGGGGTGCGGCATCCTCTACCTGCGCAATCGCACCCCGTCGTCGCTGGACTCGGGCATCGACAACTTCCGGCGCGAGATGCAGGCGCTCGCGCCCCGGGACGGGCAGGCGCCGCCGCGCCGCTGGTGGAGGCGCTGACGCTTGGCCCGTGACCTCGCCATCGACCTGGGGACCGCCAACACGCTCGTGTACGAGCGGGGGCGGGGCATCGTCCTCAACGAGCCGACCGTCATCGCACTGAACACCCGCACCCGCGAGGTGCTGGCCATGGGGCACGACGCCTGGCAGATGATCGGGCGGACGCCGAGCGACATCGTGGCCGAGCGGCCGCTGCGCCAGGGGGCGATCACCGACTTCGACGTCACGCAGCGCATGATCCGGCTGCTGCTGCACCGGGTGCGGGTCGGGCGGTTCAACCGGCCGCGGGTCGTGGTCTGCGTGCCGTCGGCCATCACCACGGTCGAGCGGCGAGCCGTGGCCGAGGCGGCCCGGCGGGCGGGGGCGAACGACGCGTTCCTCATCGACCAGCCGATGGCGGCCGCCATCGGGTCGGGCCTGCCGATCCACGAGCCCGTCGGCAACCTGGTCATCGACGTCGGCGGCGGCACGACCGAGACCGCGCTGATCTCGCTCGGCGGGGTGGTCGGGCTGTCGGCCGTTCGGGTGGGCAGCTTCGACATCGACGCCGCCATCCAGTCCTACGTGCGGCGGGAGTACGGCATCGCCGTGGGCGAGCGCACGGCCGAGGAGATCAAGCTGGCGATCGGGTCGGCGTGGCCGGTGCGGGACGAGCTCAAGGCCGAGGTCCGGGGCCGCGACCTGGCGACCGGGTTGCCCAAGACCGTGATCCTGACCCCGGCCGAGATCCGGGCGGCGATCGACGACGTGATCGTGGAGATCGTCGAGTCGGTCATCGCCTGCCTGGGCAGCGCCCCGCCGGAGCTGGCGCACGACCTGATCGGGCAGGGGATGGTGCTGGTGGGCGGCGGCGGCATGCTGGCCGGGCTCGACCAGCGCATCTCCCACGAGACCGAGATCGACGTCCACCTGGTCGAGAACGCGCTGGAGTCGGTCGTCCTCGGCGCCGGCCGCTGCATCGAAGACCCCGCGGCGCTGCGGGTGGCGTTCCAGTCGGGCCGGTAGGTCTAGGTCGATTTGGCGGCGCATACGTCGCCATCTCGGCGTATGCGCCGCCAAATCGTCAATGACGCACCTCGTGCGTCAGCCCGCAACCCCGGCAGCGGGCGGTCCAGCCGGTCGGCGTGACCTGGGTGGCCAGCCACGTCCCGCAGTCCGGGCAGTAGTGCCACGGGTCGTCCCGGCCGCAGCCGCCGCACACGCCACTGCGCGTGCCGCAGCCGGTGCAGAACATCAGATGACCTTGGACAGCGATCCGATCGGCATCTTGAGTCCCTTGAGCATGACGATGTCCTGCTGGGGCGAGCGGCCGAGCGTGGTCAGGTAGTTGCCGGTGATGAGGGCGTTGATGCCGGACGTCAT
>DASRJM010000168.1:0-14300 GCA_035649475.1 Acidimicrobiales bacterium
ACGTCGAGCAGCACCTCGGCCGCGGCCGCGTCGCCCGGCTCGGCCGACGCGGCCACGTGGGTGGCCAGCTCCAGCACGTCGAGGACGATGCCCGAGCGCCGCTCGGCGGCCAGGTCGGCGGCGATGGCGGCGTGGATGCGCCGCCGTTCGGCGGGCCCGATGTCGTCGTACAGCCGGTCGCGAAGGATGGCGTGGGAGAACTCGTAGCTGCCTGCAGCCGGCACCAGCAGGCCCGCCTTCACCAGCCGGTCGAACGACTGGGCCACGCCCTCGGGGGTGAGGCCCGTGAGCCGCTCGGCCAGACCCAGGTGGCGGAGCGAGAAGCGGCCGAACGTGGCTACCACCTTCGCCAGCTCGACGTCCACGCCGGTGCCGAGGGCGAGCCGTCGCAGCAGGGCCGTCGAGCCGGGCAGGCGGGTGGTGGGCGCACCGGGCACCAGACCGGCCGTCCCGTCCGCCACGGCCACGGCGCCGGCGTCCACGAACGACTGGGCGATCTCGCAGGCGAAGAACGGGTTACCCCGGCTGGCGCCCGTCACCGCGCTCGCCAGCTCGTCGTCGGGCGGGGCGCCGATCACCGCCGCCACCAGGCTGCCGACGTCGGCGCGCCCCAGCGGCTCGAGGTCGAGGACCGAGCCGCGGCCGTCGTCGGCCATCCGCTCACCGAGCTGCTCCAGCTCCGCGGCACCGCCACCGGGCCGCAGCGTGACCACCGTGAGCACCGGCAGGTCCGCCAGCCGGATGAGCAGGGCGGCGAGGGCCAGGGACTCGCCGTCCGCCGCGTGCACGTCCTCCAGGACGAGCAGGACCGGACCGCCGCCGCCCACCTCCCGCAGCAGCTCGGCCGCGGCCCGGAAGGCCGGGCCTAACTGCCCGGCGTCGTCCGCACCCGGCGTGGCCTCGCCCGCCATGGCCGCGCGCAGGTCCGCGGCCGCGGCGCCACCCGGGCCCAACCGGGCGAGCACGTCCCGGAAGGCGGCGAAGGGGATCCCGTGGTCGAGGTCGTCGGCCCGGCCCACGACCACCGGGTAGCCGCGGGCCTGGGCCCGGTCCGCCAGCTCGCCCACCAGACGCGACTTGCCGATGCCGGCCTCGCCCCGCACCAGCAGGCACGCGGGCATGCCCTGCTCCACCCGGGTCAGCTGCTCGAGCGCGACCGCCAGGTCGAGATCCCGGCCGAGCAGCGGTGGCGTCCGAACCGTCGACACTGCCCCCCTTCCCGCCCGGAGTGTAGGGAGGTTCCCACTACGCCCGCGGGCCGTCAGGGCGCACCATGGCAGGCAGCGGCTACCAGGGGGAGCGAGGGCATGGACGTGCAGGGCCACTGCGACGACCGGTTCGCCGGCGTCGCCCGCGAGCTCGAGCGCAACTTCGCCGAGCGGGGCGAGCTGGGAGCATCGGTGGCGGTGACCGTCGGCGGCGAGACGGTCGTCGACCTCTGGGGCGGCCGGGCCGACCCGGAGGGCACCCCGTGGGACAAGGACACCCTGTGCGTGGCCATGTCGTCGACCAAGGGCGCCACCGCCCTGGCCGCCCACCTCCTGGCCACGACCGGTGAGCTGGACTTCGACGAGCCGGTCGCCGCCTACTGGCCGGAGTTCGGCCAGAGCGGCAAGGAGCGGGTGCTGGTGCGCCACCTCCTGACCCACCAGGCCGGCCTGCCCGCCCTGCGCGACCCCGTGCCCGCGGGCGGCTTCTACGACTGGGAGGCCATGGTCGCCCGCCTGGCCGCGGAGGCCCCGTTCTGGGAGCCCGGGACCCGCCACGGCTACCACGCCCTCACCTTCGGGTTCCTCGTGGGCGAGGTGGTCCGGCGGGTGACCGCCCGCAGCCTCGGCCGCTTCGTCGCCGACGAGATCGCCGGCCCCCTCGGCCTCGACCTGCACATCGGCCTGGCCGAGAGCCAGCATGGCCGGATCGCCAGGCTCCTGCCTCCCGCCGACCCCGAGCCCGGCGACCCGGTCCCCGCCTTCCTGGTGCGGGCCATGACCGAGCCGGCGTCGATCCCCGCCCTCGTGATGGCCAACAACGGCGGCTACCTGGTGCCCGGGGAGTGGGACTCCCCAGCGGCGCTGGCGGCCGAGCTGCCCGCCTCGGGCGGGGTGATGAACGCCCGGGCCCTCGCCGGCCTCTACCGCGCCATCGTCCACGACCGCCAGGTCGGGCGGTTCACGCTCGACGTCGAGGACATCGTGCGCATGGGCGCGGTCCAGTCCGCCGCCAGCGCGGATGCCGTCCTGTCCAGCCCCGGTCGGTGGACGTTGGGGTTCCTCAAGGGGGCCGCCACGCCGCGGGGGGTCGAGCCGCCCAGCGTGATCTCGCTGAGCGAGGAAGCGTTCGGCCACACCGGCAACGGCGGGTCGATCGGCTTCGCCGACCCCGGCTGCGACATGTCCTTCGCCTACGTCATGAACCAGATGTCGGCGGCGATGGGGCTGGGGCCGACCGGCCAGTCGCTGGTCGATGCCACCTACCAGGCCCTCGGCTATCGGCGGGCCCGCTACGGCACCTGGGTGCGCTAGGCCCGAGGCGGACGACCATGCCCCTGCTCCAGCTCGACATCGCGGTCGACCGCTCGGCCGGCGACGGGCCCACGGAGGACGCCGACCCGCCGGTGCGGGGCACGCTGGTCCATCCCGACGGCACCGAGGCCTCGTTCGTGGGTTGGGTCGGCCTCCTGGCCCTGCTCCAGCGGGCGGTCGGCTGATGGGCCTCGCCGCCCGCGGGCTCGCCGTCAGCTACGGCGGCGTCCGGGCCGTGGACGACGTCGACCTCGACGTCGAGGACGGCACGCTGACCGGGCTGATCGGGCCCAACGGGGCTGGGAAGACCAGCATCATCGACGCCCTGTCCGGCTTCGTCGCCTACCGGGGCGACGTGCGGCTCGACGGCGAGGCGCTTGACGGCCTGGCCCCCCACCAGCGGGCCCGGCGCGGGCTGGTCCGCAGCTTCCAGTCGGTGGAGCTGTTCGACGACCTCGACGTCCGCGGCAACCTCGCGGTGGCGGCGGAGCGGGTCGGGATCCGGGGCGCGCTGCGGGACCTGGTCGTCCCCCGCCGCTCACCCGGGGGACGCCGGCTCGACCGGGCCGTCGACCAGGTGGGCATCGGCCACCTGCTGGACCGGGCCACCCACGAGCTGTCCGAGGGCGAGCGCAAGCTGGTCGGCCTGTGCCGGGCGCTGGTCGCCGCGCCCCGGGTGCTCCTGGTCGACGAGCCCGCCGCGGGCCTGGACACCGGTGAGAGTCGGGCGCTGGGCGAGCGGCTGCGGGCCATCGTCGACGCGGGGACCGCGGTGCTGCTGATCGACCATGACATGGACCTGGTGCTGGGCGCCTGCGATGCCGTCCACGTCGTGGACGGCGGGCGCACCGTCGCGTCGGGCCGACCCGCGCAGGTGCGCAGCGACGAGCGGGTGATCCGGGCCTATCTGGGGGTGGACGCATGAGCAGCGCGCTGCTGGAGGTGAGCGACCTGTGGGCCGGCTACGGCGGCAGCGCCGTGGTCCGGGAGCTGTCGTTCACCGTCGCACACGGCGAGGTCGTGGCGCTCCTCGGCCCCAACGGCGCGGGTAAGACCACGACCCTGCTGACGGTCGCCGGCCTGCTTCCCGCCCTGGGCGGCACCGTGCGCCTGCTCGGCCGGCCGGTCGACACCCGGGCGCCGCAGCGCAACGTGGGGCGGGGGCTCGGCTACGTCACCGAGGACCGGGGGCTGTTCGGCGGCCTCAGCGTGCGGGACAACCTGCGGCTGGCGGCCCGTCACCGGCGCGACCGTGGGGTCGATGACGCCACCACCTGGTTCCCGGCGCTGGCCCCGCTCCTCGACCGGCGGGCCGGGCTGCTGTCCGGCGGCGAGCAGCAGATGCTGGCCATCTCCCGGGCCCTGGCCGCCCGGCCCCGCCTGCTGCTGATCGACGAGATGAGCCTGGGGCTCGCCCCCCAGATCGTCGACCAGCTGGCCCGGGTGATCCGCCGCGTGGCGGACGAGCGGGGGATCGGCGTGCTGCTCGTCGAGCAGCACGTGCCGCTGGCGCTGGGGATCGCCGACGCGGCCCTCGTCCTCGTGCATGGCGAGGTCGTGGCCCGAGGCGCCGCCGCCGAGCTGGCCGGGCGCCACGATCTGCTCCAGGCCAGCTACCTGGGCGCCTGACGGGTTACTCCCGCCGCTTCCAGGCGTTCCAGTAGGTCACGGACTCGACCGGCTTGCGGTCGGCGGGCCGAAAGTCGGTGCCGGTCGTGTAGGCCACCGGTAGCAGGGCGACCATGGTGACCGTATCGGGGATGCCGAGCAGCTCGGCCGCCTCGCGCTCGTGCAGCAGGTGCAGCGTGGTGAACGCCGAGCCGAGGCCCCGGCCGCGCAGGGCGAGCTGGAAGCTCCACACCGCGGGCAGGATCGATCCGTAGAACCCGGCCGTGTCGGCCGGCGACGGGTGCTCCGGAAGCCGGCCCAGGAGGCACGGGATGACGTGGACGGGCGCCTCGTGGAGGTGCTCGGCGAGGTAGTCGGAGCTGCGGATGATCGCGCTCTGGTCGTCGCCCCCGGCGGCGCGCACGGCCTGCCGCTGCATCTCGATGTACGGCCCGTACCCCTTGCGGTAGAGGTCGGCGAGGCCGAGGCGCATCTCGGGGTCGTCGACCACCAGCCAGCGCCACGGCTGGGTGTTGCCACCGGACGGCGCCTGGAGGGCGACGCGCAGGCAGTCGAGCACCACCTCGCGCTCGACCGGCCGGGCGAAGTCGAGGCGCTTGCGGACGGCCCGGGTCGTCGTGAGCAGCCGGTCGGTCTGCCCCAGGTCGAACCCGGCGGGAGTGGTGGTCATGGGTGGGCTCCTGCAGTGGCCGGCGCCGGCTCGACCGCCGGCGGGGGTGGGGACGTGGTCGACGGCGACGGGCGGGACCGGCGAGCCAGGTGGCTTCGCACGGTGCCGGCGATGCCGCCCGGGTTGAGGACTGCCGTCGCCACCAGCAGGATGCCCGACACGAGCAGGTAGTGCCGCCCCAGGTCGAAGGTCCGGTCGAGGACGACGTAGCCGATGCCCAGGGGCGCCAGGGCGCCGGCGACCAGCGCGCCGCCGACGCTGGTGACCCCGCCCAGGTAGGCGAAGGCGAGCAGGGTCAGGCTCAGCGACACCGAGAACGAGTCGGCCGAGAGCTGGCCGCGGCTGTAGCCCGTGAGCGCCCCGCCCAGCCCGGCCAGGAAGGCGGAGGCGGCGAAGGCGAGCAGCTTGGCCGCGGCGACGTCCACGCCCAGGGAGGCGGCGGCCCGCTCGTTCGACCGCACCGCCAGCAGTGCCCTCCCGGTGGCGCTGCGGCCGAGGTTGGCGACAGCGAGCGCCGCCCCGGTGAGCACGACGAGGACCAGCGCGCCGAACTGCCAGCGGGCCAGCTCGGCCCCCCTCCGGACCGCCAGGTCGAGGCCGAACAGGCGGGGGTCGGGGACGAGGTTGCCCCGCGAGCCGGCGAGCGAGGGGTTCTGGAACACGAACTGCTCGATGGCCACGCCCGCGGCAAGCGTGACCACCGCCAGATGCACGCCCCGGATCCGCAGCGCGGGCACGGCCACCAGCAGGCCAAGGCCGGTGGCAGCCAGCGCCCCCACCAGGAGGGGCAGCGGGAACGGCAGTCCGGTGCCGAGCTTGGACACCACGAAGCCGGCGGTCCCCGCGAACGCGGCCTGGGCCAGCGAGATCTGCCCGACGAAGCCGGTCAGCACCACCAGCGACAGCGCGAGCAGAGCGGCGATCATTGAGGTGACGACGCCGAAGCGGTAGCTGCCGTCGGTCAGCAGGAGCGCGGCCAACCCGGCGAGGACGAGCGCGCCCACCACCGGGGTACGCACCCGGGGCGTGGGGACGGCCGGCAGCGGGTCCACCGCCGCCGCGCCCCGCTCCGGCAGCCGCCGGCCTGCCACGACCAGGGCGACGACGATCACGATCAACGGCACCGACTCGGCCACGCCCACGGTGGCCCAGGACGGCCACCAGTCCCGCGACGACAGGAACGTGATCTCGGACTCGACCGCGCCGAGGGCCAGCCCCGCGGCGCAGGCGGTGCCCACCGCGCTCAGCCGGCCCACCAGGGCGCACGCCAGCCCGGGCACGACCATCAGTGTCCAGCTCACCGGGTCGAGCCCCACAGTGGGCGCCACCACCATGGCGACGCCTCCGCCCACCACCGCCGCTAGCACCCAGGTCGCGGCGGCCAGGCGGTCGGGCGACCAGCCGAGAAGGATCGCCCCCCGCTCGGAGGACGCCGCCGCCCGGGTGGCAAGGCCCACCCGGGTGAAGCGTCCGTAGGCCCAGAGCGCCACGGCGATGGCGACGACGAGGGCGGCGAACCAGATCCGGTCCCGGGAGAAGGTCAACGTGCTGACATGCACCGGGTCGTCGGGCAGCACCGGCGGGACGGCCCGCCGGCCGGTCCCGAACCGCAGCACCGTCAACGCCTGGAGCGTGATGGCCACGCCCACCGAGGCGACGACCTTGGCCAGCGGCGGCGCCGACCGCAGCGGCCGGAACACCACCAGGTGGATCACCAGCCCCAGCGCCGCGGCGGTGGCCACGCCGGCCGCCAGCGCCGGTCCGGCTGGCAGCGGGGCGCCGAGGTCGAGGCGCCCCGCGGGCAGGACCAGGTCGCCCGTGCGGCGCAACTCGTCGTACACGAAGGCCACCCACACCGCCATGGCGCCCTGGGCGATGTTCACCACTCCGGTCCCCCGGTAGGTGGTGACGAGAGCCATGGCCAGCGCCGCGTAGGCGGCGCCGGCTCCGAGGCCCACGATCAGGAACAGCAGGTGATCGCTCACGTCAGCCGAGCAGCGCGGTCACGTCGACGAAGTCGTCGGTGACCGCCCGCACCGAGCCGTCGGCCTGCACCTGGAAGAACAGCAGGTCGGTGCTGCACGCCGAGTTGCCTGGCATGACCGAGCCGTCGCACGAGATGGTCGGTCCGGCGTAGCTGTCGAAGTCCGCAGTGGCGTCCAGCGCGCCCGCCACGGCCGCCCCGTCGACGGGACCAGTGACGGTGGCCATGATGCGGGACAGGTTGATCATGTCGGCGAAGCTGATGAGGGCGTTGCCGCCGATGAGGTCCTCGTGTCCGGCCGCCCGCATGACCGCGCCGTACTCCTCCAGCTCGGCCTGCTTGGCCGCGGGCGCCGACTCGATGTCGCCCGGGTTCCAGTGGTCGGCGTCGGTGTCGACGCCCACGGCGTCCTCGCCCAGGGCGTCGTGGAGGCCGACGCACGAGGCGGCCAGGATCCGGCCCTGGTAGCCGGCATCCCGGAGGGCGCCCACCATCTCGGCGCACTGGGCGTCGGTGGCGGCGATCGTCCCGCTGACGTCGGGGTCCTCCGCCACCGCGGTGGTGGCCAGGACCGCCCAGTTGGGCGCGGCGGCGTCGTAGTACACGGTCGCGTAGTCGAGGCCCAGCGCGTTGCTGGCCGGCTCCAGCGCGGCGTCGGTGAAGGCGTGGCTGCTGGGCTCGTCGGGCAGGAACCAGACGACCGACTCGGCGCCCTCGGCCGCGTAGAACTGGAGCGCGGCGGCCCCGTAGGCCAGGGCGGCCGCCCCGAAGTAGGTGGCGTTGGGGTCGAACATGCGGGCGGGCCCGAACTGCACGTGGCCGACCAGCGGGATCCCAGCGTCGGCCAGGATCGGCAGCATGGCGTCGCCGCCCAGGTCGGTCCCCTCGACCACCGCCACCACGCCCGCCTCCACGAACTGGTTGGCGCAGTCGATCGAGGCCTCGGGCGAGCCGTCGGTCTCGCACCGGGTGACCTCCAGCGGCCGGCCGTTCACGCCCCCGAGCCGCTCGTTGATGTAGCCCGTGGCCACCTCGTTGCCCACGCGCAGCTCGGGCACCGAGAAGGCGCCGCCCTCGCTGTTGACGAAGCCGATGGCGATGGGCTCACCGGTCGCCTCGGTGCCGACGCTGGTGGCGGTGGTCTCGCCGAGGTCGGTGCTGGTGCTGGACGAGGTGCCCTCGTCGCCCGAGCACGCGGCGGCCACCAGGCTGGACGCGACCAGTGCCGCCACGATGATCCGGCCATGAGAGAAGCGTTGCATCGCTCTGATCCCCCTCGTTGGGCCTCCTCGGGCCCTTGGGGTCAGCGTCCCGCCCGCACCGGGCGGGCGGTAGTAGGGGCCGCCCTACACACGCCCGTCACTCCATCGACACCCCGCCGCTCACAGCCAGGGTGTGGCCGGTCACGTACGAGGCGTCGTCGGAGGCGAGGAAGGCGATGGCCGCGGCGATCTCGTCGGGCCGGCCACACCGCCCCAGCACGGTGGCGTCGATCATGGCCTGGCGGAGGCGGGCCCCCAGCGGGTCGGCCCGCAGGCTGTCGAGCAGCGGCGTTTCGGTCGGGCCCGGCGCGACCGCGTTGCAGCGGACGTTGAAGCGGGCGCCCTCGCGGGCGACGGCACGGGTCAGGCCGATGACCCCGGCCTTGGCCGCGGCGTAGATCGCGCCGCCGACCACGCCGATCCGGCCGGCCTCGCTGGCGACGTTCACGATCGTCCCCGTCCGGCGTGCCACCATCGGGCCCAGCGCCGCGTGGGTGCAGGCGATCACGCTCTTCAGGTTCAGCGCCAGCGCCGCGTCCCACGCGGCCTCGTCGGTGTCCAGGAACAGCGCCGGCTGGTCGCCACCGGCGTTGTTCACCAGCACGTCGATGGGCCCGATCGTCTCCTCGACCTGGGCGACCGCGGCCCGCACCGCGGCGACGTCGGTCACGTCGACCACGACGGCGTCGCCCCCGACGTCGGCGGCCAGCTTCTGCGCACCTTCCCCGTCCCGGTCGCACACGACCACGTGCGAGCCTTCGGCGGCCAGCCGCCGGGCGGCGGCGGCGCCGATGCCCGACGCCCCACCGGTCACGAGCGCGAGCCGCCCCTGGAGCCGCGGCGAGGTCGGAGTCAGCACCCGCCCAGCGTGGCGCCGGTGCACCCCCGCGGGGCAGTAGGGAGCTCCCTAAGAACAGCCACGTGCAGCGCCCCAGATCAGGACAAGGGGTCTCCACGGGCCTCGGCTGCCACCCGTCCGAGCACCCGGAGGGCGTTGGCGCCGAGGATCCCCTCTACCTCCCTGTCGTCGAAGCCGCCGTCGAGCAGGGCGGCCGTCAGCTTCGGCAGGTCGGCCTCGCCTTCGAACCCCGCCATGACGCGAGGGACGCCGTTCATGTCGGTGCCCACGGCGAGGTGGTCGGCGCCAACCGTCTCGGCGATGTGCCGGGCGTGAGCGACCAGGTCGCTGATGCTGCGCACACCGAAGCGACGGGATCGGTAGGGCCA
The DNA here is from genome assembly GCA_035649475.1 of Acidimicrobiales bacterium. Taxonomy (GTDB): domain Bacteria; phylum Actinomycetota; class Acidimicrobiia; order Acidimicrobiales; family VFJN01; genus ZC4RG19. The sequence goes on from DASRJM010000168.1 coordinate 9,295, forward strand.
GAGCCCGATCACGCCACCGGTGGATGCGATCGCCCGGAGCTCGTCGTCGGCCAGGTAGCGGGCGAAGTCCTGCAGGGCCCGGGCGCCGGTGTGCGACGACACCACCGGAGCGGTCGCCACGTCGACGACGCCCAGCAGGGTGGCCCGGTCGGCGTGGGCGACGTCGACCACCACGCCGAGCCGGTTCATGCGTTCGACGACCCTCGCGCCGATCGGGCTGAGGCCCGGCGAGGCGTGACGGCGGACCGGCAACCGCCCGGCGTACTGCTGCCAGGGCAGGCACGTGGTGCCGAGAGCGTTGTCGCGCAGATGCACCAGTACGACCACGCGCACGCCACGCTCGTGCCACGCATCGATGCGATCGACGTCACCGCCGACCGCGTCGGCACCTTCGACCCCGAGGACCACCGCAGGCACGCCCCGGGCCCGGGCCCGCCGTAGATCCTCGACCGACTGGGCGACGAGAGCACCGGCGTCACCGGCTTGCCGCTCGATCCGTGCGAGCTGGGCCTCGACGGCATCCCATGGGCTACGGCCGACGTGCCAACGGGTGACGATCGGATCACCGACCGCCTTGGCGACCGCCGCATCGACCCCCGCTCTCCGCAGCAGGTCGAAGCCGACCTCGGCTGGCGCCCGGATCGTGACGCCGCGCCAGACGGTGCGGAACGGTTGCGGAACGAACCCTGGACCGTGGGTGTGCAGATCGACCACGAACGACCGGCGATGGAGCCGTTCCGCCTCGGCGTCGATTGCCTGCGGCACGGAGGTCAGGCCTCGAAGACGACCGTGCGTTCGCTGACCGTGGCCGCGGCTGCCCCGTCGCTGCCGTCCGCTCGCTCGGCGCGCTCGGCGTGTCGCAGGAGGTGCCAGATCGCGTTGCCGAAGAGGTCGAGCTCGGTCGACGCGTAGCGCTCGCCTCCGAAGCTGCGTATCCGCTCGGCCTGCCGGGCCAGGGCACGGGCGTCCTGGCGAAGGATCCGCTTGCCTCGCTGCAGCACGACGGGACGCACGAGGGCAGCCGGCAGGCGGCTCTGGAACCGGACGACGAACCAGGCGCGGGTTCGGAACGGTGACAGCGGCAGGTGGACGATCGTGTTGACGATCCGGAACCATCCCTCGACCGCGTACTCGATCTGGGCGATGGACGGGAGGACGAAGCGGTCCCAGTGGTCGAAGGTGCGACCTGCGCCCTCCCGCAAGCGGATCGGTCCCATGCCCACCGGCTCCCCCAGGTACTGCACCTCGACGCCGTCATCGACCGGGCGGCGCACGGCGGTGATGGAATGGGGGGTGCCGCCCCGGAAGATCCCGCGATGGAGAAAGGCCGTGTGGGGGACATCGAGCTCGTTCTCCAGCGAGGCGTGCAAGGTGCACTCGAGGTCGCCCCGGAGGATCACCTCCCCGGCGCCGGGGCCTCCGACCACGGGGAGGGCGAAGGGACGGCGGGTCGGTTCGGCATCCGGCTCTCCCCAGGCCCACACGATGCCGTCCTGCTCGAGCGCCGCATGAGACGGGACGTGCCGGGTGTCGGCCGGCTGCGCGCAGCCATCCGGGAGTCCGGGGACCCGCACGCAATGGCCGCCACCGTCGTAGGTCCAGCCGTGGTAGCCGCATTCGAGCACGCCCTCGCCCGCGACCCGCCCCGCGGACAACGGGTAGTTGCGATGGGCGCACCGGTCGACGAGGACAGCCGGCACGCCGCCCGCGCCCCGGAACACGGCGAGGGGGGTGTCCATGAGCGTGACCGCCACAGGGCGACGCCCCAGCTCCGACGAGCGGGCGACCGGGTACCACCAGTGGCGCGGGAAGGCCACGGAGTACGACCCGGTTTCCATGCGCCCATCATGCCGGTTCCCGGTCGCCATTGAGCGCGGTCGCCACCAGGCGGCGGCCGCCTGTGAGGAGCCAGCGAGTCAGCCTGCAGGGCTGCGGTCGCTCCGCCTCTTCCCACCTGCATCACACCGCCTGGGGGACGGACAACCGCCGGGATGCGTGAGGCGACGTGGTAGTGCAAGGGTCGCCGTCGCACGGGAGAAGCCGAGCACCATGACCGAGAGCTGGGACATCGGGGCCGACAGCCCCCTACTCGACGTCGCGGCAGCCGACCGCCGGGCGCGGTTCGCCCTGCCCGTGCCCGCACCCGCCGGCGAGCTCACGCGCGTCGGCGGGTTGCTGGCCGGCGCGGCGGACGTGGATATCACGCCGCCGCCCGGGTTGCCCAAGGCCGGTTACTCGCGCAACGCCCATACAGGCGCCGGGTTCCGCTCGCGGCTTCGGGCCCGGGTCGTGCACTTACGGTCGGCCACCGGGTCGCTCGTGATCGTCCAATGCGACCTGCTGGGCGGCTCCGCGGTGGTGCACCGGCTCGTGGCCCGCGCGCTGGCCGCCGTCTCGGATGTCCCCGCGGCCGGGGTGTACGTCGGCGCCACCCACACCCACGGGGGACCCGGGCACTTCCTCGGCACCGACTTCTACAACCGGTTCGCCTCCAACAAGCCCGGGTTCGACGCGGCGTGGGCGCAGTGGCTGGCGGCACGCATCGCCGCGGGCGCCTCCAGGGCGGTCGAAGAGCGCCGGCCAGCCCTCCTGGCCTGGGGCACCACCGAGGTGTGGGGCCTCACCCGCAACCGCTCGCTGGCCGCCAACGTGCGCAACGACGGCCTCGCCGACCGGCGCACGGGGCGCCAGCGGGCCTACGTGGCGGTCGACCCCCGACTGCGCCTATTGCGGGTCGACACCAGGGCTGCCGATGGCGGCCACGAGCCGCTGGCGGCGCTGGTGGTGTTCTCGGTGCACGGCACCGGGGTCCCCATGCGCTCCGAGGTCTACAACGCCGACCTGTGGGCCTACCTGACCGACGAGCTCGGCGAGCGCATCGAGCGGTCCACCGGCGTGCGGCCCGTCGTCGGCGCCGTCGAGGGCACGCACGCCGACGTGGCGCCGGCGCTCCACCCCGGCATGGCCGGCCACCTCGAGGCCGGGCGCCTCGGCCGCGGCATCGGCGCCGCGGCCGCCCGGCTGCACGCCGACCTCGAGGGCGAGCTGACCGACCGGGTCGAGCTCGCCTGCGGCCTGCGCGAGGTCGACCTCGACCGGTCGCGCACGATCGATGGCCTGACCCTCCCCCGGCGCCCCGCGGTCGGCGCCGCGCTCGTCGCGGGGGCGTACGAGAACGAGACGCCGGTCATCCACCGCATTCCCCCGTTCCGCCCGGGCCTGCCCCGCCGCCGCACCGACCGGGCCCAGGGCGGCAAGCGGGTCATCGGCGGGCCCTTCCAGCGTTTCGTCCTGCCCCGGCAGGGGTTCCCCCGGGTGCTGCCCGTGCAGGTCCTGCGCATCGGCGACGTCGCGATCGTAGGCCTGCCGTTCGAGCTCACGGTCGAGACGGGCCGGCGCATCGAGGCGGCCATTGCCGCCGACGCGGGGGACCGTGGCGTCGAGGAGGTGGTGGTGACGTCGGTGGCCAACGAGTACGCCGGCTACTGCACCACGGCAGAGGAGTACGCAGAGCAACGGTACGAGGGCGGCCACACGCTCTACGGGCCCACGACCCAACCGTTCATCGCCGCGCACGCCGCCCGTCTGGCCCGTGAGACCGTGCGAGCCAGGCTGGTCAGCGACCTGATGCCCGAGCGCCGCTTCGACCTGCGCCACCACCGCTACCTGCCCGACGCGGCAGGCCCGCCCGTCGACCGGGCGACCGACGGTCCTGCCACCTTCTCCGACGCCACCGGCACCACCGACCCCATGTGGGAGCAGCGTTGGTGGGACGTCGCTCCCGGCGCGCTGGCCTGGCACGAGCCGCTCGCGCGGGTCGAGATGCGGGATGGCCCCGACGGTCCCTGGCTGCCGGCCGTGGCGCACGGGCGCCGCGCCGACGACCAAGGCTGCGACGTGGAGGTCATCCACCTCGGTCCCGGCGCGCGTGGCCACCGCTACGCGGTGCGCTGGTGGGACCCGGGCTTCCGGGCAGGACGGCAGCACCGCGTCGTGCTCGCCGCCAACGCCGGCCGCCGCGAGCTGGCCGGTGACCCGTTCGACTGAAGAGCGCGGATCGTTCCGGGTGCCGCTGACGGCGGATCAGACGGACCCGGTTCCGGTCGCCGCGTGGGGGACGACGCGGGGGTCGGCTGGTGGTCCTGGTGGTCGGGCCGGCGTCGATCCGGTGAATCGGTGAGATCGTCGCACGCGCGATGTCCGTGCAACGTCTTTGGATGGTCAAGCGGGCAGCCTGGCAGCGTCACCGCTTCCGCGGTGGCCGTTCCGCCCATCGCCGGCCAATGCTGCCAGTCCGCCGACGCAACAGCCGCGACCACACGGCCGAGCTGACCTCGGGGCTTTACCGGCCCAGGGCCGAGGCCGCCAGGGGCGACGTCGAAGCGCTCCGCCTGTCTGCCAGACCAGGGAGCAGACCAGGGCCTTCGACGGGTGCGACGTGCAGACGAGATGAGCAGGCTTCGTGGCGTCATCGGCCGCGTGAGGTCTCGCGAAAGGAGATCTCATGAGCTCATCCTCGGCGCCTGTGCCCGCCCCGGAAGGCCCGGCTCCGTTCGCAGGAGCCAGACCTCTTACGACCGAGATCCGTGCTGCCGTCAGATCGCTGCGGAGTACCGCCGCCAGCCCAAGGAGGCGTCATGAGCAACACCGTGGACACCGCGACCGATATTCGATCGTTCCAGATCGAGATTCCGGAGGAGCGGATCGACGACTTGCGCCGGCGCATCGGGGCGACGCGCTGGCCGACCAAGGAGCTCGTCTCGGACCGGTCGCAGGGCGTGCAGCTGGCGACGCTGCAGGAGCTCGCCCGCTACTGGACGAGCGAGTACAACTGGCGCACGGGCGAGGCGAGACTGAATGCGCTTCCGCAGTTCACGACCGAGATCGACGGGGTCGAGATCCACTTCATCCACGTCCGGTCGGGGCATGAGGATGCGTTGCCGCTGATCATGACCCACGGTTGGCCCGGCTCGGTCGTCGAGCTGCTGGAGACGGTCGGCCCGCTG
>DASRJM010000169.1:0-10420 GCA_035649475.1 Acidimicrobiales bacterium
GACGGGGCGACGGGCGACGGGGCGGTCGGCGACACGTCGGCCCCGGCGTTCGACCCGACCGACTGGGCGTCGGTGCGGGACCAGTTCCCCCTCGACCCCGAGGTCGCCCACTTCGCCGCGTTCGTCCTGGCCGCCCACCCCCGCCCGGTGGCGGAGGCGGTCGAGCGCCACCGGGCCGGGCTCGACGCCGACACCCACGCTTACTTGGCATCGACGGAGCAGGACGCCGACGCCGCGGTGCGGGACGCGGCCGCCGAGTACCTGGGCGGGACGCCGGCCGAGGTCGGGCTGACCGACAGCACGACGATGGGCCTCGGCCTGCTGTACGGCGGCCTGCGGGTCCGGCCCGACCAGGAGGTGCTCACGACCGAGCACGACTTCTTCTCGACGCACCAGGCGTGGGCGCTGCGGTCGGCGGCGTCGGGCACGGCGGTCCGGCGCGTCCGCCTCTACGACGACCCGGCCGCCGCGACGGTCGACGAGATCGTCGGGCGGCTGGTCGCCGGGGTCACCCCCGCCACCCGGGTCGTGGCGATCACCTGGGTCCACTCCGGCACGGGCGTGAAGCTGCCGGTCCGGGCGATCGCGGACGCACTGGCCCCGCTCAGCGACGGCCGATCGCCGGACGACGCGATCCTGCTGTGCGTCGACGGCGTCCACGGCCTCGGCGCCGAGGCCACGCCGGTGTCCGACCTCGGCTGCGACTTCCTGGTGGCGGGCACCCACAAGTGGCTGTTCGGCCCCCGGGGCACCGGCATCGTCTGGGGCCGGGCGTCGGCCTGGCCCGTGGTGAGCCCGGCGGTCCCGGCGTTCGAGCCGAGCAGCTTCGGCGAGTGGAGCGCCGGCCTCCCGCCGGCACCGACGGACGGCCTGCGGTTCACGCCTGGCGGCTACCACAGCTTCGAGCACCGCTGGGCGCTGGCGGAGGCGTTCCGGTTCCACCTGGACATCGGCCGCGACCAGGTGGCGGCCCGCACGGCCGCGCAAGCGACCCGGTTGAAGGCGGGTCTGGCCGAGACCGCGGGCGTCCGGCGGGTGACCCCGGCAGCCGAGGAGCTGTCGGCGGGCATCGTCTGCTTCGACGTGGACGGCCAGGACCCCCCGGCCGTCGTCGCCGCGCTGGCCGGCCAGGGCATCGCCACGTCGGTCACCCCCTACGCCGACGCCCACGTCCGGGCGGGGCCGAGCATCGTCACGACGCCCGTCCAGGTCGACGCCCTGGTGGCGGCGGTAGCCGCCATCGCGCGCCGCTAGGCCAGACCGCCCGGCGGCCAGCGGGCGGGCGACACACGAACATCGGGCGGCCGCGATGCCTTTCGGCGCGCCGGCACGTCGTAGTGGCGTTGCCGAGCCTGCGGGAGGAAGCGATGTCGTCTGCCGGTCGGTCCGTGAGGCCGATGGTGGTGCTGGCGCTGGTGAGCGCCGCACAGTTCATGGTCATCCTCGACCTGGCGGTCGTGAACGTGGCCATCCCCTCGATCCAGGCCGACCTCGGCCTCGGCGCATCCGACCTCCAGTGGGTGGTGATCACCTACGGGCTGACCCTGGGCGGGTTCCTGCTGCTCGGCGGCCGGGCCGCCGACCTGGTCGGGCGGCGCCGGACGCTGGTGGCGGGCCTGGCGCTGTTCGCCGCCGCATCGCTCGTGGCGGGCCTGGCGGGCTCGCTGGGCCTGCTGGTGGCGGCCCGCGCGGTCCAAGGCCTGGGCGCAGCGCTGGCGTCGCCCGCCGCCCTGTCGATCCTGACGACCACGTTCGCCGAGGGCCCGGCCCGCACGAAGGCGCTCGGCGTGTTCGGCGCCGTGTCCGGGAGCGCGGCGTCGGTGGGCGTCATCGTGAGCGGCACCCTGACCAGCGGGCCTGGGTGGGAGTGGGTCTTCCTGATCAACGTGCCGATCGGCGTGGCGCTGATCGCCCTGGTCCTGGCGCTGATCCCGGACGTGCCACCGGCCGAGCGCGGGTCGGCCGACGTCGTCGGCGCCGTCACGGTGACGAGCGGGCTGATCGCGGTCGTGTATGCCATCAACAAGAGCGTCGACTACGGCTGGACGAGCCCCACGACGCTCGGCTTCCTGGCCGCGGGCGTGGCCCTGCTGGGGGCGTTCGTGGTGGCGGAGTCCCGCGTGCGCTCCCCGCTGGTCCCGCTGGCCGTGTTCCGCCGCCGGACGCTCACGGGATCGATCGTCGTCGCAGCCCTGGTGTTCGGCTCGTTCTTCGCCACGATCTACCAGGGCACGCTGTTCCTCCAGCAGGCGCTCGGCTACTCGGCCATCGACACGGGCGTGGCCTGGCTGACCGCCACGATCAGCTCGCTGGTCGTGGCGGGCGCCGTGGCGCCGAGGGTGGTAGGCCGGATCGGGCCGGGGGCGACCCTGGCCATCGGCCAGGGCGTGCAGGCGGCCGGACTGCTGTACCTGGTCCGGGTGCCGGCGGACGCCTCGTACTGGCAGGACCTGTTCCCGGCCTTCCTCGCCTTCGGCATCGGGATTGGCGCATCGGCGATCGCCGTCCAGGTGGCCGCCTTCACCGGCATCGAGGCCCGGATCAGCGGCCTGGCCGGCGGCCTGGTGGAGACGGCCCGCGAGGTCGGCGGCGCCCTGGGCACGGCCATCGTCGCCACGGTCGCCATCGCCCGCGCCCAGGACGTCCTCGCCGCCGCAGGCACCTCCGAGCTCACGAGGACCCTGGCCCTGACCGAGGGATTCCAGCGGGGCTCCCTGGTCGCGGCCGTGCTCAGCCTGGCTGCGGCGGTGGCCGCCCCGCTCCTGCTCGGCCAACGGGCCGCGGGCGTGACCGCCCGGGCGCCAGCGCTCGGCGGCGAGACACCGGTCGCCGACCCGGGCCTGCCGCTCCCCGTCGACATCGCACCCGACCTGAAGGAGGCGTCGTGAGCGCGGTTCCCACCGATGCCCTGGAGGCTGGCCTGGAGGAGCACCGGGCCGCCCTCACCGGCTACTGCTACCGCATGCTGGGCTCGCTGTTCGAGGCCGAGGACGCCGTGCAGGAGACCATGTTCCGGGCCTGGCGCGGCCTCGACCGCTACGAGGGCAGGTCGCAGCTCCGGACCTGGCTGTTCAGCATCGCCACGAACGTGTGCCTCGACCAGCTTCGGGGGACGGGCCGCCGGGTGCTGCCGATGGACCTCGGCCGCAGCTGGCCCGCCACCGCCGAGCCCACCTTCGCCGGCCCCGACCACCTGTGGCTGCAGCCGGTGCCCGACGAGCGGGTGCTGCCCGACGGCGACCCGGCCCGCGTGGCCGCGGCCCGCGACACCATCCGCCTGGCGTTCGTCGCGGCGCTCCAGCACCTGCCGCCGAGGCAGCGGGCCGTGCTCATCCTGCGGGACGTGCTCGGCTGGCACGCCGCCGAGGTGGCCGAGCTGCTCGACACCACCGTGGTGTCGGTCAAGAGCACGCTGCAGCGGGCGCGGGCCACCATGGCCGAGCGCGACCCGACCGCGGGTCCCCGCCCCGACCCCCTGGAGGGCCCGGACCGGGAGCTGGTCGACCGCTATGTGGACGCCTTCGAGCGCTTCGACATCGAGGCGCTGGTCGCCCTGTTGCACGAGGACGCCACCCTGTCCATGCCGCCGCACCCGCTGTGGGTGCAGGGGCGGGACCAGGTGCACCGGTGGTGGTGCGAGCACCGCAGCACCTGCTCGCCCGCCGTGCTGGTGCCGGTGGCGGCCAACGGGTCGCCCGCCGTCGCCCAGTTCCGGGCGAGGGCCGACGGCGAGCCCGAGCCGTTCGCCGTCCAGGTGCTGGACGTGGACGGCGGCCGGATCCGGGGCCTGACCGCCTTCGTGGAGCCGCGGCTGGTGTCGCGCTTCAGCCCGTCACCCAGCACCCCTCCAAGTGGTCGTCGACCACGCCTGCGGACTGCATGAGGGCGTACGCCACCACCGGGCCCACGAAGCGGAAGCCGGACGAGCGCAGCTCGGCCGCCAGCGCCTTGGACGACGGGGTGGCGCTGGGTAACTCGGACATCGCCCGGTGGCGGCCCGACGGTCGCTCGCCGGGCGGTGGCGTGTGCCCGAACACCAGGTCGACCAGCGTGCGGCCCGCGTCGTGCAGGCCGACGGTGGCACGGGCGTTGGCGATGGTGGCGTCGACCTTGGCCCGGTTGCGCACGATGGCCGGGTCGGCCATGAGCCGGGCGATGTCGTCGTCGCCGTAGCCGGCGATCGCGTCGACGTCGAAGCCGTCGAAGGCAGCCCGGAACCCCGGCCGCTTGCGCAGGATGGTGATCCACGCCAGGCCCGACTGGAACGCCTCGAGGGTCAGCAGCTCGAACAGCCCCCGCTCGTCGCGCAGCGGCCGGCCCCACTCGTCGTCGTGGTAGGCGAGGTAGAGCGCGTCGCGCGAGCCCCAGGCGCAGCGGGCGCGGCCGTCGTCGCCGATGACCAGGTCGGAGGACAGCTCGGAAGAGGTGGACAGGGATGCGTCGTCGGTGTTCGTCATGCTCAGGACCCTACCGAGGGGGTATGACAGTGAAGGTGGAGTGTCACTGTCAGCCCTGGGCGTTGCCGGTGAAGGACCACCGGGACAGCCGCACGCTGGGCACGTGGAACAGATCGCCGCCCTCGCTGCCCACCAGCTGGCCGTCGTCGCCCAGCCCCAGCACCCGGTCCGGCCCGAACCCGCCCACCACCGACTGGGTGAAGCGCAGGTTCTGCACGGGCCGGGCGATCCGCCCGTCCTCGACGAGGAACAGCCCGTTGCGCGTCAGGCCGGTGACCACCTGGGTCTTGGGGTCGAGGATGCGGTTGTACCAGAGGTCGGTGACCAGCAGCCCCCGCTCGACCGCCCCGATCAGCGCCTCGGGCGAAGCATCCCCGCCGCCGAGGAACAGGTGCTGCGGGTAGCCGCCCAGGCTCGTGAGCCCGACGGAGTGCCCGGTCGGCGCCACCCCGGCCAGCCCGGCCGACCGCCGGTCGTGGGCCAGGCCGGCCGACACGCCCGCCCGCACCAGGTCGAGGCGGGCCTTGGGCGTTCCCTCCGAGTCGTACGGTCGCCCGGCGCTGCGGGCGTCGAGGGCGTCGTCCCAGATCTCCACCCCCGCGTCCCATTGGGCCTCGCCCAGGCGGACGAACGACGTCCCCTCGGCGTGCGCCTTGCCGTTGAACCCGAGCCACGCCGGGAACAGCAGCAGCGCCGCCACCGCCTTCGGCTCGAACACGACCTCGTACGCCCCGGGCGGCAACGACACGGGGTCCAGGCCGGCCCCCGCCTTGGCCGCCGCCCGGGCCCCGCACGCCGCGCCGTCGAGGTCGCCGATCCGCACGGAGCTGACCTGGGCGTACCCGTCCGCCGGGTGGTCGCCGCCCACCACCGCCCGGTGGATCCCGTCCAGCACGGCCAGCGAGGTCCGAGCCGCCGCCCGCTGCCCGGTGCTCGACGCCAGCGCGTGGCGCAGCCCCCGGGTCGAGCAGTAGCCGGCCGCCTCGAACCCGCCGCCCGCGGCGACGAAGGCGGCCACCACCTCCGCCCGGATGTCGGGTGTGGCGCCCGCCGTCGCGTCGTCCCAGTGCTCGACCTCGGGCACCGGCGCCGGCGGGGCCAGGCCGGGGTGGTGGGGATCGGCCGGCCGCAGGACCACCGCCGCCCGGGCCCGCTCGACCAGCGCCGCCAGGCCCTCGGGGTCCATGCGGCTGGTCGACACCTTGGCCTCCCGCCCGTCGACCACCAGCGTGAGGGTCAGGTGGCGCACGTCCTCGGTGACGTTCTGGTGGATGCGGCTGTTGGCGAACCGGGTCAGCGACGAGGTCCCCACGGTCGCGCTGACCAGCGCCTGCGCCCCGGCGCCGACCAGCCCGAGCGTGCGCTCGCAGGCCTCGGCCGCCACCTCGGCCGGCGAGGCCCCAACCACGTCGTCGACGTCGACCATCGGGCCGGACCGTACCCAACCTGCGGGCGCGATTCGCAGCGACCGGGGCTAGGGTGCCCTCCCCCCCGACACCACGACCGTGCGAGGCGCTCGTGAGCAGGAACAACGGACAGAACGGCATCGACGTCGTCGCGTTCGACGGCGACGACACGCTGTGGCACAGCGAGAGCCACTTCGTCGACGCCCACGAGCGGTTCTGCGCGCTGGTCGCTCCCTACACCGACGACCGCGGGTTGATCGACGAGCAGGTCGTCGCCACCGAGCGCAAGAACCTGGGCACCTACGGCTACGGCGCCAAAGCGTTCACGCTGTCGCTCATCGAGACGGCCATCGAGATCACCGGCGGTCGCATCACCAGCCGCGAGATCAACCTCATCCTCGACATCGGCAAGAGCCTGCTCGATCACCCGGTCGAGCTGCTGGAGGGCGTCGAGGACGTGGTCGGCGAGCTGGCAGCCACCGGCCGGCGGCTGATCGTCGTGACCAAGGGCGACCTGTTCCACCAGGAAGCCAAGCTGGCGGGCTCCGGCATCGCCGACCGCTTCGCCCGGGTCGAGATCGTGTCCGAGAAGGACGTGCCGACCTACCGCCGGGTGATGGAGGCCGCGGAGGTCGAGCCGACGCGGTTCCTCATGATCGGCAACTCGGTGCGCTCCGACGTGCTCCCGGTGCTGGAGCTCGGCGGCCACGCCGCCCACCTGCCCTACGTCTACACATGGGAGCTGGAGCACGTGCCCGACGCCGACGCCGCCCGCCAGGGCTTCCACGAGCTCGCCTCGATCCGCGAGCTTCCCGGCCTGGTCGAGCGGCTGTCGGACTGAGAGCCGCTCGCCTCAGCGCACCCCCACCCGCACGTCCCGGAACCGGCACGGGGTGGCCGGATGCCCCGTGTGGCCCACCTGCAGGGGCTGGCCCTTGCCGCAGTGGGGCACGCCCCACACCGTCCACTCGTCGGCCCCGCCGACCGCGTCGAGCGACGCCCAGAACGCAGGGCCGATGCCGGTGTAGGTCGGGTTCTTGACCATGCGCCCCAGGACGCCGTCCTTGATCTCCCAGCCGATCTCGCATCCGAACTGGAAGTTTAGCCGCTTGTCGTCGATCGACCACGACCGGTTGGTCTGCATGTAGATGCCGTCCTCGGTGCCGGCGATCATCTCGTCCAGCGACGAGTCGCCGGGCAGCAGGCCGACGTTGGTCATCCGCACCATCGGCAGCCGAGCGGGCCCGTCCGCCCGGACCATCCCCCCGGAGGACCGCCCGACCTGGGGCGCCGAGTCGCGGCCCGAGAGCACGCCGACCCACCGCCCGTCCCGCACGATGTCGACCGCCTGGGCGGGGATGCCCTCGTCGTCGTAGCCGAAGCTGCCCATGGCGCCGGGCAGCGTGGCGTCGGCGGTGATCTGCATCAGCTCGCTGCCGAAGCGGAGGCGGCCCAGCTGGCCGGGGTCCAGCCATGACGTGCCGGCGAACGCGGCCTCCCAGCCGAGGATGCGGTCGAGCTCGACGGCGTGGCCGACGGATTCGTGGATCTGCAGCGCGACCTGGTCCGACGCCAGGACGACCGTCGTGGTGCCCTCGGAGCAGGCGGGGGCGGTGAGCAGCGCCCGAGCCTCGCCGGCCACCCGCTCGGCGTTGGCGACGAGGTCGAGGCCGCGGACCAGCTCCCAGCCCTGGGTCCCGTACTGGCCCCGGACGCCGGGGTACGAGCGCCGCTGGGTCTCGCCGTCGCCGATGGCGGTGGCGTCGACCACGGCGCCGCATTCGACGATGTGCTGGGCGACCCGGGTGCCCTCGCTCGACGCGAACCACTTCTCGGTGTCCCAGGCCTGGTAGCTGGCCTGGCCCATGTCGGCTCCGGCGTCGACGGCGGCTCCGGTGGCCGCCACGAGCAGGTCGGCCTTGTCGCCCAGGCTGACGTCGTCGAGCGGGTGCTCGGCCCACGTCGAGCTCCAGGTGTCGACGATGACGGGGGCGGAGGAAAGCTCGACGAGCGGCCCTGGCACCCGGGCGGACGCCTTGGCCACGGCCACCGCCCCCTCCCCCGCCCGCCGCGCGGCCGCGGCGGCGAGGGTGGTCGTGGCCTGGAACCCCCACGACGAGTCGATCAGCGCCCGGACCCCGATGCCGGCCGACTCCGCCTGGTTGAGGTCCTCGATCAGCCGGTTGCGCGCCGCCATCGACTCGTGCCGGACCACCATCACCCGGGCGTCGGCGTACCGTGCCCCGGCAGCCAGGGCCCCCTCGACCGCGGCGACGGCGAGCTCGATCACCCCCGGGACCGTATCCGCTCGCGCCCCTGTGCTTCCCGCTCGTGCGGCGGCGCGGCGGGCCGCTCGGGCCAGGGCCGCGCCCGGCGCCCCGCCTCGGGTTCACGGCAGGACGATCCGGGGCTCGTCGGTGAGCAGGTAGACGCTGCCGGCCAAGTCGAGAAGGGCGCGCTCGTCCGGGCTGACCACGCGCCGGTACTCGGGGTCGGCGATGGTGGCCGCGAAGCCGTCCAGGTCGTCGTACCACTGGACCGTGACACCGTCGAACCCCTCGCTGCCGGTCCATCGCCCCGGGGCGTCGGGGACCCGGGGGTGCTGCTCGTAGCGCAGCACCCGGTCGCCGATGCCGGGCACGGCCAGGATCTTGGCGGCGTGCACGTCCCGCCAGTGGGCGTGGAACTGCTCCGCGCTCAGGGCCGGGTTGCGGCGGAGCATGGCGGTCAGGCGGATCATGGCGCGTCCTTCGGTGTCGGCGGACCGGAGCCAGTAGCTTGCCTGGCCATGCCGCACCCGCTCCGCATCCCGCCCAAGCCCGCCGCCGAGCAGGACGACCAGGACCGCGAGCTTCTGGCCCAGGCCGGAGGGGAGGCGGCCTTCGCCACCAACATCTTCGCGACGCTCGTGCGCCACCCGGGCCTGTTCCGCAAGTGGCTGCCGTTCGGCGGCAAGCTACTGGTCGGCAAGCTCCCGGCCCGGGACCGCGAGCTGCTCATCCTGCGCACCGGGCACAACTGCGACGCCGACTACGAGTGGCACCAGCACGTGCTCATCGCCCGGCGGTCCGGCGTCAGCGACGAGGAGATCGCCCGGGTGCGGGACGGCGCCGACGCCCCGGGCTGGGACCCCTTCGACGCCACCCTGCTGCGGGCGGCCGACGAGCTGCACGGCACCTCCACGCTGACGGACGCCACCTGGGCGGCGCTGGCCGAGCGCTACGACGAGCGCCAGCTGATCGAGCTGCCGATGCTGGTCGGCCACTACCACCTGGTGGCGTACGCCCTGAACTCGCTGGGCGTCCAGGTCGAGGGCGGCGCCGCGGGGCCCTCGTGACCACCGCCGGGCGCCTGGCGGGCCGCACGGTCCTCGTCGTCGGGGCCGGCACCCAGCCGAGCGACGAGGAGGACGCCCCGGTCGGCAACGGCCGGGCCATCGCCGTGACCGCCGGGCGGGAGGGCGCCCGGGTGGTGTGCGCCGACCGGGACGCCGCGTCGGCCGACGAGAGCGCAGCCCTGGTCCGGGACGAGGGCGCGGCGGCCGACGTCGTCGTCGCGGACGTCCGGGACGAGGCCGGCTGCCAGGCCATGGTCGACGCCGCGGTCGAGGCCGGCAGCGGGACGCTCGACGGCGTCGTGCTCAACGTGGGCATCGGGCGGGGCGGCGGCCTGGCCGGTACGTCGGCCGAGGACTGGGACCTCACCTTCGCCGTGAACCTGCGGGGCCACTTCCTGGTGGCCCGGGCCGCGGCACCGGTCATGCCCGAGGGCGGGTCGATCGTGTTCATCAGCTCGATGGCGGGCCTCCAGCCCGGCAGCCGCCTGCCGGCCTACGACGCCTCCAAGGCCGGCCTGCTCGGCCTCAGCCGCCACGTGGCGCTGGAGGGCGCCCGCCGCGGCCTGCGGTCCAACGTCGTGGCGCCGGGGCTGATCGACACGCCGCTCGGCCGGCTCGCCACCCGCGGGCGTCCGTCCCGGGGGCGGACCCCGGTCCCGCTCGGGCGGCAGGGCACGGCGTGGGAGGTGGCCGCGGCCACCTGCTTCCTGCTGTCCGACGAGGCCAGCTACATCACCGGCCAGGTGCTGGCGGTGGACGGCGGGCTCAGCCTGATCTGACCAGCGGGGCGACCTCGGCCCCGAACACCCGCAGCTGGTCGTGGAGCTCGTGGACGTCGCGGCTGCGGAAGGTGACCTGGATCTGGTCGACGCCGAACCCGGCCAGCACCCGCAGGAACCCGGCCACCTGTTCGGATGAGCCGTGGACCGCCCGGCCGATGTCCCAGCGGGGCTCGCCCACGTAGAGCGGGCCCGACAGGGCGCCCACGGTGAACGGCTCACGGCCCCGCCCCGCGGCCTCCCGAATCTCGCGCAGGCGGGCGATGCCGGCCGACATCCCGCCCTCGGGTGGGCCCTGGGGCAGCCAGCCGTCGCCCCGCTCGGCCGCCCGCCGCAGCGCGGCCGGCGACGAGCCGCCGACCCAGATCGGCACCCGGCGCTGGACCGGCCGCGGCCCCACCCCGACCTCGTCGTAGGCCCACACGTCGCCCGCGTGGGTCG
>DASRJM010000170.1:0-7904 GCA_035649475.1 Acidimicrobiales bacterium
CTTGATGCCGGGGGCCGCGGTGGCCACGACGTCGAGGGCTCCCGCCGACGCCGCGCTGCTCGAATACCTCCAGGACCACGGGCTGTCCCGCATCTCGCGGCGGCTGGTGTCGTCGGGAGCCCTCGACGTCGTGGCCACCGCGGCTCCCGGCATCAAGGACATCCTGCTGCTCGGCAAGGTCAAGCAGCTGGAGCGGGCGGGCGTGGCCGACCTCATCGTCCTCGACGCCCCCGCCGCCGGGCACGCGATCACGTTCCTCCAGTCGCCCCGCAGCCTGCTCGACACGGTCAGCGTCGGGCCGATCAACGCCCAGGCTCGCGACGTGCTCGAGCTGCTGGAGGACCACCGGCGCTGCCAGGTGGTCCTGGTCACGATCCCGGAGGAGACGCCGGTCAACGAGGCGGTCGAGACCGCGTTCTCGCTGGAGGACCGGGTGGGCGTCGGCCTCGGCCCGATCGTGGTCAACGGCGTCTACCCGGCGCTGGTCGGGCTCGACGCGGACCCGGTGGCCGCGGCCGAGGCGGCCGGCGTGTCGCTGCGGCCGGGGGAGGCGGACGCGCTCGTCGCGGCAGCGACGTTTCGGCGGTCCCGGGTCGAGCTCCAGGACGAGCAGGTCGGGCGGCTGGAGTCGGCACTGCCGCTGCCGCAGCTCCGGCTGCCGTTCCAGTTCACGACCGACATCGGGCCGGCGGAGCTGGAGACGCTGGCCCGGGCGCTGCTCGACGAGATCGAGTCCCTCTCCGGGCTGCCCGCATGACGGAGGGGGAGACCGTCGCCGGCCTGGTGTCCGAGCGCAGCATCGTCGTGTGCTGCGGATCGGGCGGTGTTGGGAAGACCACGACGGCCGCGGTGCTGGCGCTGGAGGGGGCCCGCCGCGGCCGCAAGACCGTGGTGGTCACGATCGACCCCGCCAAGCGGCTGGCTGACGCCATCGGGCTGGCGGGGCTGACCGGCTCGCCGAGCCGTATCGACGGGAACTGGCCGGGCGAGCTGTGGGCGATGATGCTCGACACGAAGTCGACCTTCGACGACCTCGTCCTCAAGCAC
Source organism: Acidimicrobiales bacterium (assembly GCA_035649475.1). Taxonomy (GTDB): domain Bacteria; phylum Actinomycetota; class Acidimicrobiia; order Acidimicrobiales; family VFJN01; genus ZC4RG19. The sequence continues at coordinate 1,048 of DASRJM010000170.1, forward strand.
GCGGGCACGCCCGAGCAGGGCCGGCGGATCCTGGCCAACCGTTTCTACCGCAACATCTCCGGGGCCCTGTCGGGCACCCAGGAGTACATGGCGATGGAGAAGCTGCACGAGCTCCACGACGAGACCGACTTCGAACTGGTCGTCGTCGACACGCCGCCGACCCGCCACGCGCTGGACTTCCTCGACGCCCCACGGCGGCTGTCCCGGTTCCTCGACCACCGGCTGTTCCGCCTGCTCATGGCCCCGAGCCGGGGGTTCGTCAGGGCGGTGAACGTCGCCGCCCAGACGTTCCTGCGCACGGTGTCCAAGGTGGTCGGCGGCGACGTGGTCGACGACGCCATCGCCTTCTTCCAGGCGTTCGAGGGTATGGAGGAGGGCTTCCGGCAGCGGGCCGCCCGGGTCAACGAGCTGCTGGCGGCGCCCGAGACGGCGTTCGTCCTGGTGGCGTCCCCGCGGCGGGACACGGTCGAGGAGGCCCACTTCTTCGCCGAGCGGCTGCGCGAGGCCGGCATCGAGGTGCAGGCGCTGGTGGTCAACCGAGTCCACCCAACCTTCCGGCGCACGGTGACCGACCAGGCGGCAGCAGCCACCGCGGCCCGGGCCGAGACCCTGGCCGGGACCGAGCTCGGCGGCCTCTACCGCAACCTGGCCGACTTCGAGGCCGTGGCCAGCCGCGAGCAGGGGCACCTCGCGGGGCTGGCCGACGCGGTAGCGCCCGCTCCGGTGGTATGGGTGCCGTTCCTGCGCAGCGACGTCCACGACCTGGCGGGCATGGACGAGATCGCGGCGCACGTGTTCGGGCGGAGTGCCTGACTACTCGTCGAGGGAGGCGGCGGCCTCGTCGAGGGCAGCGGCCGCGTCCTCGAGCGTCTCCTTCACGGGGACGATGCGGTCGAAGCCGGTGGTGTGGAGGAGGCGGGTCAGTGTCGGGCGGCTGCAGGCGACCGCGACGTCGCCGCCGCCCTCCCGCGCCCGGCGGATGCCGCCGATCAGCGCCCCCAGGCCCGCCGAGTCCATGAACGGTACGGACGACAGATCGATCAGTAGGTAGCGCGTGTCCGCCAGCTCGCCGAGGGCGTCACGGAACTGCCCGACCGTGTAAGCGTCGAGCTCGCCGACGGGCCGGCAGACGGTGTAGCTGTCGGCCTCGTCAACCTGGATGTCGAGCACAGATTCTCCTCCCGGAACCCCGCTGGGCGATCGTAGCTGCGCGCAGCGCGGCCTCGGCCCGCAGATGTGCGGTCCTGTCCCTCATGCGCCGCTGGCACGGCAATGTTCCCGGCTCGTAGCCTGCCCAACCGTGCCGGACGTGCTGATCGCCACCGATGCCGACTGGATCCATGACGAGGTCGACGCGGCGCTGACCGACGAGGAGACGCGGGTGGTCCGGGTCCGGGAGGGCCGGGAGGTCAGCGAGGCCGCCCGCCGCACCGACCCTGTGCTGATCGTGCTGGACATGCAGATCGGCAACATGGGCGGCATCGCGACCGCGCTCAACCTGGAGCAGGAGTTCGAGGCCGGCACCACGCCCGAGGCACCGATCCTCCTCCTGCTCGACCGGCCGGCCGACGTGCCCCTCGCCCGGCGGTGGGGCGTCGACGGGTGGCTGTCCAAGCCGCTCGACGCGTTCCGGCTGCGGCGGGCCGCCCGGGCGCTGCTGGCTGGGGAGACCTGGCACGAGCCGTCAGGCCTCGCCGCCTCGCCCTGACCGGCCGAATCGGCGGGCGGCCCCCGGGCGGCGGCGACACGATAGGGGCATGCCGGACCTGGTCGAGCTGTTCCCGCCGGTGGGCGTGGTGATCCGCACACCCCGCCTGGAGCTGCGGTGGCCGTCGATGGACGACCTCTGCGCGTTGGCCACCGTGGCGGCCGAGGGGGTCCACGACGACGACGTGATGCCCTTCCTCACGCCGTGGACCCGGGGCACGCGTGAGGACAGGGCCCGCAGCGTCCTGCAGTGGAACTGGGGGTCGTGGGGCTCGTGGGATCCGAAGAAGTGGAGCTGGTCGTCGGTGACGGTGGTCGACGGCCGGGTCGTCGGGACCCAGGGAATCCAAGCCGTGGACTTCGGCGTGTGCCGGACGATCGAGACGGGGTCGTGGGTGGGCCGGGCCCACCAGGGCCAGGGCATCGGCAAGGAGATGCGGGCCGCGATGCTCCACTTCGCTTTCGCGGGCCTCGGGGCCGAGCTGGCGATCACGGGGGCGTTCGAGGACAACGCCCCCAGCCTGGGAGTCACGCGGTCGCTCGGCTACCGGGAGAACGGCTTCCACATCATGGCGGTCGAGGACAGGTGCCGGCGGGAGCTGCGGTTCACCATGACCCGGGAGGACTGGGAGGAGGTGCGACGCGACGACATCGAGATGTCGGGCGTCGACGCGGCGCTGCCGCTGTTCGGCGCGGTCCCGGCCGAGGAGGCCGCCGCCGAATTGTCGCCATAGTGTTGTCGCCCCGGGCCGTCAGGCTGGGGGCATGACCACGACCACCAGCGACGTCGACCGTGCCGCCGAGTTCCTGTGGCGGCACGCCCGGCTGCTGGAGCGGCGGCGGTTCACCCACCGCTTCGAGCGGCCCGACCCGGACGGCGTGGCCGCCGCGGTGCTGGCGTACCTCAACCCCGACGGCGGGTTCGGTCAGGCGCTGGAGCCCGACTGCCGGAGCCCGCACAGCCAGCCCCAGGCCACGCGCCTGGCCCTCGGCGCGCTGGCGGACGTCGGGCGGCTGGACGGCACGGTGGCCGAGGGGGCCGCGGCATGGGCGGCTGGGCTGGTGACCGTAGAGGGCGGACTGCCGTTCTGCCTGCCGACCGTCGTCGGCTACCCCCGGGCGCCGTGGTGGGACCCGGGCGGCGACCCGCCGCCGGCCAACGTCACGCCGACCGGTGGCCTGGTGGGACGGCTGCGCGAAGCGGGGGTCGCGGCCGCGTGGCTCGACCGGGCGGAGGCGTGGTGCTTCGCCGAGTTGGACCGGGTGGCGGCGGCGGGCGAGGCGCCGAGCCAGTACCACGTGGACGACCTGGCCGAGCTGTGCGCCCACGCGGCCGACCGGCCGGCCGCGGACCGGTCGCTCGGGAACCTGCGGGAGCAGCTGGCGGCCGGCCGGGTCATCCCGCTGGTGCCGGGCGCCGCCGCCGGTCCCGACACCCACACCCCGCTCGACATCGCCCCGCGTCCCGACCACCCGCTGCGTCCCGCTTTCCCGGACGGGATGATCGACGAGTTCCTGGACCGGCTGGCGGCGGTCCAGCAGCCCGACGGCGGGTGGCCGATCGACTGGCCGGCGCCGGGCGAGACGGCGGTGTGGGAGTGGCGGGGGGTGCGGACGCTGGGCGCGCTGGAGGTCCTCGACGCGTACGGCCGGCTGTGAACCGCACCGACCGCCTCTACGCCATCGTCGAGGAGCTGCGGGCACGCGCGCCCCGGCCGGTGTCCCGGCGGTGGCTGGCGGCGCGCTTCGAGGTCAGCGCCCGCACGATCGAGCGGGACATCGCCGGCCTCCAGCACGCGGCGGTGCCGATCTGGTCGCAGCGGGGGCGGGAGGGCGGCTACGGCATCGACGCCCGCCACACCCTGCCCCCGCTCAACCTGACGGCCCTGGAGGCGACCGCGGTGGCGGTGGCGCTCGCCGCCGCGAGCAACGCCCCGTACGCCCGCGACGCCCGGGCCGCGGCCGCCAAGGTGGCGGCAGTGCTGACGGGCGGGGCCGGCATGGCCACCCGGGTCCGGGTCAGCCCGTCCCCGCCGGTGGCGTCGCCGCACGTGGTGGCGGCGGTCGAGGAGGCGGTGGCCGAGGGCCGGGTGGCGGATCTGTCGTACCGCGACCGGGAGGGCCGCACGACCCGGCGCCGGGTGGAGTGCCACGGCCTGTACGCCAGCGGACGGGACTGGTACGTGGTTGGCTGGTGCCGGCTGCGGGACGACCGGCGGCTGTTCCGCCTCGACCGCATCGCCACGATCTCGGTCCTCCCCGAGCCGGTGGCCGGGCGGGACCTCGACGAAGTCCTCGGCTGGGTCCCGGTACCGGCGGAGCGCCCGTCGCTCCTCCCGGAAGACTGACCGCCATCGGGCCTGTAACTCGATGTCGAACCGGCGGGGACGAGCGGATAGAGTCGTCTCTCCGGTTCACCGGGTGGTGGCTCAGTTTGGCAGAGCGCTGCGTTCGGGACGCAGAGGTCGGGAGTTCAAATCTCCCCCACCCGACACCCACGAGAGGGCCTGGTCACAGGCCCTCTCCGTCGTTTTCGGCGCGGTCCGCTTGGCTGTCGTTGAGGGCCTCCATCCCGCGTTCATCCCGCGGAGGCGGATCGAGGAACCGGGCCGCCATGCCGCCTGCTGCCGCTCGGTGACCACTTGGGCTAGAGGTCGAGCGTTACCGGGCGTCGGTGTGCCCCAGGACCGACTGCGCAGTCTTCACATCGACCCCGGCGGCGACGAGGCCCGTGGCCGACGCCTGCCGCAGGTCGTGGAACCCGAGGCCCACGTACCGCCGGCGGCCCGTCGCCTCGTCCTCGACCATCTTGCCCAGGCCCGCGGCGATCGTCGCCGGGTACCAGACCCGGCGCAGCCAGTTCGTGTACCGCAGGGGCCACCGCCGGGCGCCCTGAACAGCAGCGCTCCGCTGGTGTGCATGTCGCCATGCCGCCTTCTAACCACCTGGAAGCCTTCGACAACACTGCGCCGCTGTGGCCAGCTGGCTCGACCGCAGCACCTAGACAGCGTCGTCCGAACGAGCGCCCTGGGAGGCGTTACGGCCAACTTCCGCCTTTGGCTACAAACGTTCTCTTGGCACTACGGAATACCGGACTAGCGTCCGGGCATGGAAACCGTCATCGTCGGAGCGAATGGCGCGGAGACCGCCGCCAAAGCAGTCGAACGGGCCGGCAAGGTGGCGGCGACGATGGGTGCCCGCCTGATCGTCGTGACTGCGTATGGAACCGACGACGTCGCAGAGATCGGCGTCGGGAGTGACACGTACGTCGTCAGCACCGCGCAAGAGGCGACCGCCTTTGCCGAGCAGACTGCGGCGCGCGTCGGCACCGAGTACGGCATCCAGGCGCGGGGAATCGCCGCCAGTGGCAAACCGGAGAGGGTCATCCTCGACGCGGCGAAGCAGCTCGACGCCTCGGTCATCGTCGTAGGCAACGTCCGCATGCAGGGTCCAGGGAGGCTCCTCGGAAGCGTGGCGAACCACATCGCGCACCACGCTCCGTGTGACGTCTACATCGTCAAGACCGCCTGACCGGCCGTGCTGAGCCACGCCAGCGAGACTGCGCGGCTCGTCACTTTGAACCCGCCCTTTGTCAAGCATCGGCCGAAGTCGGGCTGGACCTACGGGCTCTGCGTTGCCGGATTGTGCTCTGGATGATCAAGGGCGCCGGCTCCGCCGGCGTCGCCGCCCGGCCTTGCGGGCGGCCTCAACGGCCGTCCTCGGCCGGTCGGCCCGACCGCCAGCAACAGTGACACTCGATAGGACGACATCCTCCGTCAGTCGTCACTTGACAGGACGACATCCTCCGTCAGTCGTCACTTCCGACCAGGACGACCTCGTCCGGGGCGCTGCTGCTGACGCCTGAGCGCTTCATCTGCTCCGCCAGCTGCATCATCCCCGCCGGGTCTGCGAGGAACCTCTCCATGAGTAGACCCATCATCTGCGCCTGGGCCTGCTCTTCGACCGACGGCAAGGTCCGGCGGACATGTCATCCAACCGCTGCTCGACAGCGCGGACTGGAGGCCCGCTTAGCAGGCCCTGATAGGGGCTGAACGCGGCTGCACGAGATGGTCCGACGGGGCAGAAGCGAGTATGGCGGCACGGCCCACGAGGTAGACGCGAGGTACCGGAGACCGCCTGTCGGATCTCCGACAGCCGCTGGCCCTCGATGGTGCCGGCCATGATCGGGGTGTGGTTGACCGAAGGTTCTGACGAGCCGGAGAGGCGTACCGTCGACGCGTCGCTGACCATGCGCCTGGTCCCGGACACGACCGAGCTCGCCCCCGCCCGTCAGTTCGTGCGGGCCACGCTGGGAGGTTGGGGGCTGAGCGACCAGGCTGCCCACCTCGAGCTGGCCGTGAGCGAGCTGGTGACCAACGCCCTCCTGCATGGCGAAGGGGGGATCGACGTGACGGTCGAGCTGCACGGCGATCGGGTGCGGCTGGCGGTCGAGGACGAGGGCTTCGGGTCCGAGCCGATACGGGTCAGAGCGCCGAACAGCACGGGTAGCGGTGGGTGGGGCCTTCGACTGGTCGACGGGCTCTCGGACTCGTGGGGTGCGCGTCGGGTGCCGGGCCGCACCCTCGTGTGGATGGAGCGGCGGCTGCCGTCGTGACTAGGGCGTGGTCCGGCGGAGGGCGAGCAGCGCCACGTCGTCCTGGGCGCGTTCGTCGCCAACCAACCGGGCCATGACCCGGCTGCAGACCTGCTCGACCGGGTCAGCGGTGACGACATCGCACAGCTGGCTGATGCGATCGTCGAGCCGGACGCCACGCCGCTCGATCAACCCGTCGGTGTAGAAGCAGATCACCGCACCGGGAGGCAGCTCCACCGTCGTCGTCGGATGCGGTCCGGGAGGGGTGACGCCGACCGGCGGCCCTATCGCCAGGTCCAGGTAGCGGCCCGGTCCGTCACCGCTCGCCAGGACCGGGGCCGGGTGCCCGGCCAGCGCGACGTGGATGCGGTCGGACTCGGCGTCGATGCAGGCGACGACGGCCGTGGCCATCTGTCCCGGCTCGAAGTGCCGCAGCTGGCTGTCGAGCAGGTCGAGCACGGCACCGGGGTCGCGGTCGTCGGCGTACCCGTTGGCCCGCAGCGAGCTGCGCAGCCGACCCATGACGACCGCCGCCCGCAGGCCCTTGCCGACCACG
>DASRJM010000171.1:0-20697 GCA_035649475.1 Acidimicrobiales bacterium
CCGCATAGCCGGCCAGCGCCCGGTCGAGGCGATCCTCGGGCGTGCCGCCGCCCGTCTCCCCGCCGGGCGGGCCGGCGCTCAGCAGTGCGGTGCAGCGGTCGACCGTCGCCATCGCCCAGGGCCGCTGGGTGGTCGTGGCGATCTCGCCGAGCCGGCTGAGCAGGTCTGCGGCGTCGGCCTCGCGGCCGCAGCCGTGGTACGCCTCGATGGCGTCGCCGTGCCACCACAGGAACCCGGGCTCGCCGATGTGTCCGGCCAGGGCCGCCACCTCGTCGAAGTGGCCGGCGGCCTCCGCGAACCGACCGGCGCCCAGCTCCAGCAGGCCCAGCCCGCTGTGGGCCCACGCCGTCAGGTGGTCGATGCCGAGCGGCACCGACGCGGCCAGCGTCTCTTCGGCGTAGTCGCGGCACGCGGCCTCGTGGCCCAGGCCCGCCTCGAGCCGGGTCAGCACGGCCGACGTGAACGCCCGCGACACCCCGTTGCTGCTGGCCTGCTGGAGCGATCGCAGGTGGCTCAGCTGGGCGAGTGCCTCCGCCCACCGGCCCCGCCGCCACAGCGCCTCGGCCCGGATCATGCGGGCCAGCACCGACCGACCGAGCAGGCCCATGGCGTCGCTGTGCTCGATGACCATCGACAACAGCTCGACGGCTCGCTCGTTGTCGCCCTTGGTGAGATAGGCGTAGGCGCACAGCTGGATGATCGTGGCGACGCCCTGGTCGTCCTTGTCGTCGAGGTTCGCCACCGCCAGCTGGCCGATCGGCTCGATCGCCACCTCCGCGGCGGGCCCGCCGCCGGCGAAGAAGGTCGTCAGCGCCCGCACGGCGTAGGCGCCGAACAGCACGCCCGGCTCTCCGGCCCGCTCGGCGGCCCCGGCCGCACGGTCGGCCGTCTCCAGCGCCCCACCCATGTCGAGGCGCATCATCCGGCCCATCGTGGCGTGCAGCAGGAGCAGCGCCGACAGGTCGGGGGCCGCCTCGCCGGTCGCACGGGCATGCTCCTCGAAGATCTCCACCGCCCGGCCGGCCCCGGTCAGCCAGGTCTCGGCCTGGCCGAGGATCACGGCCATGTGGCCCCGGCTCACCACGTCATCGGCCCGCCGGATGGCGGGCCGCAGCAGCGCGGCCGCCCGCTCGAAGTCTCCGGCCGCCCACCGCACGTCGGCGGCGCCGAGCACGTGGCGCGACCGCCCGGGCCCCGACGGGGCGAGGCGGGACGCCTGCTCGTAGGCCTCGGCCGCCGCCACCACGGCACCCCGGCGGTACGCGACGGCGGCGGCGTAGGCCAGCTGCTCGGCCACGTTTGCGTCGCGCCCGGACACGCTCTGGGACAAGTGCCACACCGACCGGTCGGCGTGGCCGGCGGCGTCCGTGGCGCCCGCCAGTGCCCGGTGCAGCTCACGGCGCTGGCCGGCCTCGAGCACCTGGTGGGCGGCGCAGCGCAGCAGCGGGTGGCGCCACTCGACCCGGCCCCGTTCGAGGGTGACCACGCCCGCGGCCTCCGCCGGCACCAGACCGTCGGCATCGGCCCCGAGCGCCGCCAGGGCGGCGCCGACAAGGTCGATGTCCCCGTCGGGCACGAGTGCGGCCACGCCCAGCGCCTGCAGCACGGGGGCGGGCATCCCGGCGAGCCGGGCCCGGAAGTCGGCCAGCAGGCGATCGTCCACCGGCAGCACCGGCGGCAGGGGTGCCTCGCCCACCCGCTGGCCGGGGGAGAGGCCCCGCACGCCCTCGATGAGGGCCAGGGGGTTGCCATGCGTCAGCTCCCAGCAGCGCTCGGCCACCGCCGGCGAGACGCCGAGGTCCGCCAGCAACACCACCGCGGCCTCGGCGTCGAGCCCGGCCAGGTCGAGGCGGGGGAAGCGGGGCTGGTCGAGCAGGCACGGCACGCCGGTGCGCTGGGCGAACACGACGCCGACCCGGTCGGCCGAGCAGCGATGGGCGGCGAAGATCAGCGTCTCCAGGCTGGCCCGGTCCATCCACTGGCCGTCGTCCACCAGCACCGCGATCGGCCGGTCCACCGCCGCCTGCGACAGCAGCGACAGTGCGGCGCCGTACACGGTCAGCGCCGGACCGTCGGCGTGCTCCAGCCCGAGCGCGCCCCGCAGCGAACGGGCCTGGACGTCGGTGAGGCCGTCGATCCTGTCGAGCAGCGGTCGCAACACCGCCGTCAGCCCGGCGAAGGCCAGCTCGCTCTCGAACTCCATGCCCGTGGCCCGCAGGACCGTCAGCCCGCGATCCGACGCCTCGCCGGCCGTCCATTCGACGAGCGCGGTCTTGCCGAGACCGGCCTCGCCCCGCAGCACCAGCACCGACGCGCGGCCTGCGGCCGCGTTGTCGAGGAGGCGCGCCAGCGCGGCAAGCTCGGGGCCCCGCCCCACAGGGGCGCGCACCGGTGTTCCGCCGTGGTCGGGCATGCCTGCTCCCCGAGACGTTGGGCCCTACCCGGCGCGGATGTTAGGCGACCGCACGATGCGTCGGCGGGCCATCCCGGCGCGGAACCTGGGAGTTTCCCTGGGGACTCGGCCGGTGCGGCGTGCGCACCATCCGCGCATGCTCACGCTCTCGGGCAGGATCGTCGCCGCGGCTGCGGCCGCGTTCCTGGTCGCGGGGGCCGTCGCGCCCTATCCCGAGCTGGTGGCCGTGGGCATGGCCTGCCTGTCGGCCCTCGTCACGGGCCGGTGGTGGGTGCTGCGACGAACCGAGCCGGTGACGTCGCGAACGGTGACCCCGCCGCGGGTCACCGAGGGCGAGCCGGCCCGGGCCATCCTGACCCTGACCAACGAGGGCGCCCGCCGCAGCCCGCCCCGCTCGCGGTCGAGACGATCGGCGACCGGCGGGTGGCGGTCCCGCTGCCCAGCCTGCCGCCCGGCGAGCCCACCTCTGCCCGAGATGTCGACGGCGACGCGGCGGTCGCTGTCGAACGAGGCGCGGCTGCGTCCGCCGCGCCTCGTCCCGGTGACGGCCGGCGACCCCGGCGACGCGTGGGACCGCTGGCGTTCGGCGGACCCGTCGTCCTGGTGCTGGCCGTCACCGGGCCCCTCCTGGCCGGGCTCCCGCCCCGTGGGGCCCGGAGAACGGTTCGATCCCCGCGAGCTGCGGGACGTCCGGCTCGACATCGACGAGTCGCTGAGCCCGCTCGTCGAGCTCAAGTCCCAGCTGTCGGCCACGACCCCGGACGAGCGCCGCGCTCGACGCCGATGACGGCGCCCACTGGACGACCGAGCCCGGGGACCTGGGGGACCTGCGGGCGGCGGCCGACCCCCGCCTCGACGCCTACCGGACGCGGCCCCCGCAGATGCCGCCCACCACGACGCCAGCCCCGCCGCCCGACCGCCCGACACCCGGCCGGCGCGCCCCGGCGAGCAGCCGCCCCCCGCCCCCCGACCAGACGACGACCACGACGACCCAGCCCCCGGCCGCCACCACTCCGACCACCCCACCGCGGACCCGACCACCCTGCCGACACCGCCCTCGACCCGACCGCCGACACCGCCCACGCCACCGCCGACCCCTCCCCGACGGCCCCGCGTACTCCACCACCGACGCCCCCGCCCACGCCACCACCGATGCCGCCCCCGACCCCGCCGGCCAACCAGCCGCCGACCGGTCGACCCGGCGGAGCTGCTGTACCCGACGCTCAGCATGGAGGCCAGCGCGTCAGATCCCGAGACCTCGGTGAGGGAGGTCAGCCTCTCCCTCGACCTGCGAGAACATCTCCGGACGGGTGCGGGCTTCTGCGACCGACAGCCAGGGGGCCGTCGGCTGGTCGTCCTGGGTCGGCATCTACATCTCGCCGTTTTGAGCGATGAGTGGCGGTCCGGGGGCGGCGTATCCTCGCCCCCGTGGCCGCCCCGACCCCCCTCCCGGCCCCCGTGGCCGGCACCCACCTGGTGCTCGCGGGCGAGCCCGTGGACCTGCGGGCCCGGGTGCTGGTGGCCGGCGTCGTGCCGCCACCCCGGTTCGGGCGGGAGGGCGAGGTCCTCGCCACCGCCGCGGCTGTGCGGGCCGCCGGGGCCGACCTCGTGGACGTGTCGCTGCCGCCCCGGCTGGCCGCCCCGGTCGCCCAGGCCGGCACCGGGCCGGTGGCCATGCTGGCGGCCTCGGCGGCGGACGCCGAGGCCGCCCTCCGGGCCGGCGCCGACGTCGTGTTCGTCGCCCCCGACCTCGCCGGCGAACTGGCCGACCGGCCGGGCGGCGCCTTCGCCGTCCTGGTCGACGACCTGGCGGGGCTGGCCGGCGCCCGGGCGGTCGCGGACCACCACGGCCTGCCGCTGGCGATCGACGCCGCCGCCTGGACCGGGCCCGAGGCGGTGGGTCGGGAGGCGGCGGCCGTGGCGCTCGGCTGCCGGCTGATCCGCACGGCCGACGTCCGTCGCAGCCGCCGGGTGGCCGAGGTGATGGGCGCCATCGTGGCGGCCCGGGCGGGCACGTGACGGCCATCCGCACCGACGCCCCCGTCCACCTGGTGCGAGGCGACGACGAGGTCATCCTCCGGGACGCGGCCCACGAGCTGGTCCACGCCCTGTTGGGCGACGTCGACGCCGGTCTCGCGGTCGAGGAGGTCGGGGCCGACCGCTACCGACCTCCCGACGGCGGCGACGCCAGCATCGTCCCTCTGGTCGACGCGGCCCAGACGCCGCCCTTCCTCACCGACCGCCGGGTCGTCGTCGGCCGGGACCTCGAGGTGTTCACACGGGCCGACCAGGTCGCCCCGCTCGTGGGCTACCTGGCCGACCCGCTGCCCACCACCTCACTCGTGCTCGTGTGGGGGACCGGGCGCATCCCGAGGTCGCTCACCGACGCCGTCGCCGCCTGCGGCGGCCAGCAGGTCGACACGAGCCCGGGCCGCAAGGTCGCCGCCTGGGTCGACGAGCAGCTGGCGGCCGCTGGCCTCGAGCTCGATCGCCCGGCCACCGATCTGTTGGTGTCGTGGCTCGGCGACGACCCGCAGCGGCTGGTCGGGCTGCTGGGGACCCTCGTCGGCAGCTTCGGGCCGGGAGCTCGGCTCGGCGCCGACGACCTCGACCCGTTCCTGGGCGAGCCCGGCGGGGTGCCGCCGTGGGAGCTGACCGATGCCCTCGACAAGGGCGACATCGCCGGAGCGCTCGGCAAGCTCCACCGGATGACGGGGGGCGGGGGCCGCCACGCCCTCCAGGTCATGGCCACGCTCCACGGCCACTACGCCCGGATGCTGGCCCTCGACGGCGCAGCCGTCACCGGCGAGAAGGACGCGGCGAAGCTGTTGGGCCTGAAGGGCTCGACGTTCCCGGCCCGCAAGGCGCTCAGCCAGGCGCGCCGGCTCGGCCACGACCGGGTGGTGGAGGCCATCGACCTGCTGGCGGGCGCCGACCTCGACCTGCGCGGCGGCAAGGCGTGGCCGGACGACCTCGTGCTCGAGGTGCTGGTGGCCAGGCTCGCCCGCCTGGCCCGCTGAGCGGGAGGCTCAGCCCTCGGCCGAGGTCTGCGCCACCTTCGCCATCAGCCGCGACTTGCGGCGGGCGGCGGCGTTGCGGTGGATGACGCCCTTGCTGGCGGCGCTGTCGATGCGCTTGATCGCGGCGCGCAGCTTCTCGTCGGCATCGTCGGCCCCCGCCTCGGCGGCGGTCACAGCCGAGCGGGCACGGGTCTTGAGCTCGGAGCGCACGGCCTTGTTGCGCTCCTGGCGCACGAGGTTCTGGCGGTTGCGCTTGATCTGGCTCTTGATGTTCGCCACGGGGGGCCTACTCCTTCAGAACGAATAGCCGAGACAGGCTAGCGGGCCACGCGGCGAGATGTCACCTTCCGGGAGAGAACAAGGCCGCCGCTAGGCTCGCGCGGCCCCCTATGGATCTCGATCGCATCCGCAACGTCTCGATCATCGCCCACATCGACCACGGCAAGTCGACCCTGGCCGACCGCCTGCTCGAGCTGACGGGCGCCGTCGACCCCCGCGAGATGCGCGACCAGTACCTCGACTCCATGGACCTCGAGCGCGAGCGGGGCATCACCATCAAGCTCCAGTCGGTCCGGCTCGACTACCGCGACCACGTCCTCGACCTGATCGACACCCCGGGCCACGTCGACTTCGGCTACGAGGTGTCCCGCAGCCTGGCGGCGTGCGAGGGCGTGATCCTGCTCGTCGACGCCGCGCAGGGCATCGAGGCCCAGACCCTGGCCAACTGCTACCTGGCGCTGGAGCACGACCTCGAGATCGTGGCCGCGCTCAACAAGATCGACCTGCCGGCCGCCGACCCCGATCGCTACGCCGCCGAGATCGAGAACGTGCTGGGCATCCCGGCCGGCGACATCCTCCGCATCAGCGCCAAGACCGGCGAGGGCGTCAGCGACCTGTTGGACGCGGTCATCGCCCGGGTGCCCCCGCCCGCCGGCGACCCGGACGCCCCGCTCCAGGCCTTGATCTTCGACTCGCACTACGACCCGTACCGCGGCGTCGTGTCGTCGGTGCGGGTGGTCAACGGCACGCTCAAGACCGGCAGCCGGTTGCGGTTCCTGCAGGCCGGCGCGGTCCACGACGCCGACGAGGTCGGCGTGCGCACGCCCGACAACACGCCGGTGGGGTCGCTCGGCCCGGGCGAGACGGGCTATCTCATCGCCGGCATCAAGGACGTGGCCGAGGCCCGCTCCGGCGAGACCGTGACCGAGGCCGCCCGCCCGGCCGCCGAGCCGCTGGCCGGGTACCAGGACCCCAAGCCGATGGTGTTCTGCGGCCTGTACCCGATCGACGGCGACCAGTTCAGCGACCTGCGGGAGTCGCTGGAGAAGCTGCGGCTCAACGACGCCAGCTTCACGTACGAGCCGGAGACGTCGGGCGCGCTGGGCTTCGGGTTCCGGTGCGGGTTCCTCGGCCTCCTGCACATGGAGATCGTGCGGGAGCGGCTCGAGCGCGAGTTCGACCTCAGCCTGATCGCCACCGCCCCCTCCGTCGCCTACCAGGTGCACACGACGACTGGCGAGGTCCTGGAGATCGACAACCCCTCGGCGATGCCGCCGGCCGCGGCGATCGACCGGATCGAGGAGCCGTTCCTGACCTGCACGATCCTCACGCCCACCACCTACACGGGCACGCTGATGGACCTGTGCCAGGCCCGGCGGGGCGAGATGACCAAGCTCGAGTACCTGTCGCCCGAACGGATCGAGCTCGTGTACCGGATGCCCCTGGCCGAGGTGGTGCGTGACTTCTTCGACCAGATGAAGTCCCGCACCCAGGGCTACGCCAGCCTCGACTACGAGCCCGCCGGCTACGCGCCGTCCGACCTGGTCAAGGTCGACGTGCTGCTCAACGGGGTCGCGGCCGACGCGTTCAGCACGATCATCCACAAGGACCGGGCCTACGACTACGGCCGGCGCATGGCCGAGAAGCTGCGGGAGCTGATCCCCCGGCAGATGTTCGACGTCCCAATCCAGTCCGCGATCGGCGGGCGGATCATCAGCCGCGAGACGGTCAAGGCCAAGCGCAAGGACGTGCTGGCCAAGTGCTACGGCGGCGACATCACCCGCAAGCGCAAGCTGCTCGAGCGCCAGAAGGAGGGCAAGAAGCGGATGAAGAACATCGGCCGCGTCGAGGTCCCCCAGGAGGCGTTCATCTCCGCGCTGCGCCTCGACGACTGACCCCGGTCACAGCTCGAGCGTCGCCTGGTGCGGCACGACCCGGGCGACGCCGGTGCGCTGGACGAACGCCCGGCCGTCGGCCTCCACCGTGGTGTTGGGGCAGCCCCCGTCCCCGGCCGCCTGGTACGTGACGGTGAGCTGGCGGGGCTCGACCACGTCGCCGGCGGCGGTCACGGCCCGCAACTCCGACCAGCGCACGGCGGCGGGCGAGTCGTCGCACTCGGCGAACACCTCGGACCACACGATCGGGGTGATCAGCACGTCCCCGCCGCCGTGCAGCTCCCGCACGGTCACGCCGTCCACCGAGCCCCGCCACCATCCCGGCTGGCTGCCCGGTGCGATCACGAGGCGGTAGGGCCGGCCCGGCTCCCAGGCGTAGTCGCGGGTGTTGGGGTTGCCGGTGGCGCTGGGCAGAGCCGAGTCGGTGCCGGCGAGGATGCCGCCCCGGTCGGCGTAGCCGCCCCAGTTGACCGCGGTCGACCCCGGGTGCGGCGGGTACCACTGCAGCCCGAGGTGGGCGCCGCCCAGCCGCCGCCCCCGGGCGCTGGCGAAGCTGGCCTGCAGCGCCCAGAAGTACAGCTCGGGCACGGTCGGCGGCTCGACCACCTCCAGCGTGGCCGCCACCTCGACGAGGGGCTCGCCGGGCGGCAGCCCGCCCCAGTGCAGGTGGAAAGACGACGCGCCGTTGGCGGAGGCGGGCACGCCGCCAGTCAACCGCATCCGCGGCCCGGCGCGCGCGGACGTGTGACGGCGCAACGACGAAGTCCGGACAGGCGGTTAGCACTCGGTACAATCGACTGCTACCCGGGGGTCCCGGTAGCGCAGGGCTGCCGTCCCGGGAAGGGATCGATGCTCGACGAACGGAAGGCGGCCATCCTCCGGGCCGTCGTGGAGGAGTACATAGGCACGGCCCAGCCGGTCGGCTCTGGCCATGTCGCCCGCGCCCCCGGTGTCGACGTGTCCTCGGCGACCGTGCGCAACGAGATGGCCATCCTCGAAGCCGACGGCTACCTGCGCCAGCCCCACACGTCGGCGGGGCGGGTCCCGACCGAGAAGGGCTACCGCTTCTTCGTCGACCACCTGCGCACACCGGCCCGGCTCCCGGGCCGGTCGGCCGAGGAGGTGCGCGACTTCTTCGCCCGGGCCCACGGCGAGGTCGAGAACATGCTGTCCGAGACCAGCCGCCTGCTCTCCAACCTCACCAACCTGACCAGCGTGGTGGTGTCGCCGGTGCCGGCGGAGGCGACACTGCGCTCGCTCCAGCTGGTGTCGCTCACCGCCAGCGCGGCCCTGGTGGTCGCCGTCTACAGCGACGGCACCGTCGAGAAGCACACGATCGAGATGCCCGTCGGGGCGGGGGACGAGCGGGTGGCGGCCGCGTCCGCCCACCTCGCCGTGCACCTGGCCGGCAGCCTGCGCCACGCCGGGCCGCCCGTTCCCGCCACCGGTGACCCCGCCACCGACACGCTGGTGGTGCGGGCGATCGAGGCGCTGGTCGCGCCGCCGATCGAGGACCCCGAGCACGTGTACGTGGGCGGCGCCGCCCGCATGGCGCAGGCCTTCGACGCCATCGAGACCGTGCGCGAGGTGCTCGGCATACTCGAGCAGCAGTACGTGGTGGTGTCGCTCCTCCGGGACGTCATCGACCGGGGTCTGCACGTGGCGATCGGCACCGAGACCGGCATGGCGCCTCTGGCGGAGTGCGCCATCGTGGTGGCGCCCTACGACATCGAGGGCGAGCGAGCTGGCACGATTGGCGTGCTGGGGCCGACCCGGATGAACTATCCACAGGCGCTCGCGGCCGTGGCCGTGGTCAGTCATCGCCTATCCGACCGGCTCACCGAGGGTTGATCGTTGGTCACGGACTACTACGAGCTGCTGGGCGTCTCCCGCACCGCCACCCAGGAAGAGATCAAACGCGCGTTCAGGCAGCTGGCCCGCCGGCTCCATCCCGACACCGGCCACGGCGACCCCGAGTCCGAGGCCCGGTTCAAGCAGGTGGCGCACGCCTACGAGGTGCTGTCGGACCCCGAGAAGCGGCGCCGGTACGACACCTTCGGCCCCGAGGCCGTCAACGGCGCGACCAACGCGGCCGACCCGTTCGCCGGGTTCGGCGGCATCGGCGACATGTTCGAGGCGTTCTTCGGTGGCAGCCCGTTCGGCGGGCGAGGCCGGGGGCCCTCCGGCCCGCCCCGGGGCTCCGACCTCGAGGTGGTCGTCGACCTGGAGTTCACCGAGGCCGTGTTCGGGTGCGAGCACGCCGTGTCGGTCCGCACCGCGGTGAGCTGCGCCGCCTGCGGTGCCACCGGCGCAGCCGACGGCACCCAGCCAGTCATCTGCTACGAGTGCCAGGGCACCGGCCAGGTCCAGCGGGTCCGGCAGTCGCTCATCGGCCAAATGGTGACGTCATCGCCGTGCGCCCGCTGCGGCGGGTCCGGCCAGATCATCGCCAGCCCGTGTGCCGAATGCCGGGGCGAGGGCCGCATGATCGAGGAGCGCACGTACACGGTCGAGATCCCGGCCGGCGTCGACACCGGCTCCACGCTGCGGCTGTCGGGCCGCGGCGCGGTCGGGCCGCGTGGCGGCGATGCGGGCGACCTCTACGTCCACCTGCGGGTCGAGCCCCACGACCGGTTCGAGCGCGACGGCTACGACCTGCACAGCACTCTCAGGCTGCCGTACACCCAGGCCACGCTGGGGGCGACCATCCAGTTCGAGACCCTGGACGGCACCGAGGAGATCGACGTGCCCCGGGGCACCGAGTCCGGCACGACGTTCCGGATCCGCGGCCGGGGTGTGCCGCACCTGGAGCGGCGCCACCGCGGCGACCTGCTCATCGACGTGGTCGTCGAGGTGCCCGCCGAGCTCACCGACGAGGAGGAGGACCTCATCCGCCAGCTGGCCGAGCTGCGGGGCGAGCCGGTGGCGCCGTCGGTGAGTGGCCTGATCTCGAAGCTGCGTTCGGCGTTCAAGTGACGGTGGCGGCCCTCAGCCCGGCGACGGCCGGGGCGCACGCCTTCGTCCCCGACCTCGACGATCCCCGCCTCGACCCGGACGACCATCACCATCTGGCCCGGGTCCTGCGCTTGGCCCCCGGCAGCGACGTCACCGTCTGCGACGGCCG
The DNA here is from genome assembly GCA_035649475.1 of Acidimicrobiales bacterium. Classification (GTDB taxonomy): domain Bacteria; phylum Actinomycetota; class Acidimicrobiia; order Acidimicrobiales; family VFJN01; genus ZC4RG19. The sequence goes on from DASRJM010000171.1 coordinate 10,732, forward strand.
GGGCCGGTGGCGGCCGGCCCGGCTGACCGCGGGACCCGAGGTGGAGCCCCGCGGCGACATCGTGGCCGACCCCCGCCCGGACCCGCCGATCACCATCGCGTTCGCGCTGGTGAAGGGCGAACGGCCGGAGCTGACCGTGCAGAAGCTGACCGAGCTGGGCGCCGACCGGATCGTGCCGTTCGTCGCCGAGCGGTCGGTGGTCCGGTGGGACGAGGCCAAGGCGGAGCGCCAGGCCAGGCGGCTCACCGCCATCGCCCGGGAGGCGGCCATACAGTGCCGCCGCACCTGGCTGCCCGAGGTGGGCGAGGTGGTCGACTTCGCGGCGGCCGCCGCCCTGCCGGGGGCGGTGCTCGCCGACCGGGAGGGCGTTCCGCCCTCGCTGTCTCAGGCCGTGGTGCTGGTCGGGCCCGAGGGCGGCTGGGCCGACGCAGAGCGGGCGGCCGGGCTACCGAGCGTCCGCATCGGGACCCATGTGTTGCGGGCGGAGACCGCTGCCATCACGGCATGCGCCATTTTGACGGCGATCCGTAGTGAAATCGTGAACGAAACGGAGTGATCGGCTGCGTATAGTGGGCGACCGAAAGGTTTCGTGTCATATAGGGTGACAGGCGCACACTTTGGCACACGCGCAGTGATTGTCCGCACACCCGATTAGTGCGTAGAGTAGGCAAATCGCCCGACCCGGGCCGATCCCGGGGGGCAGCGTGGGTCCGGCCGGACTTCTGGGGACCGGCCGAGGGAGGAAACCATGGACACTGACGTCGAAGTCGACCGCGACAGCGGCTACGCCGCCAAGGTCGGGGCCCGGCTTCGTTCGATCCGGCGCCAGAAGCACCTGTCTCTGCAGGATGTCGAGGCGGCGTCGGAGCACGAGTTCAAGGCCTCGGTCCTGGGGGCGTACGAGCGCGGTGAGCGGGCGATCTCCGTGCCTCGGCTGCAGCGACTTGCCCGGTTCTACCGGGTTCCGGTCGACCAGATGCTCCCGAGCGACGACGAGCTGGGCATCCGCTCGCCAGGCGGTGACGAGCAGGTCGTCGATCTCACCGAGCGCATGCGCGGCCCCCGCCGCGACGACCGCCCGGTCACGATCGACCTCGGCGCCGTCGAGCAGCTGGGCGGGCAGGAGGGCGAGATGCTGGCCCGCTACCTGCGGATGATCCAGGTCCAGCGGGGCGACTACAACGGCCGCATGCTGACCATCCGGCGCGAGGACCTGCGGGCCGTGGCCTGCATCCTCGACTGCCATCCCGACCAGGTGCCGGCCCGGCTCGACAGCCTGGGCCTCTGCCTCGTCCGCTGAGAGAGGAGGCTGGTCGTCACCACGCCGTTCGGCGTCTACCTCCACGTGCCGTTCTGTGCGGCACGCTGCGACTACTGCGCCTTCGCCACGTGGACCGATCGGCACCACCTCCAACACGCCTACCTCGACGCCTGCCTGACGGACGCCGAACGGTCCGTGGCCGCCGGGATGCCGGCGGCCACGAGCGTGTTCGTGGGCGGGGGCACGCCGTCGCTGGTCGATCCGAACCGGTTGGTGGCGGTGCTCGACGCCGTGCCGAAGGCGCCGGGCTGCGAGGTGACGGTCGAGTGCAACCCGGACACGGTGACGCCCGCGCTGGCCGCGGCCTACGCCGCCGGGGGCGTGAACCGGGTCAGCCTGGGCGTGCAGTCGATGGTCGACCACGTGCTGGCCGCGCTCGGCCGGACGCACGACCCGGCCAACGTGCGCCGGGCGGTGGCCTGGTTCCGGGAGGCCGGGGTCCCAACCCTCAACCTCGACCTCATCTACGGGTCGAGGGTTGAGACCGTGGACGACTGGCGCCGCACGCTGGAGTCGGCCCTCGAGCTGAACCCACCCCATGTCAGCGCGTATGCGCTGACGGTCGAGCCGGGCACGGCGCTGGCCGCCGACGAGGCCCGCCATCCGGACGACGACGACCAGGCCGACAAGTACCGGGTGGCGTCCGAGCTGCTGGAGGGCGCGGGCCTGGCCTGGTACGAGATCTCGAACTGGGCCCGGCCGGGGCACGAGTGCCGGCACAACCAGCTGTACTGGTCGATGGGCGAGTACCAGGCCTTCGGGTGCGCCGGCCACTCGCACCGGGATGGGCGCCGGTTCTGGAACGTGCGGACGCCGGAGCGCTACATCGCCGCGATCGAGGCCGGCGAGTCCCCGGAGGCGGGAGGCGAGCGGCTGGACGACGACGACCGCCGGCTGGAGGGGCTGCAGCTGGCGGTGCGGACCCGGGGCGGGGTGCCGGCGGGGGTGGTGCCGCTCGACGAGTTGGGCGACCTGGTGGCGGTGGGCGACGACGGCCGGGCGGTGCTGACCGTCCGGGGGCGGCTGCTGGCCAACGAGGTGGCGGCTCGGTTGCGCTAGGGCGAGACTTCCGCCCCGTGCCCTTCCATCCCCCCGTGGAAGAGTGGGACGCCGACGTGTTCGCCGGCGATCCGCTCGGCTTCCCCGGCTACGACGAGCGCCGGCGCGCCCTCGTCGACTCGGGCGAGGAGTCGGTGCGCACGGGCCGGACCGAGCACTACGCGTTCGTCGACGGCCGGTTCGAGGTGCTGGGCGGCACGATGGGCGCCGCCGCCGGCGAGCGGGTGGTGCGCGCCTACGACCGCGCTCGCGACCTGCGCCTGCCCATGGTCCTGGCCACCCGCACCGGCGGCGCCCGGCTGCAGGAGGGGATGGTCGCCCTGGCCCAGCTCGCCCGCACGGCGGCGGCCGCGGGCCGCCACGCCCGGGCAGGCCTGCTGTCGCTGGGGGTGTACGGCTCGCCGACGACGGGCGGCGTGTTCGCGTCCTACGGCTCGCTGGTGGACGTCCGGGCCTCCTATGAGCACGCCGTGATCGGCTTCGCCGGCCCGCGGGTGGCGGAGGGCACGCTGGGCGTCTCGCTCCCGGCCCGCTCCCACACCGCGGAGGCGGCGTACGACCACGGCCTGGTGGACGAGCTGCTGGTGCCCGGCGGCGCCGGCGAGTGGGTGGACGTGGCCCTGGGTCTCGTCGAGCGCCCGATGCCGACCCGCCCGCTGCCGGTCTGGTCGGACCCAGGCGCGGGCGGCGCGTGGGGCGAGGTCTTGCGGGCGCGTGCGATCGGTCGGCCCACCGGCATCGACCGCGCCGCCCGGCTGGCGACGTCATGGCTGGAGCTGCGAGGCACGGACCCGGTCATCCGGGCCGGCCTGGCGACGGTGGCGGGGGGACGATGCGTGGTCGTGGCGACGGACCGCTACCACGGCAGCGGCCGCCCGACGCCGGCGGGGTTCGGGCTGGCCCAGCGGGCGATCGCGCTGGCCGGCCGCCTGGGCCTTCCGGTTGTGACGGTGGTGGACACGCCGGGTGCCGACCCGTCGCCGGAGTCGGAGGCTCGGGGCATCGCCGGCGAGATCGCCCACACGTTCGAGGCCATGGCGGCGTGCCCGACGCCGACGGTGTCGGTCTGCGTGGGCGAGGGCGGCAGCGGGGGAGCGATGGCCCTGAGCTACGCCGATCGCCTTCTGATCTCCGAGCACGCCATCTTCTCGGTGATCGCTCCCGAGGGCGCGGCCGCCATCCTCGAGCGGGACGTCACCCGCTCGCCCGACGTGGCGTCGTTGCTCAAGCTCAGCTCGAAGGACCTCCAGGATCTCGGCCTGGCCGAGGTCATCCCCGAGGGCCAGGCCGCCCTCGGGGAAGCCGTGGCCCGCGCCCTCGCCGAGGCGACCCCGGGTGACCGGGAGGCCCGCTTCGACGCGGCCACCGCCCGCTGGCTCATCTAGGGAGGCACCAGGATCAGCTCCTGCCCGGGGATGAGCAGGTCGTGGTTCCCGGGATCGGCGAGCCGCGACCGGTTGGCCTCGATCAAGGCCCGCCAGTAGCGCCTGACGGCTCGCTCGTCGCCCGAGCCGACCACGTCCTCGGCGATCGACCAGAACGAGTCCCCCGCCTCCACGACCCAGGTGTCGCCGCCCGGGCTCATCGGTGGCGGTGGCGCCGGTGCGGCCGTCGCAGGCCGCGACGGCCGTTCGGGCGCAGGTTCCGGCGCGTCAGACCGGGTCATCGTGGCGGTGTTCGCCGGCACATCCGCCATGGAGCTCATCGTCGCCTCGGGCCCGGGCGCCCGGGACATCGTGGCCACGTCGGGATCCGGAGCGGCGATGGTGGTCCGCGGCCGATCGGGACCCGAGCCCGGCACGGGAAGCGTGCCGGCGATGGCCCCGAGCGCCAGCCCGACCCCGCCGCCCCCCTGGGCGATGCGCCGGACCAAGCCCGGTGTGACGCGCTCGGCGAGGGCGGTGAGCGGCCGCAGGTGGACGATCTCGGCGAGCGTGGTCAGCAGGGTGGCCAGCAACAGGTAGCCGATCCCGACGAGTACCCCGAGCCGCAGCAGCGTGATGGCCAGGGTGGCGGGGGAGGCCCGCTCGACCCAGTCGGTGAGGTCGTCGATCGACGTCAGGGGGACGTCCAGGTCGCCGGACCCGAGTGCCAGCGTGACCCGGCCGGCGATCAGCAGCCCGGCCACCCAGGCTCCGAGCCGGAGAGCGGCGCGCAGCGCATCGGTCATGAGGGCACCTCGACCGAGCGGGCGGTCCCCGAGGCGACGTCGACGACCAGCTCGTCGCACCCGTCGTCGCCCGTGCGCGCCCGGATGCCGGTAGCCTCGCCAACCCGCTCGATCGGCTGGACGCTGACGGGCGAACCGGACTCCGCCCAGGCGGGGAAGGCGAACACGTCGCCGGTGCGGGGCCGCAGGAGGGCGGCCGACGCCTGGCCGTCGCAGTCCCAATCGCCGACGGCGGCGATGTCGCCCGGCTCGCCGAGCGTCCACTGCACTGGCCCGGCGGTGACCGTGGCGCCGTCGACGGCCAGCGCCTCGGGGCACCCGTCGCCGTCGACATCCGCCGCCGGCGCTGCCACCGCGGGACACCCGGGCGGGGGAGGCGGCGGACCGGACGACGGGGAGTCGACCTCGCCACGAGCCCGCAACGCCAGCACGCCGGCGCCCACCGCGACGACGGCGACCATGGCGACCCCGACGACGACCCCGCGGCTCCGGCGAGGCTCGGGCGGGGGCTCGACCTCGGCTTCGACGGGCCGCGCCCGCCCGCCCAGCCCACCCCGCCCGGCCAGGTGCGGCCGCTCGAGGGTCAACCCGGCTCCGTCGGTGGGATCGCCTTGCCCACGCCCGGCGAGTCCACGCTGACCGGCCAGGCTCGGGCGCTCGGTGCTGGGGCTGTCGGCCGCTTCCGCGATCCGGCGACTCAGATCGCCTCGTCTGGCGAGGTGCGGGCGTTCGACCGTGGCTGTGTCGTCGCTCGTGGCGCGGTCGGCTTGGGTTCGCGGGACGTTGGACGCACGCGGGCCGGGTTCTGCGCCGTCCCCGCGGGAGGCGTCGTCGAGCTTGCGGCGGGCGTCGGCCGCCGTGTGGGCGTCGAGGCGGGACGGGCCGGCCGTCGGCCAGGCCGGGGTCGGCACGTCCGCCAGCGGGACCGGTGACGACGGCGGCGGAGACGGCACCGGGTCCGTGGGCAGGTCCGGTGGGCCGTCGCCCAGGGCCCTGGCCCAGCGCTCGGCCTCGGTGCCCTGCTCGGCAGCGCTCCAGATGCGATCGAGGGTGTCGGGCGCAGCGTCGGGGGGCGAGGGTAGGTCGGCGGATGGGACCGCCCGCAGGATCGCGTCGGCCAACGCCAGCGCGGTCGGGCGGCGGCTGGCGATCGGGTCGACCGCGCGGTCGAGGACCTGGCGGAAGGCTCGCTCGTCCGAGCTCGGGCGGCGGGTGCTCCACCGTCGACCCGGAGGCGGGGACGCGCGGTCGAGAAGCTGCAGCAGGACCGTCGCCAGGCCGGCCACGTCGTCCGCCGGCTCGGCTCGGCCCGGGCTCGAGAACCCGCACAGGCGGGGCCGCCCGTCGTCGCCCACCAGGACGTGGCCCTCGTCGATGCGCCCGTGCACGATGCCGATGCCGTGGAGGTCCGCGACGGTGGCGGCCACCGCGGCCCCCAGGCCCGCGATGTTGGCGACCGTGCCCGTCCAGGCGCTGACCGGCTCACCCGCGAAGCGGGTGCGCAGCTCGATGCCCCGCGGAGGATCGACCGACGACCCGACCACGGTCACCACCCCCGGGTGGACCGCGCGGGACAGGCGCTCGACCTCCGCCCGCAGGCGATCCTGCGCGCCGGCCGCCGCCGACTTGACCACGACGGGCCCCTCGTCGTCCATCGCCAACCGGACGTACATGTCCATGCGCCGACGATAGACGACGCAACCTGAAAGCTGTCAAGTGATATGAAAAGTGCTAACCGTCCCTACGAAACGTTCGCCGTGGCGGACGCTCTGGCGGTGATGGTCGTGCTGTCGGGTGCGCCGGGGACGGCGCCGGCGAAGATGTAGTCGGCCTCGACCGTGAGCTCGACCTCCACCGAGTCGTCCGTCACCCGCACGACCGGCGCCCCCACCACGCTCGGCGCCAGGTCGCTGGCGGCGACGATCCGCCCGACCGCCGCCTCGGCCGCCGACTGGTCGAGGCCCAGCCCGTCGCCACGCCGCAGCCGGGACTCGTCCGCCACGGCCGTGACCACGTCGTTGGCCGCCCCCGACGCCACGTCCAGCGCCTGGCGCTGGCGCAGGTGCACGAGCGCCATGTCGACCGCGATCGACGCCAGGATCAGGACCACCAGGAACCCGGCCGGCACCAGCAGCAGCGTGCTGCCTCGGTCGCCCTCGTGGTGAGGCGCCGTCATCCGCACCCCTCCGCGCTGCCCGGGACGCCGTCCCGGTAGGGGTCGATCAGCTCGCTGTGGGTGCTGGTCACCTGGAACCCGTCGCCGAACCCGCCGATCCACGGGATGGTCAGGGCGGGCACCTCGTACCTGGCGGTGAACGTCGCCCGGGCGCAGCGGGTGAAGCCCACCTGGCCGCCGACCGTGTCCAGCCCGGTCAGCGCCACCGACGCCGCCTCCGGGTCCCGGCCGTGGACCGCCAGCGCCTCCCGGCCGGCCCGCACCGCCGCGGCCTCGGCGTCGCCGGCCGTGAACGCGTCGCCGACGTCGGCCTCCACGTAGCTGCGGCCGGCCTGGCGGGCCGCAGCGTCGACGGCCAGCTTGGCGTCGACCACCGCCCACGCGTTGGCGATCAGCAGGATGCCGACCACGAAGATCAGCAGCCCGAACGGCAGCGCCTCGATCCCGCCGACCTGCCCCGTGTCCCCGCTCGCCCGGGGCGGCGAGCGGTCGGCGTCGGTGCCCGGCCCGGTGCCCTCCGGTGTGATGCTCACCCGTCCGATCCGCCGGCCCTGGATCCGCTGGGCCGTCAGCCGCCAGCCGCCGAGCTGCACCGACTCGCCCTCCACCGGCACGTGGCCGATGCGGTCGTAGACCAGCCCGCCGATCGTGTCCCAGTCGCCCTCGGGGAAGCGGGCGCCCAGCAGGTCGTTCACCTCGTCGAGCGACGTGCGGCCGTGCACCCGGATGCCACCGCCGGCCAGCGGCTCGATCAGGGGGTCGTCCACGTCGAACTCGTCGACGATCTCGCCGACCAGCTCCTCGATGATGTCCTCCAACGTGACCAACCCCGCCGTCCCCCCGTACTCGTCGACGACGATCGCCATGTGGAACTTGTCCCGCTGCATCTCCCGCAGCATGTCCGGGACCCGCTTGGTCTCCGGCACGAACCGGGCCGGCCGGACGAACCCGGCCACCACCGCGTCCTCGTTGCCGTCCCGCTCGGCCGCCATGAGATCCTTGGCGTAGGCCAGCCCGACGATGTCGTCGAGACCGTCGGCGCACACCGGCAGCCGGCTGTAGCCGTTGAGCAGCACGACCTCCATCACGTCGGCCACGCGGAACTTGTGCGACACCGTGATCATGTCGGGCCGCGGGACCATGACCTCCCGCACGATCGTGTCGCCGAACTCGATGATCGACTCGATGAGGGCGCGCTCGTCCTCCTCGATCACCCCCTCCTCGACCCCGACCTCCGCCACCGCCAGCAGCTCGTCCTCCGAGGACACGTAGGGCCCCTGCTTCAGGCCCCGGCCGGGAAGGACCAGGTTCGCCAGCCCGATCAGCAGCCGGGTGATCAGCCGCAGGGGCGGGAACTGCGCCAGCGCCCGCACCAGGCCTGCCGCCCGCAGCGCCACCCGTTCAGGGTTGAGGATGGCCCAGGTCTTGGGGGCGGTCTCGGCGACCACGAACACGAGCACCACGTTGAGGGCGGTGGCCAGTATCAGGCCGACGACCCCGAACAGCCTGTCGCCCACGACGCCGACCAGCGTGGCCTCGACCAGCTGGCACGCCACGAGCAGGAACATCACCGTGGTGACGTACTGCTCCGGCCGGCTCAGCAGCTCGACCAGCGTGGCGGCGCCCCGCCGGCCCTCCTCGGTCAGGTCCTCGGCCCGGGGCCGCGGCACCCGGACCAGTGCGGTCTCGGCCGCGGCCAGCAGCAGCGACGCCACCAGCAGGACGCCGATGGCCACGAGCAGCCAGACGTCCGTCGCCGTGACCGTGACAGCCACCGTGCCCACCCCTCACCGCCGACGGTGGAACCGGTCGAGCAGCTCGCGCTCGCGGGCCTGCATGACCGCGGTCTCGTCGGGCTCGGCGTGGTCGTGGCCGAGCACGTGCAGGATGCCGTGGACGACCAGCAGCGCCATCTCGTCCTCGTAGCTGCCCGCGTGGGACGGCGCCTGGCGCTCGGCCACCGCCGGGCACACCACGACATCGCCGAGGAGCAGCGGCAGGTCGCCGGGGTCCGGGTCCTCGCGGTCGGGGCCAGTCGTGCCGGCGTCGGGCGAGCGACCGGCCACCACCGGGTCGTCGATGGGGAACGCCAGCACGTCGGTCGGGCCCTTGGCGTCCATGAACCGGTGGTTGAGCTCGGCGATCGTGGCCTCGTCGACGAACAGGAGCGACAGCTCGGCGTCGCCCTGCACGCCCTCGGCCACGAGGACGTCGTGGGCGAGCGCCACCCAGCGGTCGACGTCGACCGGAGCGGCCGACTGCTCGTCGGCCCCGAACACCTCGACGTCGCCCTCCGGGCCCAGGCGGGGCGGCCGCGGCGCGGGGCGGCGGACGTCGGCGTCCTCCCCCGGCCGGGACGCCCCCGGTGGGGGAGCCTCGGGCGGGGTCACTGGCCGTCCCGGGCTGCCCGGGACTGATCGGCGCGCTCGTAGGCGTCGACGATGTCCTGGACGATGTGGTGGCGGACGACGTCCTTGGAGCTGAGGCGGACGAACTCCAGGCCATCGATGCCGCCCAGGATGCGATCGAGGTGGGTCATGCCGCTGCGCCCGGTGGGCAGGTCCACCTGGGTCATGTCGGCGGTCACCACCGCCTTGGAGCCGAAGCCGATGCGGGTCAGGAACATCTTCATCTGCTCGGGCGTGGTGTTCTGCGCCTCGTCGAGGATGATGAAGCTCTGGTTCAGCGTGCGGCCCCGCATGAACGCGAGCGGCGCGACCTCCACCGTGCCCCGCTCGAGCAGGCGCTGGGCGCCCTCGGGCTCGACCATGTCGTAGAGGGCGTCGTAGAGCGGCCGCAGGTAGGGGTCGATCTTGGCGGCGAGGTCGCCGGGCAGGAAGCCGAGCCGCTCGCCGGCCTCGACCGCGGGGCGGGTGAGGATGATGCGGTCGACCTGCTTGGCCTGGAGCGCCTGCACGGCCGTGGCGACGGCCAGCCACGACTTGCCGGTGCCGGCGGGCCCGATGCCGAACGTGATGACGTTGTCGCGGATGGCGTCGACGTAGCGCTTCTGCCCGGCGCTCTTGGGGCGGACGGTGCGACCCCGGGCCGAGCGCAGCACCTCGGCGGTGAGCACCTCGGACGGTCGCTCGTCGGCCCGGACCATGTCGATGGTGCGGCCGACGTTGCCGCGATCGATGATCTGCCCGCGCTCGAGCAGCAGCACCAGCTCCTCGAACAGGCGACCCACGACCTCGGCGTCGCCGCCGGTGGCTGTGATCTCGTTGCCCCGCACGTGGA